>CALRZR010000150.1:0-18348 GCA_943372705.1 Opitutus sp. GAS368 | reverse complement strand
GCCGATCAGGCGAAGCCCGCACACTCCCGCCGCCCCCAGGCCCTCCGAAAAATCAGCGCAAATTAGCGGTTCCCCTCCCGCCCCTTTCCCCGTCCCTTCCCTTTCCTCCTGCCCTGTTACGCCCCCATGCGCCCCGCTCTTCTCCCCTCCCTCGCACTCGCCACTCTCGCTGCGCTCGTCCCCGTCGCCCGCGCCCAGTTCCCCGCCCCCGCCAATTCCGGCGCCCCGCAACACCTCGCGCGCCCGACCATGTCCGCCGCCGAGTCCGTCGCGTCGCTCCAGCTCCCGCCCGGTTTCAAAGCGACGCTTTTCGCCGGCGAGCCCGACGTGCAAAATCCCATCGCCATGGCCTGGGATGCCCGCGGCCGCCTCTGGGTCGCGGAAAACTACACCTACGCCGAGCGCACCCTGAAATTCGATCTGCGCTTCCGCGACCGCCTCGTCGTCTTTGAAGATCGCAACGGCGACGGTCGCTTCAGTTCGCGTAAAATTTTCACCGACGAGTTGCAACGCCTCACCAGTGTCGAGATCGGCCACGGCGGCGTCTGGGCGATGTGCCCGCCGCAGCTTCTTTTCATTCCCGATCGCAACGGCGACACCGTGCCCGACGGTCCTGCCGAGGTCGTGCTCGATGGCTTCACGATTCCGACGGAAAACTACCACAATTTCGCCAACGGGCTCCGCTTCGGTCCCGACGGTTGGCTCTACGGCCGTTGCGGCGCATCCGCCCCCGGTGAACTCGGCGCGCCCGGCACGCCCGCCGCCGCCCGCGTTCCTCTGCGCGGCACGCTCTGGCGCTATCATCCGCAGCGCAAAATCGTCGAGGTCCTCAGCGCCGGCGCCACCAACCCGTGGGGCCACGATTGGGACGAACACGGCGAACTCTTCTTCATCAACACCGTCAACGGCCACCTCTGGCATGGCATCGCCGGCGCCCACTACGTGCGACCGCACACCATCGATCCCAATCCCCACACCTACCGCCTCATCGATCTCCACGCCGACCACTGGCACTTCGACACGTCCGATAGTTGGACCAAATCCCGCGACGGCGCCGCCAACGCCCTCGGCGGCGGCCACGCCCACGTCGGCATGATGATCTACCTCGGCGACAACTGGCCCGCCGCCCACCGCAGCCATCTTTTCACGCTCAACTTCCACGGCCGCCGCGCCAACGAAGAGCTCCTCGTCCGCTCCGGCTCCGGCTACATCGCCCGCCACCGCCCCGATTTTTTCCTCTCCGGCGACCCGTGGTTCCGCGGCCAGGAGATCGGCTACGGTCCCGACGGCGGCGTCTTCGTGCTCGACTGGAGCGACACCGGCGAGTGTCACAACAGCACCGGCGTCAACCGCCTGAGCGGCCGTATCCAAAAAATTACTTACGGCACCCCGTCGCTCCCCAAAGCCCGCGACCTCGCTCGCCTCGATCTCGACGATCTCGTCTCGCTCCACTCCCACGCCAACGAGTGGTGGGTCCGCCAGGCCCGCCTCGAGCTCGCCGGCCGCGCCGCCCGCGGTCTCAACGCCGATCTCCGCGCCGCCGCCGCGCAGCTCCGCACCCACTTCGCCGGCACGCGCGAAGTCAATCCTGTCCAGCGCCTCCGCGCGCTTTGGACACTCTACGCCATGGGCGCGACCGACGAAGCGTTTCTCCTCGCCCGTCTCCGCGATCCCGATGAGCACGTCCGCACCTGGGCCGTTCGCCTCCTCAGCGATCTTTGGCCGCTCGATACCATGATGAGCCAGCGCCCCGTGCGCGCCGGCGCCCCCGCTCCGTCCACCCCCGTCCTCGCCGAATTCGCCCGCCTCGCCGCCACCGATTCCTCCGGCCTCGTGCGCCTCGCCCTCGCCTCCACGTTGCAACGTCTCCCGGTCGACGCCCGCCCCGCCCTCGCCACCGCCCTCGTCCGCCGCAGCGAAGACGCCGCCGATCACAATCTCCCGCTGCTCATTTGGTATGGCCTGATCCCGCTCGCCGAGCGCCACGCCACCGCCCTCGCCGATCTCGGCGTCGCCTGCGAACTCCCCGCGACGCGCCAGCTCATCGCGCGCCGCCTCGCCGAGGACATCGAGAAATCCCCCGCGCCGCTCAACACCCTCGTCGCCGCCGCCTCCGCCAAATCCGCCGCGTTTCAAGCCGATCTCCTCACCGGTCTCACCGAGGGCCTCCGCGGATGGCGGCGCGCGCCCAAGCCTGCCGCGTGGGACGCCCTCGCCGCCGCCCTCGCGTCCTCCGCCGATGCCACCGTCGCCGCCCGCGTCCGTGATCTCCACGTTCTCTTCGGCGACGGCCGCGCGCTCGACGAAGTGAAAGCCCTCGCCCTCGACGCCAAAGCCGAGCTCGCCCCGCGTATGGCCGCGCTCCGCACGCTGATCGAAAATCGCCCGCCCGATCTCCGCGCCATCTGTGAGCAGGTCCTCCGCGTGCGTTTCCTCAACGCCGTCGCCGTCCGCGGTCTCGCGCAATTCGACGATCCCTCCCTCGGCGAAAAAATTGCCCGCAGCTATTCCAGTTTTCATCCTTCCGAGCGCCCCGCCGTCCTCGAGACACTCGTCTCCCGCCCGTCCTTTGCCCGCGCGCTGCTCGTCGAACTCGCTGCCGGCCGCATCGCCCGCGACGTGCTCACGCCGTTTCACGCGCGCCAGATCCGCAGCTTCCACGACGCCTCTCTCAACACCGCGCTCGCTTCCGCGTGGGGCGAACTCCGCGAACCCGCCGCCGACAAAACCGCACTCATCGCCCGTCTCAAAACCGAGCTCACCCCCGCCGCCCTCGCCGCCGCCGACAAATCCCGCGGCCGCACCGTGTTCAACGCTCTCTGCTCCGCCTGCCACGTCCTCTACGGCCAGGGCGGCGCCCTCGGCCCCGACCTCACCGGTGCCGGCCGCGACAACCTCGACTACCTCCTCGAAAACATCGCCGACCCCAGCGCCGTCGTCACCGCCGATTTCCGCATGACCGTCGTGAAACTCAAAGACGGCCGCGTCCTCAACGGCTTCATCGCCACGCGCACCACCCGCACCCTCGGCATCCGCACGCTCACCGAGACCGTCACCGTCGAGCGCTCCGAAATCGCCTCACTCGAAGAATCGCCCCAGTCCGTCATGCCCGCCGGCCTCCTCGAAGCCGTCAAGCCCGACGACGTCCGCGACCTCATCGCCTACCTCCAGCACCCCACGCAGGTCCCGTTGCCCCCGCCCTGATCGTTCCCCGCGGTGATACGGTGCCCCGCTGTTTTCACAACGGGTCGCCGCTGCCCACGGGAGCCCCAAAGGGGCGAAAATACGAAAGCCCGGGGCAACGCCCTGGGAAATATCCACGAGAGAACCAGAGCCCTGAAAGGGCGGAACTCACGCGCCTGCACCGCTCCGGCCGCGTTTCCCGACTCGCCCTCGGCCACCCGTTTCGCCTCTGTCTCTCACCATGCTGTTACCCCGACTTCTGCCGTGCTTGGTGCTTTCTCTCGTTGCCTCGGCCTCGGCCGCCGACCCCGCCCCGCGACGCCCCTCCATCCTCTGGCTCGCTGGCGAAAATCTCGCGCATGACCTCGGCTGTTACGGCGCGAAAAACGTCCGCACGCCCCACCTCGACCGGCTCGCCGCCGAGGGCGTGCGCTACACCAACGTCATCGCCACCAATCCCACCTGCGCGCCCAGCCGCTCCGCGTTCTTCACCGGCATGTATCAGACGAGCACGGACACGCACCCGATGCGCTCGCATCGCACCGACGCCTACCGCCTGCCCGAAGGCGTGCGGCCCGTCACCCACCGGTTGCGCGACGCCGGCTACTTCACCGCCAACCTCAAGACCCTCGACGGAAAAGAAATCGGCACCGGCAAACTCGATCTGAACTTCGTCAACGAAGGCCCCATCTATCACGAAAATTCCAGCGACTGGTCCGCCCTGCCGAAAGACCGCCCCTTCTTCGCCGTCGTCAATGCGATGGAGTCCGAATACGACATCTACGACCGCCAGACTTGGAAACACGCCCGTGCCGAGTGGGTCGGCGAGCGCGAGCACGCGAAAATCGCCACGCCCGCCAACGTCACCCCGCCGCCCTATTACCCCGATCATCCCGTCGTGCGCGAAGAATGGGCGCGCTACCTGAATTCCGTTTCCGGCATGGACAAACGCTTCGGCGTCGTCCTCGAAAAACTCCGCTCCGAGGGCCGCGAAGACGACACCGTGATCATCTTCTTCGGCGACAACGGCCGCCTCGAGCCGCGCGGCATCCACTGGTGTTACGACAGCGGCCTGCGCGTGCCGCTGATCATCCGCTGGCCGAAAAATTTTCCCGCCCCCGCCCGCTACGCCCCCGGCACGGTGAACGACGAGCTGGTCAGCCTCCTCGACCTCACCGCCACCACGCTCGCGGCCGCGAACATCCCTCGCCCGCTGTTGATGCAAAGCCACAGCCTCATCGGCGAGCGCACCACCCCGCCCCGCAGCTACGCGTTCGCCGCGCGCGATCGCATCGACGAAACCGAACAGCGCATCCGTTCCGTGCACGACACGCGTTATCACTACATCCGCACACTCAGCACCGGCCCCACCTTTGCCTCCCTCAATCGCTACAAGGAAAAATGTTTCCCAATCTATCCGCTCATGCGCCAGCTCCTGGCCGAGGGCAAACTCACCGGTGCGCCCCTCGAACTCATGCAGCGCACCGGCCCTTGCGAAGAACTCTACGATCTCCGCACCGACCCGCACGAAATCAAAAATCTCGTCGCGTCCACCCAGCCCGAACACCGCGAAGCCCTCCTTCGCCTCCGCGTCGCCCTCGACACATGGATGGTCGAAACCGGCGACCGCGGGCACGTCCCCGAACCGCGCGAAGTCGTCGCGCCCTTCACCAAAGAAATGCACGACTGGTTTGGCACCCCCGTTTGGGCACAGTCGGGCGCAGGCCCGGCCCCAGCATCCTCCACCGCGCCCACGCGTCGGTGAGCTGGCGCGAAATCGACCTTCGCCTCTCTCCTTTCGCCCCCACTCCACCTCGCCTCCGTGGAATCCCCGCCACCCGATCAGACCCACTGGTTCTCCACTGAGCTCGCCCCCCACGAGCCGGCTCTCCGCGCCTATCTCCACGGCCTCGTCAACCCGTCCGACATCGACGACCTCGTGCAGGAAACTTACGCCCGCCTCCTCCGCGCCCACGCCCGCGGCCCCGTCGCCCACGCGCGCGGACTCCTCTTTGCCACTGCCCGCAACGCCGCCCGCGATCTCCGTCGCCGCCGCACCACCGCCCAAACTTCTCCGATAACGGATTCCGTCGCCTCGCGCGTCTTCGACGATGCGCCCCACGCCGCCGAGACCGCCAGCCGCCAGCAGGAGACCGCTCTCCTCGCCGCCGCGATTGCCGAACTCCCACCGCGCTGCCGCGAAATCCTCGTCCTCCGCAAATTTGAAAACCGCTCCCACCGCGAAATCGCCGAACAGCTCGGCATCTCCGTGCACACCGTCGAAGCCCAGCTCACCAAAGCCCTCCACCGCTGCGAAGAATTCTTCGCCCGCCACGGCCTGCCATGAAACCATTGTCCCGTAGCGGCGAGCGCCAGCGAACCGACGATTTGAGCTGTTCGGAGTTCCGCCTTCAGGCGGTCAGTCTGACCGTGCTCCTCGCCCCATGAACGCCGACGACTCCGGCCTCCGCGCCACCGCCGCGCAGTGGACCATCCGGCGCGACCGCGGCCTCTCCGCGTCCGAGTCGATTGAATACGAGCTCTGGCTCGCCGCCGATCCGCGCCACGCCGCCGCGATGCAACGCTCCTCCGCCACGTGGTCGCTCCTCGACCGTCTCCCGGAAAACGCCGCCGCCCCCGTCCTCGCCGCCGCCACCCGCCGTCGCTCCTTCTGGCGCCGCAGCCTCGTCCTCACCTCACTCGCCGCCGCCGCAGCCGTCGCCCTCGTCGCAACCCATTTCACGCGCACCCCCGCGCCCGCCACCTCCGTCGCCACGTCGCCCGCCGCTCCCCGCCAGCTCACCCTCTCCGACGGCACCGTCGTGCAACTCAACACCGGCGGCGAACTCGTCGAGCAATTCACCGCCACCGAGCGCCGCGTCCTCCTCGCCCGCGGCGAAGCTCATTTCGCCGTCACGAAAAATCCCGCGCGTCCCTTCATCGTCCACGCCGGCAACCTCGACGTCCGCGCCGTCGGCACCGCCTTCAACGTTCACCTCCAGTCATCCGCCGTCGACGTCCTCGTCACCGAAGGCATCGTGCAGCTCAAATCCTCCGCAGAACCCACGCCCGCCTACGCGCCGGTCGCCCGGGAGCCCATCCCTTTGCTGAGCCCCGGCCAGCGCGCCGTCGTTTCTCTCGCGCCCGTCTCGCCCGCGACGTCCGTCGTCGTCACGACCGCCTCCGCCGACGAAATTTCCCGCACGCTCGCCTGGCAGGCCCCGCTCCTGCGCCTCGGTGGCCAGACCCTCGCCGAGCTCGCCGTGGAATTCGAACGCCGCTCCGGCCAGCGCGTCATCCTGGCCGATCCCGCGCTCGCATCGCTCCGCGTCGGCGGTCGCTTCCGTGCCGACGATCTCGCCGGCTTCACCCAGCTCCTCGCCACCACCCT
This sequence comes from Opitutus sp. GAS368, assembly GCA_943372705.1. Taxonomy (GTDB): domain Bacteria; phylum Verrucomicrobiota; class Verrucomicrobiia; order Opitutales; family Opitutaceae; genus GAS368. The sequence goes on along the minus strand of CALRZR010000150.1, from coordinate 11,774 downwards.
CGACCTCGCCGTCGAACACTCCGCCGACGGTTCGCTCGTGCTGCGGAAAAAATCGTCCGCTTCACGATAGCGGAAATCGCTATTCGCCGCGTCTTCCCCGCGCCGTCGGCTTCCGGGCCGATGGAAAAACCTCCTCCATGTTACCCCTCACCCGTCAGGTCGGTCGGCTTTCCCGCCTCCCCCTGACGCTCACGCTGATCCTCTTTTTAGCGCTGCTTCCGTCCCGCCTCTGCGGTGCGGAAATCGCACGACGTCCGTTTGCCCTCCCGGCGGCGAATGCGGAGGTGACGCTGGAGACGTTTTCTGATCAGGCCGGCGCTCAACTCGTCTACCTGATCGAAGACGTGCTCGGCGTGACGACCAATCCCGTGCAAGGCACGTTCGCCCCGCGCGACGCGCTCGAACGGCTGGTCGCCCACACCGCGCTGAGGGTGGAAGTGGATGGGAAAACCGGAGCCTTCGTGATTCGGCGCATCCGTCCGGCGCTACCGGTCGCGACCGCCCCCGCCCACCCCAGTCCGCCAACCGATCAATCGATGAAAAAATCCTTCCCCACCCGTCTGACCGCCGCACTCGCCGCCCTCACCGGCACCATCCTGCCGGCGCAGACCGCGCTCGTGAACACCTCGGCTGCGCCCACCGCTGGCGAGACCGTCATCCTCTCACCTTTCGCCGTCAGCACCGACAAAGACGTCGGTTTCGTCGCCGCAAGTTCGCTCGCCGGCGGCCGCATGGCGACCGACCTCAAGGACACCCCGCTCGCGTATTCTGTCCTTACCAAGGAATTCCTCGATACCCTCGCCATCACTGACACCGAGACGGCCATGGATTGGGCCGTCAATTCCTACCAGGCCCGCGGCGATGTCACCGACCGTCTCCAAAACCTCGACGGCGGCACCCGCACCCGCGTGCGCGGCGTCATCACCAAGACCCTCCGCAATTTCTTCGAGCTCGGGCAAATGACCGACGTCTACAACAACGACCGCGTCGACTTCGCCCGCGGCACCAACGCCCTGCTCATCGGCAACGGCGGCCTCGGCGGCGCCACCATCTTGCTCACCAAGCAGGCCACCTTCGACCGGCGCAAAGGCGAACTTGCCCTCAGCGTCTCCGACCAAGGTGCGCGCCGCGCCACCTTCGATTTTAACCAGCCGATCGGCGACAAGTTCGCCGTGCGTGCCAGCCTGCTGAAACAGGATTCGAAAACGTGGCGCGACAATACCTCCGATCGACGCGACGGCGTCTACCTCACGGCCTCCCTGCGTCCGTGGAAAAAGACCCAGCTCCGCGCCGATTTCGAAGACTACCAGTCGAAAGAGCGCATCGGCGTCAACGGACTCAACGACCGCGTCTCGGGCTGGGACGGCCTCACCTCCGTCAACGCGCCCACCCCCACGCTGCCCGGCGGCGTCAACTCCAACGCCGTCGGTATAGAGCGCTTGGGTTCGTCCACCACGCCCTACCTGCTCATGCTCCCCGGCTCGAACAACGCCACCGTCGTGAACTTCGCCAACACCTGGCGGACCATGGGCGGCGGTGCCACCACGGCGACGCCCGTCGACGGCGTGCTGCCGATCAACACCGGCAGCCTCGGTGCCGCCGGCGCACGAATTTTTGGCACCGAAAACGAACCCGTCAGCCGCTTCGATATCGCCACCTCCAAGTCGAAATTCTTCGTCCCCGGCCCCAGCTACGTTTTTCTGCCGGACCTGACCTCCTTCAGCCGGTTCGTGAAAAATCTCTCGCTCTATCTCGACCAGCAAATCGGCCAGGACTTCTACCTCCAACTCGCCTACAGCAAGACCGAGAACGGCAGCCGCAGCAACTTCCTCGCCCAACGTTTTACCGACGTCTATGTCGACATCAACCGGCTGACGCCCGACGGCAAAACCAACCCCTACTACCTGCAGCCTTTCGTCGAGACGACCCGCGACGACATCGGCGTCGGAAAAAATATCTGGGATGAAAAACGCGCCGGCCTCGCCTATTTGAAAGAGGGCACCCGCTTCGGCACCTTCCGCCTGAACACGATGGCCGGCAGCAGCAACCGGCACACCGACAACCGGACCTACACCAGCGTCATGGCCCGCAACCCGGACATCCGCCAACGCCCCGTTAACGACTCCATGGGCTTCCGCTATTACCTCCTCGACCAGGCCAAACCCTACGCCCTCCCGAATCAGGTGACCTACACCGATCCCATCGCCGGCACCAGCGCCACCTACCCCGTCCAAGAACTCCTCAACCTCGGCTACACCGACGCCAACAACCGCTCCGCTGAACGACAGTTCGACTACCTCCAAGCCTCCGCCTTCGCCAAACTCTTCCAAGGCCGCCTCGTCCTCCTCGCGGGCAAGCGTTGGGACCGTTTCCGGGTCACGACCTGGAACGCCCTGCACACCAACACCCGCGCCGCGTATCCGACCAATTGGGATGGCCGCACGCTCCTCTTCGACCCCGCCGCCCCGGCCAACTACTGGAGTCTCTCAGGCACCCAACGCGCCCTCTACAACCCGCCGATCCTCGACCAGCGCGTGTCCACCCACACCTACGGCGGCATCGTCAACGCGACGAAGTGGCTCGGCGGTTTCTACAACTTCGCCCAAACCTACGACACCTCGCGCTCCGTCCTCGCGATCAACGGCAACGTGCTCGAACCCACCGTCTCCATTGGTTGGGACGCCGGTATCCGTTTCACCCTGCTCGACGGACGCCTCAATGCCTCGGTCTCCAAATACCGCACCACCGCGACGCACTCCGCGACCGGCGTCGACCGCAATGAGATCGGCATCCTCACTCGCGCCAACGCGCTAAACGATCTCTCGGTCGACGGCATCAACGCCCGCGGCGTCGGCCTCGTGCCCGCCCCCTATCAGGACTACCAAGACTCCTGGGCCAACGGCTACGAATTCGAAGTCGTGGCCAATCTCACCAAAGACTGGCGCCTCACGCTCAACTACGCGCTGCCGGAAAACTACTCCAACAACCGCTACCCCGAGACCATGGCCTATTGGGCCGCCAACAAAGCCGCGATCCGGCAGATCGTCCTCGACACCGGCGCCGTCATCGACGCCACGACCAATCTCGCCACCAACCCGGGCATCGCCACCTCGGCCTCGCCGGATATCACCGCCGCCATCGCGAACTGGAATTCGATGCAGACCTTTATTTCCACCGCCGAGGCCAATGCACCGATCGTGAGCACCGCCTACAAATACACCGCCAACATCTACACCGACTACCGCTTCAGTCGCGGCCTCCTGAAAAACTTGCGGGTCGGCGCCGGCCTGCAGTTCCGCAGCAAAATCCAACTCAGCAACCGCGGCTCGGATACGATCGCCAACCCCGCCAATCCGACGCAGGCCATCGACGATCCGGCGGTCGATGCCAACACCCCCGTCTACATGGACGCCTGGCACATGGCCACGGCCACGCTCGGCTACGAGCTGAAGCTGCGCGACAGCCTGCGCCTCAGCCTCGGCCTGAACGTCAGCAATCTCTTCAAACGCACCGACCCCATCTACAACGGCGCCGGCCTCCGCCCGCGCAACGGCGACATCACCAGCCCCGCGCGCGTGATGAGCCGGGTCGGCTACTATCCGAATCCGCGCACCTTCCAGCTCACCGCGCGCCTCACCTTCTGAGTCGCGCGCCGACGTTCGTCCGTCGTGGCGCCACTCCGCGCTTGAACCGCCCGCGGCTTTCGCGCTGCCTGCGGCACCGTCGCGATGCCGCCCCCCACCGACCAAGCCCGCTGGTTCTCCGAAGAAGCGCGTCGTCACGACGCCCAACTCAAAGCGTATTTGCGCGGGGCGTTGCCCGCCATGCACGCTGTCGACGACGTCGTGCAGGAGTCGTATCTGCGCGTCTGGCGCGTGCGTGCGGAGGGGCCGATCCGCTCGGCGCGGGCGTTGCTTTTCACCGAGGCGCGGCGCCTCGCGATCGACGGCACGCGCCGGCACCGTGCTCCGCGCCCGCCGCGACAAACGTCGCGGCATTTTGCGCATCGAGCGCGAACCCCGCATCCACCCCTCCAACCGAAAAAATAGCCCCGGCGCGCGCTGACTCCCCGCCGGCCACGCGCGCCTCGACCGAGGCTGCCCCCTTTTCCTCCGCCCCTGACTGCGCACCGACCACCCAACCCATGACCAAAACTCCCCGCACTCTGCTCGCCGCTCTCGCCGGCTGGATCTCCCTCGGCTCCGTCGACGCCCAGACCACCGCTCCTTCGTCGCCCTCGACGGACGATGCCGTGATGCTTTCTCCGTTCCAAGTCTCCACCTCGAAGGATGTGGGCTACGAGGCCAGCGAGACCCTCTCGGGCACCCGCCTCTCGACGCCCAACAAGTTCGTCGGCGCCGCCATCACGGATGTGACCCCCGCGCTCATGCAGGACCTCGCGCTGACGAACATGCAGGACCTCATCAATTTCGTCCCGAACTCCGCCTCGTATTTTGGCGGCGGCCTCGCCGGCGATTCCACGGGCAACAATTCCCTCTTCGGCATCTCCTACTACGTCCGCGGTAACCTCGTCAGCTCCGCCAGCCGCGACTTCATCAAATACCGCGTTTACGAAGACGCCTACAACGTCGAGCGCTTCTCCTTTTCCCGCGGTCCCAACTCGATCCTCTTCGGCATCGGCGATCCCGCGGGTATCGCCAACAGCGTCTCCAAACGCGCCCAATACAAAAACAGCTACGGCGCCACCTTTCGCTTCGATTCGAACGACAGCGCCCGCGGCACCTTCGACCTCAACCGCCAAGTCATCCCCCAGCGCCTCGCCGTCCGCGTCGCCGGCCTCCACGAAAATCGTGAGACCGACCGCAAGCCCTCCGACCGCAAATCCGATCGCATTTACGGTGCGCTGACGGCCAATCCCTTTCGTTCCACCACGCTGCGTCTCTCGACGGAAAAGGGTCACTACGATGCGCTCAACGTCCGCCCGTGGCCTGCTGCCGACGGCATCACGCCTTGGGTTCAGGCGGGCCGACAAGAAATCCCGACCCAATTTCTCAACGGCGCCGTCAACAACGCGACCGGCACACCCGCACCGAACCTCGGCAACGCCCCGCAGCCCCCCGGCATCCTTCCCGCGCCGGCGCCCGCCTCCGGCCCGCGCGGCATTCTCGCCGCCGCCGGCTTCGATATCCCGCGCAATTTTCCCTACGCTGGGCTAACTTTTTCCGGCAGCGGTGCCGCTCTGCCGCTCGCCCCGATCAACATGAACGGCCTGATTTATCCGATAAAGCCGTTCCAGTTTGGCACCACCGCCGAGCGCAATCCCACGCTCCTGAGCCCGCCGATTCCCTACAAGGCCAACGTGCTCGGCTATGGGAACCGCCTCGTGCAGGATTTCGACAACCGCATGATCACGCTCGAGCAGGCGATCGGCCGGGATTTCTTCATCGAGTTGCTCTACAGCCGCCAGCACATCGACGCCATCAACGACTACTCCTCGCAGAACGTTGACAACATCTTCATCGACAAAAATCCCACGCTGCTCTCGCTGCGCGGCGGCGTCGTGACCAATCCGAACTACAATCGGTATTTCGCCATCAACGACCAGCCGACCTCCTACGAACAGCGCTTCATCGACGAGACCTATCGCGCCACGGCGTCCTACAAGTTCGAGGCGAAGCGCCACGTCCGCGGCCGGCTGGGCGAGTGGCTCGGCTATCACAATTTCGCCGGCCTCCTCGAGCGGACCATCTCCGACTTCGTCCAGAACTTCGCGTTTCTCCGCAACACGAACAACGCCACCATGGGCACCGTCCCGCAGTTTCCCGTGGCCGGCACCACCGACATCCAGTCCGCGAACAACATGATCGCCGTGATCAACTATATTGATCCGCAGCGGCCCGAGACGTGGGCATTCCCTGATCTCTACCCGCGCTACCCGCACCTGCTCTTCGACGGCTCCGCGAAACCCGCTCCCGACGCCAACGGCCTCGCTCCCGCCTGGGTCGTCAATTCCAGCACGCGTTCGCTGCAGGAAATCCGGTCAAAGATGTTCGTGATGCAGGACGTATTTCTCCGCGAGCGCCTCATTACGACATTCGGCTGGCGCAAGGACGACTCCCGCATTTGGAATCCGCCCACCGGAGCGAAAAACACCGCGGGCGGCGGCTACATTAAGAATGTCCTCGAGACTCCGGCCAAGTCCGTCGCCCCTGTCGAAAAGTCAGGCTCAACGCGCACACAGGGCGCCGTGTTCTATCCGCTGCGCTGGCTCGGCCTGAGCTACAATCAGTCCATGAGTTTTCAGCCCGCGGCCGGAGGCACGTTCGACATTTTTGGCCACGCGCTCCCGAACTCCGAGGGCACCGGCAAGGATTACGGGATCAAATTCAGTCTCTGGGACGGCCTGATCAATGGCAGCGTCTCCAATTTCACCACGTCCACCATCAACCTTGCCACGACCCAGCTTCGGTCCGGTCCGGCCGGCAGCATCGATACCGGCCGCGCCGCGATCCGCGCCACCATGGCGCGCCTGCTGCCCGACGATCCCTACTGGGCCTCGACGAATTTTCCGTGGAACAACGGGTATCGTAATCTCAACGACAACGATTCCAAGGGCTACGAATTCAGCCTCACCGCCAACCCCCGCCGCAACTGGCGCATCACCGGAAATTTCAGCCGGCAGACGACGAAAGCCTCCAACGTTGGCGGCTTCGAACGCGAATTCCTCGCATTGGCCCGCAGCCTCTTCGCACCGGGTGGCAAATACGCCGCCTACTCGGCCGGCACCGACGGCGTGACCATCCAGAACCAACTCAACGCCATCGAAGATGTGCTGACGCGCGCGAAGAGCCTCGAAGGCCGCGCCGACGCCCGCCAAGCCCGCTACACCGCGCGCATGTCCACCGCGTATGATTTCACCTCGGGCCCGCTCAAGAACTGGGGCACCGGCGGCACGTTCCAATTCAGCAAGGCCCTCATCGTCGGCTACCCCTATCTCGCGGGGAATCCCGGGCTCTTCGACGCCAACAAGCCCTACTTCGGCGACGACACGAAAGTCGTCGGCATGTTCGCCAGCTACCGCTTCAAGGTCTTCAAAAACTACAACTGCCGCCTGCAGCTCAACGTCGACAACCTCCTCGACGATGCCGACCTCCACCCGATCGTAAAAGTCGACCGCGGCGACGGCCAACCTGTCGTGAGCCGTTACAGCCTCGCCAGCGGCCGCAACTGGGTGCTGAGCGGCTCCGTCGATTTCTGATTCCCGTTCCCGCAGTCTCGACCGCTTCGTCGACAGCAAAATTTTCGTAGTTCGTAGCCGCGCCGGTTACGGCGCGGTCGCATAGCCGCCCAACTCCAAGCTTGAACGACCCGCACGTTTCGCGCTGCCTGCGGCACCGTCGCGATGCCGCCCCCCACCGACCAAGCCCGCTGGTTCACCGAGCACGTGCAGCCGCACGCTCCGGTGCTGCGTGCTTGGCTGGCGGGCCGCTTCCCCGATTTGGGCGACGCGGAGGATGTCGTGCAGGAGGCGTTCCTGCGCGTCCTGCGGGCGCGCGAGTCCGGCCCGATCCTGTCACCCAAAGCGCTGCTTTTCGTCGCCGCGCGCAACCTCGCGCTCAACCGCTTGCGTGACCGCGAAAGAAAACCCGCGGAGTCTTTGGCGGATTTCGACCTCGGCGGGGTCTTGGATGAGAATGCCGACATTCCCGAAACCGTCGCCCGCCTGGAGGAGTTCCGCGTGCTGATCGAGGCCATCCAGTCGCTGCCCGAACGCTGCCGGCAGGTGATGACGCTGCGCCGCATCTACGGCCTCTCACAAAAAGAGGTCGCCGCGCGGCTCCGCATTTCCGAGCACACGGTGGAGACGCAGAGCGCCATTGGCCTCGATAAGTGCGCGGCGTTTTTCCGCGCACGCGGCCACACTTCGCGCCATCCATGAAGCCCGAGCCGGAAAATTCCGCCGCCAGCCGCGCCGTCGAGCGCGACGCCGCCGCATGGGTGGTGCGCGAGGAGCGCGGCCTCACACCCGCTGAGCAGGACGCTCTTTCGCAATGGCTCGCCGCCGATCCGCGGCACGGCCCTGCACTGCGCGAGCGCCGTTGGGCGTGGCGGGAGTTCGACCGCATCGCTGGTCTGCCCGCGACCGTCGCCGCCGCACCCGATCCTGACTTACTGGCGCCGCATTCGGCCGCCCGGCCGCGGAAAAAAACAATATGGTTTGCAGTCACTGCCGCCGCCTTCGCCGCCGCGGCTACGATCGTGCTGCTGCTATCCCCGCCGACTCCGCCGACCGCACTGCGCCCGCTTTCCACGGCGCTCGCGGCACCCTGCGAGCGCCGCGTCCTCGACGATGGCTCCGTGATCGAACTCAACCGCGGCGCGCGGATCGCCGTGGATTTTTCTCCCAGCCTGCGCCGGGTGCGGCTGGAGCGCGGCGAGGCCCACTTCGTCGTCGCCAAGGACGCCGCGCGCCCGTTCGTCGTCGAAGCCGCGGGCATCACGGCTCGCGCCGTCGGCACCGCGTTCAACGTCCGCCTCGCCGCCACCGACGTCGAGATCATCGTCGCCGAGGGTCGTGTTGCGATCGGTTCCGAGAGCGCCGCAGCCGACACTCCGCCGCCCGTGCTCGCAGCGAGCCAGCGTGCCATTGTGCCGCTGCGGGTCGCGACTCCGGCGCCGGTCGTCGCTACGCTGGACCACGCGGCACTCGCCGCACGGCTCGCCTGGCAACCGCGCCTCTTGGATTTTTCCGATGCGCCACTCGGCAAGGTCGCCGCGGAGTTCAACCGTCGCAACCCCGTGCAACTCGCGCTCGCCGCGCCCGCGCTGCGCGATCTGCGCGTCAACGCCAGCATCCGGTCCGACAACGTGGAGGGCTTTGTGCGCCTGCTCGAGTCCGCCCTCGACCTCCGCGCCGAGTGGCGCAGTGAAACGGAGATTGTGCTGCGCGCCGCGCGATGAGGCGGGCGCCCTATTTTTTTCTTCCCGGAAATTTCCGCGCATGGGGTCGTAGGATGCGATGAATACCCGCTACCCCTTCCGCGCCCTCCGCGCGGGCTGCGTTTTTTTCCTCAGCTCTGTTTTCGCTTTCGCCGCCGGCGCCGGGAGCCTGCGCGACTTCAATGTGCCCGCCGGTGAGGCGCGCGACACGCTCAAGCAATTCGCCGCGCAGGCCCAGGTCGAGATCGCGTTTCCGAGCGCCAACACCTTGGCCGTTCGCACCAACTCCGTCACCGGCCGCCTTGCCCCGCAAGAGGCCATCGCCTCACTGCTCGCCGGCACCGGCCTGAGCGCCACGCGCGACCCGAAGACCGGCGCCTATGCCGTCCGCCCGGAGGCCATCGGCCCAAACGCCCCAAGGGCGGCAGCGGATTCCGTCCGCCTCCCCGCCCGTGAGAACATGCCGTCCGCCTCCGGCGAGGAGCAGGCGATCGTCCTCTCGCCCTTCGAGGTAAAATCCGAAAACGACGGCTACTACGCGGCCAACACCACCGCCGGCACACGCCTGAACTCCAGCCTCGACGACCTCGCCTCGTCCACGACGGTCGTGACGAAGAAGCAGATGACGGATTTCGCGCTCCTCGATATCAACGACATCTTCGCTTACGAAGTCGGCACCGAGGGCAGCGCGACCTTCACCGACGCCGAACCCGATCGCAACGGCAGCGTCGTCGACAACACCTCCAACAATCCCTCGCAGGCCAATCGCGTGCGCGGTGTCGGCAATGCCAACATCTCCTTCGGCAATTTCGCGAGCAACGGCCTCGTGCCCATCGACCCCAGTAACATCGACGGCGTCGAAATCAGCCGCGGTCCCAACTCCAGCATCTTCGGTCTCGGCAACGTTTCCGGCACGGTGAACCTCCAGCCCGCCTCCGCCAACGTCACTCGCAACCGCTCTTCGGTCGCCTTTCGCACCGACAGCTACGGCGGCTACCGCTCCAGCCTCGATCTCAACCGCGTGATCGTTCGCCGCAAACTGGCGCTCCGCGGCAGCGCGGTGTTCCAACACGATGGCTTTGAGCGCAAACCTTCCGGCGTCGATAGCGTTCGCCTCAACGGCATGATCCGTTTCCAGCCGCTCCCAAAAACCACGATCACCGGCTCGATCTCCACCTACCGCTCGTGGGGCACGCTCGTGAACCAGACGATGCCGCGCGAAACAATCTCCGCGTGGAAGGCCGCCGGTTCGCCCACGTGGGACCCCGTGACCGCCACCGCCAAAATCAACGGCGTCGTCCAGCCCGGTGCGTGGACCACGACGAATCTTCCCTCGTATTTCTCCGCGTCCCAGTTCCTCACGCTGCCCACGATCTTCGTGCAGCCCGACGGCAACGCCACGTGGTGGGGCCCGAGTCGCACGACCTCGATCGCGACCTCGCCCGCGACGCCCAACCAAAACGTCTTCCTCGTAAACACCGTGCCCGGCGTGCCGACGCCCGCGCAGCCGCTCTTCCCCGTCGACGCCGCCACCAGCGACCGCGGCATTTACGACTACACGTCGCTCAACCTCGCGGCGCTGAACTACACGCAGGTCCGCCAGACGACCACGATGCTCCAGCTGGAACAGATTTTCTTCAGCACCCCGCGCCAGTTGCTCGCGTTCCAAGGTGGTCTCTACAAGGAGCGCGGCGTGCGCGCGACCGACGACATGTGGGGCACCGGCGGCAGCGGCGGCCGCACCGGCTACATCTATGTCGACGTCAACGAGCGCATGGTCGATGGCACGCCCAATCCGAATGTGGGCCGCCCCTTCCTCGGCCTCTTCAATATCCGCGCCCGCGCCGACAATTACTCGCAGCGCGAGACCACCCGCGAGCAACTCGCCTACCGCCTCGATCTGCGCAACGAGCCCAATCTCCTTCGCTGGCTCGGCATGCACACGCTTTCCGCCTACGACGAACGCCGCACCACGCGCACGCGCCTGACGCGCTGGCAGGACGAAATCCTCAACAGCCAGCCGTGGTATGTTTTCCCGACGACTCCGCGCACCGCCACGACTTTCACCACTCCGGTCATGGCCGCCCAGCCGTTCTACCGCTACTACATCGGCGACAGCCAGGGACAGAACGTCGACTACGCGCCCCACAAGCTGAACCCCGGCACCTACGATTACACGTGGGGCAACGGCGTGACCGGCGTCTTCAACCGCAACCGCGCCGAAATCGGCGGCAACTATTTCTTCAGCCAAACCACCGGCTGGACGCGCAACCTGCTCAAAACCCAGGGCGCCGCGCTCCAGAGTTTCACGTTCAAAGACCGCATCGTTTCCACTTTCGGCTACCGCAAGGACCGCACCTGGGACCGCAGCCCCGCAGCGCGCGTGTATACCTTCGGTCCCGATGGCTACGACCTCAACCAAGAGTCGCTCGACATCCTCTCCACCGCCGCCGCGACTACCCGCGAAGGCTCGACCAAGACCGCCGGTGTCGTCGTGAAAGCCACCTCGTGGCTGCGCCTGCACGCCAACGCGTCCGACAGTTTCCTGCCTGCCTCCCTCGCGCAGACTGGCCTCTTCCGCAATCTCCTCCCGAATCCCACCGGCGAAGGCAAAGACTACGGCGCGTCGGTCACGCTCCTCGGCGGCAAGTTCGTCGCCCGCCTCAACAAATATTCCACGCTCCAAGTTCAGTCGCGCAACAACAACGGCGGCACGCTCGCCCAGCGCGTGCAGGCGCTCGATCTCACCACCACCTACGCGCCGCCCGGCCTCGTTAACATCGCCCGCGGTTGGATCACGCGCGCCGCCACCGCCCAAGGCATCACGCTCACGACGGATCAGATCAACCAGCGCATTTCGGCGATCGCGAAAC
>CALRZR010000149.1:0-18358 GCA_943372705.1 Opitutus sp. GAS368 | reverse complement strand
GCGGGGTTGTAGTCGCGCTGGATGGCCGCGATGACCTTACCGTGGAGGATATCGGCGAGGCGTTTACTCTCGGTGCCGAAGCCGTTGTTGGTGTCGTAGAGTGTCTCGGTGCCCGTGCCGCCGCCGCCGTTGTTGTGGATGCTGACGAGCAGTTCGGCGCCGATGGAATTGGCGTAGCGCGGGCGGCAGCGGATATCCTGTTCGAGGTGGGTGAAGCCGGACTCGTTCCAGACGGAGGCGTCGGCACCGAGGGCTTTCACATGATAGCGAGCGGCCTCCTGCCAGCGGGGAAATCCGGTTTCGCCGAGGCCGGCAGAGCGGTCGAGATTGCGCGTGGAACGAACATCCGCGCCGTCGGCGACCAAGAGATTGTTCAGATACGTGATGAAATCGTGGTTAACAAAATCCTCCACGATCCCGCTGAAATACGAACGTTGCAGCACGTAGTTCGTGCCGCTCAGCAAATAGTAGCCGTGGCCGGGGCTGATTGCGATGCGGCGGCCGGCCAACGCGCCGGCCGTGCGTGGCACGACGGGGACTGCCGGAGCGAGTTGCCGCGCGGTCGGCGGCGGGGTCGGGCGGTCGAGTTCCGGGAAAAACTGCGTCAACGGGATGCCGTCGATGGTGGTAAAAATTTCGAACGACGCGAAGCCGGGCCGGAGGACTTCGCCGACGGCCCGGTAAAGGTCGTCGAGCGCCTCTTCGAACGCGAGGCTGCCTGGCGCAAGCGCGAGGATTTCGCGGCCAAAATTCAGGGAGAGTCGGTTGCCGGCGAGCGACGTCGCGAGCAGCGGCACGCCGCGCAAGCGGGTTTCTTCAGCGAGGGCCCGGCGGGCGGCCGCATCTGCTGCGGCGGCTATGGGGTCGTCGGGCGACGAGGCAGGAGGTTGTGCGCGCACGAGCACCGCGCAGAGCACGGTGAGGCAGGCGAAGAGGGTGCGGGTGCGTGAGGGGTGAATAGATTGCTGGTATCGAAACACGTGCGCGCGGCAAGCCTCGCCCGGGGCCGCCGCACGCTTCGGAGGGGTGTGGGGAATTGCGTAGGCGGGCGCCGGGGCATGGGGGTTTTTTCGCCCGCACAAAGTCTTGTTTCGTGAGCCAAGCACCGTTTGCTCGACCACCATACCGCACGTCATGGCCATTCCCCGCCTCAAGCTTTCGCAGATCAAGTCGGAGCCCGCTCCGGTGATCGTGCCTATCTTGAGTCCGACAGCGACGGCGGAGGTCCCGCCGGTGGCCGATTTGCCGCCGCCGGGACCGGTGCGCGTGCCCGTGCCGGGGCTGGAGGAAACGGCGCTGCCCGCGGTCGCGCTGGCGGTGCCGCCGCCGCAGGAAGTGGCCGCGCCCGTGATTGCGGTGCCGGTCGCCGCTCCCGGAGCGGAGCCGTTGCCCGTGCCGGTTGAGGCGAATTTGACGGTCGCTCCGCAAGTCCTGTCCGTCGCGGCGCCAGCTCCGACTCCGGCGGCAGCAGCTGCCGCGGTCGCGGAAGCCGTCGATACGCCTGCCTCGGAGGCGCTGCTCAAACACTCCGCGTCGCCCGCCGTGATCAAGTCGACGGCGCTCGTGCTGAAGTGGGGCCTGATCACGGCGGTGCTGCTCGGCATCGCGTTTTTGCTGATGCGTTTTCTGGTTCCTTTTCTGAACGAGCTGCGCAACCCGAAGCCGCCGACCGCCCCGATCGACAAAGAAGCTTCCGTGGCGGTGAAAGTTATCCAGCAGACGCGGCAAGTTGTGGCGAAGAGCGATGCCAAAGTTTCCTACCTGAACGAAGTGATCGACTCGGTGGACGGCAAAGCACCGGAGAAAAAAGTGGCGCCACCGCCGCCGCCGCGGCCAGCACCGCCGACGATCACGGCGCGACCCTCCGGGCCGCCCGATCTCACTACATTTCGCGATGCGGTGGCGGGGATGAAGGTCGACAGCGTGGTGCTTGGTGCGCCGTCGCGCGCGTTTATCGACGGGCGGTTTGTGAAGCAGGGTGATATCGTGCACCGCGGGTTGGGCCTGCGTTTCACGGGCGTCGATCCGGACGAACACGTCCTACTGTTCACCAACGCCGACAACGTGGTGTTCAAAAAACACTACTGACCTCCGCCGACTCAGCCGCGACGGGTCTGCGCGAGGAGCAGCTGGTCCTTGAAGTTGCTCTCATCCTTGCGGGAGCTGCGTTTGAGCTTCCGGTTGCGCGTCTCGGCGTCGGAAACCTGTTTCGTGAGTTCGGTATTGGTGACCGTGAGTTTGGCGATCGATTCGTTGGCGACGACCAGCAGTTGTTCAAGTTCGGCGACACGTTGTTGTTGAGGCATCGCCTCTGATATTCGCGGTATCGCGAGATAGCGACGCTCTTCGGACCCGGGCGCGCATATTTCAGCACGATCACCTTGCCGCATAAATTGCAAAGCGCATAAGCCGGCCGCGCCGTGCGAGGCGGGCTTGTGGCGCTAATACCCGGGCAAGAGGCGGCGATGGGGTTTCCTCTGGCCGGTCTGCGGGCGCAACGTGCGGGCGGACCTCTTTTCTATGAAATATCCAAACATCATCCAGGGCGGTATGGGCGTGGCCGTTTCCAACTGGCGCCTCGCGAAAGCCGTTGCCCGGTTGGGAGAGCTGGGGGTGGTGTCGGGGACATTGCTCGCGGTGATCCTCGCGCGGCGTCTGCAAGCGGGCGATCTGGAGGGCGACATGCGCCGGGCGCTCGCGCATTTTCCAATTCCGAGTGTGGCGGAGCAGATCATCGCGGATCATTACGTGCCGGGCGGAAGAGCCGCGGACGCGCCGTTCGCCCTGACGCCCTTGCCGAACATCGTGCCCGGCGCGGCGCTGAATGCGCTGACCGTCGCGGCCAATTTCGTGGAGGTGTTTCTCGCAAAGGAGAGCCATGCGGGGACCGTGGGCATCAACCTCCTGGAAAAAATTCAACTTGCGACCTTGCCCTCGCTCTACGGGGCGATGTTGGCCGATGTGGACTACGTGCTGATGGGCGCCGGCATTCCGCGGGCAATTCCCGGCACGCTGGACCGACTCGCGGCGGGCGAGGCGGCGGAGTATCGCGTCGAAGTAGCCGGAGCGCGGAGCGGAGAGGAATTTTCGACGCAGTTTGATCCGCAGGCCTTTTTCAACGGACCTCCGCCGCGCCTGCGACGACCGCAGTTTCTCGCCATCGTCTCCTCGGCGACACTGGCGCTGACCCTCGCGAAAAAATCGAATGGGGTGGTCGACGGCTTTGTGATCGAGAGCGATGTCGCCGGCGGCCACAACGCCCCGCCCCGTGGGCCGCTCCAACTCAATGCCGAAGGTGAACCGATCTACGGGCCGCGCGATGTGCCTGACCTCGCAAAAATTCGGGAACTCGGCCGGCCCTTTTGGTTGGCCGGCGCGTATGCGCGCCCGGAGAAACTGGCCGAAGCGCGCAGTCTCGGGGCCGAGGGCATCCAGGTCGGAACGTTGTTTGCTTTTTGCGAGGAGTCCGGGATCGAGCCGTCGCTGAAACACGAGGCGATCCGCGCGAGCCGCGCGGGGACGGCTCACGTGTTTACCGATCCGGTGGCTTCGCCAACGGGCTTTCCGTTCAAGGTCGCGGGCATGCCGGGCACCGTGTCGGAGCCGGGCTGTTTTGCACACCGACCGCGAATCTGTGATCTGGGCGGACTGCGGATTCCCTATCAGAAGGACGACGGCGCGGTCGGTTATCGCTGCCCGGCTGAACCGGTTGCCGATTTTGTGCGCAAAGGCGGCACGGCGGAGGAATGCGTCGGCCGGAAATGCCTCTGCAACGGGCTCGCGGCCACCGTGGGCCTCGGGCAGTGTCGCGACGGCATCGCCGAGCCGGCAATCGTGACGGCGGGGAATGAATTTGCTGAAGTCGCGCGGCTCGTCGCCGTCGGAGCGGACAGCTACACGGCGGCCGACGTCGTGGCCTACTTGCGCGGGAACGTTTAGCGGATCCGGTCGCACTGGATGGTGTGAGCGCACGACCGCAACCGACGCGCGTTGGTGGCCAAACTGTGCGCAGTGGCGGCCTGCTCGACGTGGTAAAGTGCGGCCACAAAACCCTCCGGTCGCCTGCGGGCCGCGGGATCGAATCGGACACGGCAGCGTCATAACTGACACGGGATGATAGCCCCGCGAGGTGCGAGTCCTCGTGCTGCCACCGCCGATACGACCCGCGGCCGGCGCGCGCCGCTCCTTCCCATGACCTTTGCCCAAATTGCCGGAATCCTGCCGGCCATCGTTTTCCCTGCCGCGACGATCGTCCAACTCGTGCGAATGGTGCGCGCCCGCTCTGCCGCGGGAGTAAGCGTCGCCACGTGGCTGCTCTTCGGATTCGCGAATCTCGCGATTTACATTTACGCCGAGCGCTACACTGAGTGGCAGGCGATCGTCGGCATGCTGTTCACGGCCGTGATCGACTTCGTGATCGTGGCACTCGCGCTGTTTCGCTACCGCGTGACCGCGCCGGTCACCGACGTGCGCGGCAAGTCGCCGGTGGCCTTCGTCGCCCCGCGCGCGCAAGCGGCGCATTGAGAGGACCACGCGTGGGAGTTTGGGCTGCGTGGTAGCATCGACGGGAGCTTGCCGCCGATCCGGGCGGGCGGTTCCATCGGCCATCATGAGGATTCTATCTTGGTGGCGACGCGGCTGGAGCGGTGGAGCGATCGGTGCGCTTGTGCTGAGCGCCGCCGCGGCGGTCGACGGGCGGTCCGAAGCGGCGGGAGGCTTGCCGCGCATCAAAGTGAGCGACAACGCGCGCTTCCTGGTGCGCGACGACGGCGCGCCGTTTTTCTACCTCGCGGACACCGCGTGGGAGTTGCTGCACCGGTTGTCGAAAGAAGATGCCGAGTTCTACCTGCGGCGGCGGGCGGAGCAGGGTTTCACGGTGATTCAAACGGTCGTGCTCGCGGAAGTGAAAGGACTCGAAACGCCGAATGCTGAGGGTGAACTTCCGCTCGTCGATCGCGATCCGCTGCGACCCAACGAGCGCTATTTCGCGCACGTGGATTGGGTCGTGAAAAAAGCGGAATCGCTCGGCCTACGCGTGGGGCTGTTGCCCACGTGGGGCGACAAATGGAACAAGAAGTGGGGCGTCGGCCCGGAAATATTTTCACCGGAAAATGCCGGCACCTACGGTGAATGGATCGGGCGGCGCTACGCCCGGAGCGCAGTGATTTGGATTTTGGGCGGCGATCGGCCGATCGAAAACGACCGCCATCGCGCGATCATCGACGCCATGGCGCGGGGTGTCCGCAAAGGCGACGGCGGGGCGAATCTCATCACGTTTCATCCGTCGGGCGGCGCGGGCTCGGCGCAGTGGTTTCACGGCGCGGCGTGGCTCGATTTCAACATGCGGCAAAACGGGCACGGGGCCTCGTATAGCGGGCGCTACTCGAAGACGCGGGAAGACTACGACCGCGTGCCGGCGAAGCCCGTGATCGACGGTGAACCGATTTACGAAGACCACCCGCTCGCCTTCAAACCGGACGAGAACGGCCACTCGATCGCCGCGGATGTGCGGCGCGCGCTGTATTGGGATTTGTTCAGCGGCGCGTGCGGGCACACCTACGGGCATCACTCCGTGTGGCAGATGTGGGCGCCCGGCCGTGATCCGGTGAATCGGCCGTTGCTCCCGTGGCGTGAGGCTCTGGAGCAGCCCGGAGCCCACCAAATGATCTGGGGTCGGCGGCTGATCGAATCGCGTCCGATTCTCACCCGCATTCCCGATGACCGCATGATCGTGCCTGCCGGAGTGCCCTCGGCGGTGCCGGGCGCAGGCGCCTACCGGTTTGTCGCGACCCGTGATGCGGAGGGGAGCTTTGCGATGGTCTACGTGCCCGTGGGGCGAAAGTTCTCCGTGCGGATGAACACAATCACCGGGCCGCGCGTAACGGCATGGTGGTTTGACCCGCGTTCCGGCGAGTCGCGGCGAATCGGGTCGTATGCGAACGAAGGCGAGCGCGAGTTTATTTCGCCCACGCCCGGCGAAGCACTTGATTGGGTTCTCGTGCTCGATGACGCCGCGAAAAACTTTCCGGCGCCGGGGACGGTGCGACGCTAGTCCGGTTATTTCACAGCCAGCATTCCCACAGAATCAGGATGCCGCCGATTCTGCCCTGTGGTCTCCTGCATCTGCGGGAGTTTTTCGACCGGGTCGGGCATACGTCTCGTGTCGTTCCACCGCCTTAGCGGAGAATTTTCGGGCCAAGCGGTCTGTCCGGCGAAGTCGGGCTGTTCGCGCGAGCGGAATTCCGCACAGTGGGGGTGATGAACCCCTGTATTGGTGCGCGCTGCGTTGGATTTTGGAATTTGTTGGCGGCTTGCTTCGCCCTGACGTCGCTCACTGCGAAGGAGGTTTTTGTCGCGCCGGGCGGCAGTGACACTGCGGCCGGGACGGAAGCGGCGCCGTTTGCCACGATCCAGCGCGCGCAGCGGGAGGTGGCGGCGGGGGATACGGTGCTGATCCGCGGTGGGACCTATCGGCTGAAGGAGCAGCAGATCGCGGCGCGGGCCGGGGCGTATGCGTGCGTGACGTTGCTCGACAAGAGCGGCGCGGCCGGGAAACGGATCAACTATTGGGCCTATCCGGGCGAGCGGCCGGTCTTCGATTTTTCGGAGGTGAAGCCGCCGGGACGGCGCGTCACGGCCTTTCGCGTCGACGCCTCGTGGGTGCATCTGCGCGGGCTGGAGGTCGTCGGCCTGCAGGTGACGATCAAGGCCCACACACAATCCATCGGTTTCGACAATCAGGGCAGTCACAACGTCTACGAGCAGCTGAGCGTGCACGACGGCATGGCGATCGGATTCTGGATCGGCGCAGGCGCGGGGAATCTCGTGCTCAACTGCGATGCGTATCGCAATCACGACTCCGTGTCGGAAGGCGGACGCGGCGGCAACGTCGACGGCTTCGGCTACCACGGGCGGAAGGGCAGCGTGGACAATGTGTTTCGGGGGTGCCGCGCGTGGTTCAACAGCGACGACGGTTTTGATTTCATCAACTCCGACGAGACGGCGCGCATCGAGAACTGCTGGGCGTTTTACAACGGCTACTCGACCAGCTTCGCGTCGCTGGGGGACGGCAACGGATTCAAGGCCGGCGGCGAGGCCGGACGGCGCGTCGAGCAATTGCCGCAGCCGATGCCGCGGCACGTCGTGGTGGGCAGCGTCGCCGTGCGGAACAAGGTGAACGGTTTCTACGCCAACCACCACCCGGGCGGATTGGAGTGGGTCAACAACACGGCCTACAAGAACCGCACGAATTTCAATCTGCGGGGGCGCGATCCGCGCGACAATCGCACCGTGATTCCCGGACGCGGGCACCGGCTGAAAAACAATCTGGGCTTCGCCGGCGACGTCGAAGTGGCGGAGTTGGATGCGGCGGCGAGCGACGTGAGTGGCAATTATTTCACGCTGCCGGTGACGATCACCGCCGCGGATTTTCGCGGTCTCGACGAGGCCGATCTCGTGAAGCCGCGCAAGGCGAACGGGGATTTGCCGGACGTGCCGTTTCTGAAATTGGCGCCGGGGAGCGATGCGATCGACCGCGGCGTGGAGACGGGCCGGCCGTTTCTGGGGAAAGCGCCGGACCTCGGGGCGTTTGAATCCGAAAAATAGCGGAGGATGTCGGCGGAGTGAACGCGCGGGCAGCGCTGGAGCGGGAGCTTAGCCGACGACGGTCAGAATGATGCCGGCGAGGACGCCGAGGACGGCCGGTAGTTTTTGGCGCCCGTTGACCTCGCCGAAAAAAAGCAGGCCGCCGGCGAAGGCGACGAGAGTGCCGCCGCGGCGAAGACTGGAGACGAGCGAGATGAGCGCCGCGGGATCGCGCAGTGCGCTGAAGTAGACGAAGTCGGCGATCAGCAACGCGGCGGATACGCCGAGCACGCTCCAGCGCCAGTGAAATTCGTGGCGCGTCCAGAGGCGTAGCTTCCAACCGATCACGAGCGGGAGGAACAGCAACGCGAGGTAGATCGAAAACCACGCCTGCACCGTGGAGGCCGCGAAACCGATCCGGCCGAGGAGAAATTTATCGTAGAGCCCGCTGGCCGCACCGAGGAGCGTGCCGGCGAGGAGCCAGCCAACCCATTTATTGCGGTGAAAGTGAATCCCCTCGCGCGCACCGACGACCGAAAGCCCGAGAAACGACGCGAGCGTGATGACGATGCCCAGCATCTCGAGCCACGACGGGCGCTCGCCGAGCACCAACAACGCGCCGAAGAGTGTCCACATCGGGCCGGTGGCGCGGATGGGCGAGGCGAGGGAGACCGGCAGGTGTTTGACCGCGAAGTAACCGCAGAGCCACGAACAGCCGACGAGGAGGGACTTGGCGGCGAGGAAGCCGTGTTGGGATGCCGTCAGCGGTGCCACCGCAAGGGCGGCGGGGAGGGCGGTCGGCGCGATGGAGTGCAGTGCCATGAGCGAGAGCCAGACGGTGGCGCTGCAGACGTTGGCGAAGAAGAGGACGGGCAGCACGGCGTTGTCGCGCACGGCGTGCTTGGTGCAAAGATCGTAGCACCCGAGGAAGAAGGCAGAAACGAGACTGGCGGCGATCCACGGCATGGAGCGGGCGGGTGTGGAGGCAAGTGCGGCCGGCTGCAAGGTTCGCCCATGGCCCCAATTATGATCGCAGCGTTGCCCGCAATTCTACCGTAGCCAAAACCGCAACACCGTTAGGCTGCCCCTCACGCCAAAGCCTGATCCCGTCGGCTTTGCCCGTTGAGAGACGGCATGCGGGACCTGCCGAAGATTTCCACACCCGCGCTTGTCTGATGTCGTGAGCTGCCTACGGTGCCCGCGCCTTCCCACCCACCATGAAGAAACTTCTGCTTACCCTCAGTCTGTTTGCCGTCTCCCTCGCCGGACTTCGCGCGCAAGCCGCGTCCACTGCCGAACTCGAAAAGGCCGCCGCTTATCTGGAAAAAACCCGCGCCGGCGTGCTCGCCGCCACCAAGGGCCTCTCCGAGGCCCAGTGGAAATTCAAGGCCGCCCCAGAACGCTGGTCGGTCGCCGAGACGCTTGAGCACATCGCCTCGGCCGAGGACATGCTCATGGGCCTCGTCAAGGGACAGGTGATGAAAGCGCCGGCGCGCCCCGCGGGTGAGGACGTGAAGGCCATCGACGATTTCGTGCTCACCGCGATCCCCGACCGCAGTCAGAAAGCCAAGGCGCCGGAACCGCTCATCCCGAACAACCGCTACGGCTCACCCGACGATGCCCGCAAGCACTTCGATTCCAGCCGCGCCGCGACGGTGGCCTTCCTGAAGGCGACGCCCGGCCTGCGCGATCACGCGATCGACTCGCCGCTCGGCAAGAAACTCGACGGCTACCAATGGCTCCTCTTCATCGCCGCCCACTCCGAGCGCCACACCAAACAAATCGAGGAAGTGAAAGCCGACGCCGGCTTCCCGAAGAAATAGGCAGCGGCCCGTAGAGTTTCGGGATGGCGAGTCGGGCAACTCACAAGGAGTTTGGCGGCCATCGCGGTTCGCATTTGTGGAGAGTCTAGACACGACCCCTTCCCGGCACCTCAAAATGACGTCGCTTAACGTAGCGCCGTTCCAACCTGATCGCTTCGGCTTTTGCCCGTGAGTTTATGGGCGACCTTCCGTGAGTCCTCCGTTTGAGGCGAAAGAATTGGAGAGACGATCCCCTCGCCAGCGTCGCTTCACTAAGTCGTCGTAGTATTCGAGGAATCGTGTGGGAAGTGGAATCTTAACCACGGGCAGTTCCATTTTCGAATCGTCGGTTGATACAAGGGTGGGAATACAAACTTCCTCGCCTGCCGAGTTGGTCGAAAAGTTCTTTACGTCTTCACAATACTTGAGCCGTGCAGTTTTGAGTTTCCCCGCAGTTAATTTTCGGACGAAGAGATGTAATTCAGTAAGACAAGAAATGTAGCGCCGGAGCGGACCGCGGACGTCAATTGATCGTCCTTTGGATTTTAGTTCTGCCATGACAGAGGACTTGAAGTCTGGGTTCTCGTCGAGCACGGCGACATCGAGCTGGGGTTTGACGGTGTATTCATCGTAGGGCTCGGTCGCTCCGCCTTGAGTGTAGGTGATCTCCCCGACCGCGAGGGAGTAATGCTGCACATGATTGCGCAATGCCTCGAGCAGTCGGTAGCCAAAGTGCGTGTCGTAGTAGCGAGCACGCTCGGCGTTATACTTCGTGCGCTCGTCGCACTCCTTTCCGAATAGGCAGGATAGTGTATGGTCAGTTTGGTCCAGATAAAGTCGGCAGGCAGAGAGAAGATTTACGAGGCGTCGGTCGAGGAGCAGTCGCTCAGACATAGCCTTTCCGTGTGAGCGATCCGGCCGAAGAAGGAAATTTTGAGCCAACGTTAGGAGGTCACATTCCAGCTCGTTGAAGTTATCTAGCACTAAATTGATCCGCTCCTCGAAGGCGATCAGGTGGAGGCAGGTTTCTTTGGCATCTTTTGTCGCGTCGAATTGCTCTTCGGTGATGGAGGCGGAAACCGGGAGGTTTCGTTTGAAGATGAATCCGGTAACTTCGTATCGCATGGGATGCTGCCTCCGTGATCTTTACCCCGCTGCCCGGATCTTGATGAGAAGATCCTTGCTCTCGACCGTGTCGCCGAGGGCGATGTGGAGTTCGGCGACGACGCCGTCGCAGGGGGCGTAGACGGTGTTTTGCATCTTCATCGCTTCCATCATCAGGAGCTTGTCGCCTTTCGCGACTTTGCTGCCGACAGAGACGGAGAGCGTCGCGATCAGGCCGGGGATCGGGGCGGCGACGTGCGTCACGTCGGCGAGGTCGGCTTTCGGGCGGGACTTCGTTTTCGGGGTGATCGTCTTGTCGATGATGAAGGTCTCGCGGGCGGTGCCGTTGAGCTCGTAGCTGATCGTGCGGCGACCGTCTTTGTCGGCGGGGCCGACGGAGATC
The DNA here is from genome assembly GCA_943372705.1 of Opitutus sp. GAS368. Lineage (GTDB taxonomy): Bacteria > Verrucomicrobiota > Verrucomicrobiia > Opitutales > Opitutaceae > GAS368. Next base: position 7,465 of record CALRZR010000149.1, on the reverse strand, counting down.
AGGCGGATGATGAGCACTTTGCCTTCCTCGATGTTGACCGAGATTTCTTCGCCGGGTTTGAGGCCGTAGAAGAACGCGGGCGTCGGGAGGACGGAGACGTCGGAATAGGTGGCGGAGTGTTTCGCGAAGTCGGCGAAGACACTCGGATACATCAGGTGCGAGTAGAGGTCGTCGTCGGCGACGGCGTGCTTGAGCTTCTCGGCGAGGTCGGCGCGCGTCTTGGTGAGGTCGAATGCGTGCGCGGAGGCGGAGTTTTTCTTTTTGATGTCGGCGAGGTATTTCGCGCGGGCTTCCTTGTGGCGTTTCTCGCCGAGGACGACGAGGGAGACGCGCTCCGGCCAGCCGCCTTCGGGCCAGCCGAGGCCGCCGGCCATCATGTCGATGACGGACTCGGGGAACGGGATGGAGCCGGGCTCGAGGTTGACGACGTCGGCAGCCTTGATGCCGCGGCTGAAGAGGAAGAGCGCCATGTCGCCGACGACTTTCGAGGACGGGGTGACTTTGACGATGTCACCGAAGAGCTGATTCACGTCGGCGTAGCCGTGCGCGATCTCGGGCCAGCGGTGCGCGACGCCCATCGAGGCGGCCTGCTCCTTGAGGTTGGTATATTGGCCGCCGGGCATCTCATGTAGATAGACCTCGGCGGAGCCGCTCTTCGGCGCGGTGTCGAAGGGCGTGTAGAACGAGCGGACGGCTTCCCAGTAGTCGGAGAAATCGTTGAGCGCAGGAAGATCAAGCTGCGTGTCGCGCGGCGTGTGTTGGAGGGAGGCGACGATGGAGTTGAGGTTCGGCTGTGAGGTGCTGCCGCTCATCGAGGCGAGCGCGAGGTCGACGATGTCGACGCCAGCGTCGGCGGCGCGGAGGATCGAGGCGGAAGCGATGCCGCTCGTGTCGTGCGTGTGGAAGTGGATCGGGAGGCCGACCTCTTCCTTGAGGGCTTTGACGAGTTTCTGCGCGGCGTAGGGACGGCAGAGGCCGGCCATGTCTTTGATCGCGAGGAAGTGGGCGCCCATCTGCTCGAGCTCTTTCGCGAGGCGGACATAGTATTTGAGGGAGAACGTGTCGCGCTTCTCGTCGAGGATGTCGCCGGTGTAGCAGAGGGCGGCTTCGCAGATGCCGTGGGTCGCGTTGACGGACTCCATGGCAACGCGGAGATTCGGCAGATAGTTCAGCGAGTCGAAGACGCGGAAGATATCCATGCCGTTGGCGGCGGCGTGTTTCACGAAACCGGCGACGACGTTGTCGGGGTAGTTGGTGTAGCCGACTGCATTGGCGCCGCGGAAGAGCATCTGGAAACAGATGTTCGGCACGCGGGCGCGGAGCTGGCGGAGACGTTCCCACGGGTCCTCGTTGAGGAAACGCATCGCGGTGTCGAAGGTGGCGCCGCCCCACATTTCGAGGGAGAACAATTGCGGTGTGCGGTGAGCGAGCGCATCGGCGGCGGCAAGCATGTCGTAGCTGCGCACGCGCGTGGCCATGAGCGACTGGTGGGCGTCGCGCCACGTGGTATCGGTGATCAGGAGACGCTTTTGCTTCGTGGTCCACTCGGCGAATTTCTTCGGTCCGAGCTGAAGCAGCAGCTGGCGGGAGCCGGCGGGCGGGGCGACGCGGTGATCGTAGGCGAGCGGCGCGGGGAGGTTGAAGGGCTTGTCGGGGCGGTAGCCTTTGGCGTGCGGGTTGCCGTTGACGATGACGTTGCCGAGGAAGTTCAGGAGCTTCGTGGCGCGGTCGCGGCGGGGCTTGAAGGCGAAAAGCTCAGGGGAACTGTCGATGAGCGTGGTTGTGGCCTGGCCGGCGCGGAACTGGGGATGCGCGATGAGATTCTCGAGGAACGGAATGTTGGTTTTGACGCCGCGGATGCGGAACTCGGAGAGGACCCGGCGCGCGCGGTTCATCGCGATCTCGTAGGTCTGGGCGCTCGTGATGCTCTTCACCAGGAGCGAGTCGTAGAACGGCGTGATAACGGCGCCGGAGTAACCCATGCCGCCGTCGAGACGGACGCCGAAGCCGCCGGGCGAGCGGTAGGCGAGGATGCGGCCGTAGTCGGGGATAAATTTGTTTTCCGGGTCCTCGGTGGTGATGCGGCACTGGATCGCGTAGCCGTTGCGCGGAATCTCGGTCTGGTAGGGCATGCCGACCTCGGCGGAGTGGAGGGCGTGGCCCTGCGCGATGAGGATCTGGGCGCGGACGAGATCGAGACCGGTGATGACCTCGGTGACGGTGTGCTCGACCTGAATACGGGGGTTCATCTCGATGAAGAACCACTCGTGGCGGTCGAGATCGTAGAGGAATTCGACGGTGCCGGCGTTGTCGTAGCGAATCTCGCGCGCCATGCGGGCGGCGGCGTCGCAGAGCTCGCGGACGATCTTGTCGGGCAGACCGAAGGACGGGGCGACCTCGACGACCTTCTGGTGGCGGCGCTGAACGGAGCAATCGCGCTCGTGGAGGTGGATGACGTTGCCGTGTTTGTCGCCGAGGATCTGGACCTCGATGTGTTTGGCGCGCGGGATGTATTTCTCGAGGAAGACGGCGGGATTGCCGAAGGCGCGGCCGGCCTCGCCCTGCGCCTCGTCGAGGAGATGGGCGAGATCGGCGGCTTTGTGGACGACGCGCATGCCGCGACCGCCGCCACCGAAGGCGGCTTTGATGATGAGCGGGAAACCGATGGACTTGGCGGTCTTGAGAGCCTCGTCGCGGTCGGTGATGGGCTCTTCGGTGCCGGGGAGCGTGGGCACGCCGATGCGTTGGGCGAGGGCGCGGGCGGCGGTTTTGTCGCCCATCATTTCGAGGAGTTCGGGGCGCGGGCCGACGAAGATGAGGCCGGCCTGCTCGCAAGCGCGGGCGAAGTGCGCGTTTTCCGAGAGGAAACCGTAACCGGGGTGAATGGCGTCGATACCCTTTTCCTTGGCGATGCCGACGATGCTCTCGATGTCGAGGTAGGCGGCGACGGGGCCTTTGCCGTGGCCGACCTGGTAGGCTTCGTCAGCTTTGTAGCGGTGGATGCACAGGCGGTCTTCCTGCGCGAAGATGGCGACGGTGCGGAGATTCAGCTCGGTGCCCGCGCGAAAGATGCGGACGGCGATTTCGCTGCGGTTCGCGGCCATCAATTTCTTGATCGGCCGAACGGCGGGGGCGGCGGTCGCGGAATGAGCGTGGGTGGACTGGGCGGGGGTTTTGGCAGAGGGCATTGCGAAAAAGGAAACAGGTGAATTGCGGGGTTGCGGGAGGGCTCGCAACGCCAAAGGAGCGCTCAGGGCGGGGCGGTGCGCAGGTAGTCGCGGATACGGGCGGCGTTGGTGCGGGCGGAGGTGTCGGCGGGGTCGAGACGGGCGGCTTCGTCGAATTGGACGAGGGCGTCGGCGAAGCGGCCGAGTTGCGCGAGGGCGTTGCCGAAATTGTAGCGGGCAGCGGCGTGGGCCGGGGCGAGACGGACGGCGTCGGCGTAGTGCGGCGCGGCGTCGGCGATGCGACCGAGGCGCACGAGGAGATTGGCCAGTTCGTAATGCGCGGCAGCGGAATCGGGCGTGAGCTGGGCGGAGGCGGCGAGATGCGGCAAGGCGTCGGCGAAGCGGGCATCGGCGACGAGGGCGGTGCCGAGTTTGTGGTGGGCGAGGGCGTGGGTGGGGTCGAGAAGGGTGGCGGTGGCAAGCGAGACGAGAGCGGCGGGGCGCTCGCCGGCGTCGAATTGGGCGAGCGCGAGATTGTAGTGCGCGCGGGGATTGGCGGGGGACTTGGTGGCGGTGTCCTGCCAGAGGGCGAGAACGCTGCGGTAGGTGGAGTTGCGCGCGAAAGTCGCGACGCCGAGGCCAAGAGAAAGGGTGATGAGGAGGAACGAGGCGCGGTGGGCGAAGCGCGCGTGCAGGGCGAACGCGAGGAGGGCGAGCGGAGCGGCGAGGGCGAGGTAGACGCGGTGTTCGGCGATGGTCTGCGTGGCAATGGGGACGACGCTGGAGGTGGGCGCGAGCAGGACGAAAAACCACAGACCGCAAAAACCGGCAGCGGGCCAACGCCGGAGGGCAACGACGGTGGCGGTGAGGAATGCGACGAGGATGAGAGTGCCGGGGACGATTTGAACGAGGGAGCGGGTCAGGAAGGTGCCGTAGTCGAAAACGAGGGGCGCGGGCCAGACGACGAGGCGGAGGTAGTGGGGAACGGCGTAAAGCTGGGTGAGCGCGTAGTCGGTGGTGGAAATCGCGGACGAAAAGCCGGCGGACGCGCCGCGGCTATCGGTGCCGAGGAGGAGGGCGGCGAGGATGAGCCACGTGCCGGCGAGCGCGGCGTAGAACGCGGGGCGCGTGCGCAGGGCGGCGGTTACGGAAAGCGAGATAAAGGTGCGGTCGTAGGCGAGGATGAGCAGGGGGATGACGACGGCGGTTTCTTTGGCAGTCATGCCCGCGGCACAGGCGACGACGGAGACGGTGAGCCAACGGACGCCGCGGCGTGTGAAGGCGTAGAGCGCGAGGAGCGTGGCGCAGGCGGCGAGGAGCTCGGTGCGCTGCATCACGTAGGTGACCGCGGCGGTGTGCAGCGGGTGGAGGGACCAGAGCGAAGCGGCGGCGAAGGCGACGGAATCGCCTGCAAGCAGGCTCCTACCTTCTGAAAGTGTGCGGCGGACGAGGGCGAAGAGGAGCAGGGTGTTGGCGAGGTGGAGCGCGAGGTTGAGGGCGTGGTAGCTCCAGACGGATTCGCGGGAGAGGGCGTAGTTGAGCGCGAGGGAGAGGTTTGCGAGCGGGCGGCCGGTGACGGAGAGGGCGTCGGGTGGGAAGAGCGCGGTGACGAAATTTGCGAGGCTGGGGTTTTGCGTGATTGCGGCGATATCGTCGAAGACGAAGGGGACGGAGAAGGTGTTGGCGTAGGCGAGGGTGGTCGCGACGACGAGGGTGGCGCGGAGGAGCAGCGGGGAAAATCGCGGTGAAGTGACGGAGTCGGCCACGGGTGGAGTTCGGCGGTGGGGGCGTGGCGTGGAAAGGAAAAAGGCGGCTCGATGAGGAGCCGCCTTGGAAAAATGACGGCGGTGGGAAAACCGCCGCTCCGTCGGAATTATCTGTCGAGGAAGGGGAGGCGGAGTTGGTCGAGGTTGGCGCGGAAGGCCAAGCTGTAGTTCGTGCCGAAGGTGCGGCGCGAGAGGTTGCGGCCACCTTGGAAGCGGTTGAGGTAGGAATCATCGGTGAGGTTGGCGGCGTTCAACTCAAGCGAGTAGGTGCGGTTGATGGTGTAGCGGAGCGTGGCGTCCCAGCGCTGGTGGCTCGACTCGTAGACGGGACGGAGGTCGGTGAGGCTTGGGGCGGTGACGATGGCCTCGGGGAAAATCGTCGTGCGGAGCTGGAGGTAGAGCGTGCGACGCGGGGTCATGTAGCTGATGCCCCAGTTGGCGTTCCAATCGTAGAAATTCGGCGCAAGGGGCTTCGTGAGGACGCCGGCGCGGTTGGGCGCCTCACCCTTGGTGTTTTTGTTGTAGCCGCCGAAGACCTCCCAGCCGCGCGTGATCTCGGGGAGGAATTTCAAGTAGGGGCGGAGGCTTTGGCGCGCGGAAAGTTCGAAGCCTTCGAACTGGCCTTTGCCGCCGTTGTCCTGGGTGTTGAGGTTGTAGCCGGCGTATTGGCCCTCGAAGCCGTTGTCGGCGCCGGGTGCAATCACCTCGGTGGAGGTGATGATGTAGTTCGTGATGGTTTTGCGGAACCAGCCGAGCTCAATCTTGCCGGCGGACTGCGTGAAGAACTCGAGCTGGAAATCGAGGTTGCGCGCGTAGGTCGGGAGGAGGCCGGTGTTGTTCACCGTGACGCTCGGGATGAGGGCGGTGTCGTTCACGGTGGTGTTCGGCAGAATCGTTTGCACGCCGGGGCGCGACATCGAGCGCGTGAGGGCGCTGCGGAAGAGGAGATTCGGCGTGAAGCGGTAGGTGGCCTGCAGATTGGGGAAGAAGTCGGTGTAGTCGCTGGTGGCGCGTTGGGTTTGCGAATACACCGCGTCGAAGAAGGCCTTCGAGTTGGCGGGGAGGCCGACACCGAGGGAGTTGATGCGGATGGCGCCGCGGACGAAGTTTTCCGTCTGCTCGGCGCGGACGCCGGTGACGACGGTGAGTTTCGGCGTGAGCTTCACCGTGCTGGCGACGTAGGCGGACGTGACGTCCTGCGCCATCTGCTGGGTGTTGACGCGCTGGCGCTGGATGTTGGTGCCTTGGAGATCTTGGACGGAGTTCGGATTGGCCTTCATAAACTCGGCGAACTTGTAGGGATCGACGAGTGGGGGAGTGCGGATGCCGTAGAGGAATTTGTCGCCGTAGGTCGTCTTGGCGAATTGCGCGGCGCTGAGCTGCGGGTCGTCGGCGTTGTTGGCGATGCCATCGGGGCCAACGTATTGGAGGACGATTTGGCCGGCCTGCTTGCGGCGATGGAGTTGGTAGAGACCGACACCGGCGCGGATATCGAAGGGAATGCGGGCGGTGGCGAAATCGCGGCGGGTGTCGAATTTCAGATTCCAAGTGCGGTCGTTTTGGAAGCGGGGCGAAGTCTGGAGGGAGAAACTCTTGCGGGAGTTGTAGCTGTTGAGGTCGTAGAGATCGGGGCCGGTCGTCTGGACGAGCGAGAGCGGGGCGGGGGTATTGGGATCGGCCTTGATGCGGACGGTGATGGCGTCGGCGGCGACGAGGTTGAACTGCATCGACTGAATCATTGCGGGCAGATCGGTGACCTTGGAGTCGGACTTGGAGTAGTTGGCGGAGTAGTCGATCTTCCACGGGCCGAATTTGTGTTCGACGGCACCGACGAAGCCGTAGTTGGCGCTGACGGAATCGCTGTAGTCGTTGAAGACGTCGACGAGGGCGTTGCGCACGAGGCCGTCGGTGGTGGTGGACGAGGCGTCGACGGTGCTGGCGGGCGTGCCGGTGGCGGCGGGGCGGACGCGGAAGGTGTGGCTGCGGTTTTGGCTGAGATAGTGGTTCGCGGTGGTGCGGAGTTTCAGGACGGTGTGGGCGCCGAGTTTGTAATCGGCGTTGATGCTCAAGGTGCGGCGATTTTTGACCTGCGGTCCGTCGACGAGGGTGAAGGTGTGCACGGCTTGGCGCGTGGCGTCGGTAACGGGGACGGCGGCGGTGCCGTTGACGAAGGGCGCGTAGCCCATGGCGTAGTTGTGGCTCGGATTGATGACGTTGCTCTCGAAGTAGGAAAGCGTGAGGCCGAGGGTGTTATTCAGGAAAGCCTCGGAGTAGTTGAGGCTGCCGCCCGGTTTGATGCGATTGGTCGTGCGAGAGCCGGGGCCGGCGATTTCCCATTTCATCATCTCGCTGTTGGCGGAGAGCGAGAGGCTGGTGCTGAAGCGGCGGCCTTTTTGGGCGAAGGCGTTTTTCGTGACGGCGTTGACGACGCCGCCGGTCGAGGGAGCCATCCACGGCGGTGGCGCTTTGAAGACCTCGATGGTCTCGATGTTGTTGATCGTGGACTGGCTGAATTCGAAGGCGCGGCTCGAG
>CALRZR010000148.1:0-18506 GCA_943372705.1 Opitutus sp. GAS368 | reverse complement strand
AGCGCGCGTATTGATATGGCATTGGAGGCAGGTTTCCGGGGCGTTGCGCGGATTGACGATGGTGCTGCGGGTGCCGGCTTTGATGTGCAGGCTGGCGGGACCATGGCAGGCCTCGCAGGACACGTTTTTCGAGGCGCCCTCTTCGCCGGGCGCGATGACTCGGGAGTGGGTGGCGTCGTGGAATCCGCGAGTGATATCGGTGTGGCAGCGGGCGCAGGCCTGGGCGCCGACGAAGGTCGCGCCCGGAATTTGCGGAGTCACCATGAGAGGGCGGCTGACGACGGTGCACGACACGACGAGAATCGCCCACGCGGCAAAACCGCAGGCGAGGAGGGCGTGTTTATTGGCGAGGAGGCGACGAAACATGGGAGCGGTAAGAGCGGGGGCGGGGCCGGCTACTTGGCGAAATTGCGGACGAACTGAATGATCGCCGTGATTTCGGGGTCGGTGAGACGGTCGCCGAAGGCTTCCATTTTCTCTTCACCCTTCGCGTTCACGCGGCCGCCCTTCACGAGCTTGAAAATATCGGCGTCGGAGATCTTGGCCTGATTGGCTTTGTCCGTGAGGTCCTTGGCTCCGGCTTTGCGGCCGATGCGGGTCTGCGCCTTGCCGTCGGCACCATGGCATCCGGCGCAGTGTTTTTCCCAATTGTCCGCCGGTGCGGCGGCGTGGGCGTGGTTGATCATGGCAAACGAAGCGGCCAGGAGGACGAGGCTCAGGGTGGATTTCATGATTTCGAAGTGGTGAAGAGAGAGGTCGAGAGGCGGTGGCAACGCGGGCGAAGGGGGCAGGGCCGGGCTCCGGGAGCCGGACTAGATGGGCTGTGGCATGGACATAGTTATCGAAGGATGACTTTCGCTCGCCTGAGTAACGGCCCAATGCGCGCCGGCTGATGTCACAGTTTCATCACAAACGCCGGGAGGTTGTGATAAACCTACTCAGCCGAATTTGTCGGATTTCTTCCGGGCCGCGGCTAGTCCTGCCAATGGGGCACAAAAAAGGCGCCGGTCGCGAGGACCGGCGCCAAAGAGGCGTAGCGCGTTTTTTGGCCGATCAGCGTTTGCCGTTGATCAGTTCCTTGGCGAGGGAGTGGACCTCGTAAACTTTGCGCAGCGATTCGATGATGCCGGCGCTGTCGACGCTGAGAGCACGGGCCTGTTTGTCTTCGTAGCCGAAATCTCCGGACAGGGAGGCGAGGTTGCCGTCGAAGATGATGCCGATGAATTCGCCGGCGCGGTTGACGCTCGGGCTGCCGGAATTGCCGCCGATGATGTCGCACGTGCTCACGAAATTGAACGGCGTGGCGAGATTGAGGGCGGATTTCTTGGCGATCCAGCGGGCGGGGAGTTCGAAGTCGCCCTTGTTGCCCTGTTTTTCGGCACGCTCATAGAGACCGGCGAGCGTCGTGTGGGATGGGATTTTCTTACCGTTCTCCATGTAGCCCTGCACGGGACCGTAGCTGAGACGGAGCGTAAAGGTGGCGTCGGGATAGTTGCCGGCGCCTTCGAGGGCGAAACGGGCTTTGCCGATCACGGCCTGGGCCTGCTGCTTGGTTTCGTCGGCGGCCTCGACCAGTTTGCGCAAGGCGCGGGCCTCGGTGTCGACCGCGCGGGCGACCTCGATGAGCGGGTCTTTCGCGGCGGCGACGGCGGCGGCTCCGCCCTCGTAGAGTTTCTTGCGGAAGGCGACGTCGCGGACCTGGGTGGAGTTGATGAGGTCGGCGGCGCGGGCGCGGGGAGATTTGCCGGCGAGCACGGCTTTTACCACGGGATCGTTTACGCCGAGCTGTTCGACGAGGTAGGCGAGCGAATCGGCGAGGGTGACGATCTCGAGGTCGGTGTAGATAGGTTTGTCGGAGAAGAGCTGCTGCTCGAACGATTCGCGGCGGGCGTCGGAATATTCGCGGAGGCGTTCGCCGTTGGGCTTCGGGCGCTCGTCCCCAGCGCGGAGGAGGTGACGGGCGAGACCGTAGGAGTCGGCGTTGAAGGCAGTGCTGCCTTCGAGGAGGCGCTGGCGAACGACCACGGCGGCGATTTTCTTCTGGGCCTCGGCGATGCGGTCGAAGGCGGCGAGGGCGTCTTTGCCGTCGGCGCGGTCGGCGAGATGTTTCTTGAACGCGGCCTCGGCGGCTACTTTCGCGCCGAAGAACTCGGGATCTTGAAGGGCGGCGATGGCGCCGTCGCGGGCCTTGCGGGTGTTCTGGATACCGAAGAGCTCATCCTTGGCTCGGCGGGCGTTTTCGGCGTCGCGGTTGCCCCAGTTGGAGAGGAGCACCTCGCGGCGTTTCAGGAGGGCGAGCTGGAACGGGAACTGATTGTCGCGAATGTATTCAAGTTCCGGAACCGTGAGCAGGCGGCGCGTGGTGCCGGGGTGACCGGAGACGAACGAGAGTTCGCCTTCTTGGGCGCCTTTGGTGGACCACTTGAGGTAGTTCTTCGGCTTTACGGGCTGGCCGTTTTCGTAGACGCGGAAGAAGCAGACATCGAGATTGTAGCGGGGATATTCAAAGTTGTCGGGATCGCCGCCGAAGAACGCGACGCCCTGCTCGGGGGCGAAGACGAGACGGATGTCGGTGTATTTCTTGAAGCGATAGAGGTGATACGCGCCGCCTTGGTAAAGGGTGACGACATCGCTGCGCAGACCGGTCTTCGCGAGAGATTCTTTCTCGATCTCGGCGGTGATTTTGCGTCGGGCGAGGACGGCGGCTTCGCCGGTGGCGCCGACAGGGATGGCGGCGTTGACGCGCAGCGTGACGTCCTCGATGGACTGGAGAACGTTGAGCTCGAGATCGACGCACTTCTTTTCCTCGGCCTGGGTGGCGGCGTAAAAACCGTCGCGCAGGTAATTGTGTTTTTCGTCGGAGAGCTTCTGGAGATCGTCGGCACCGACGTGGTGGTTGGTGATAACGAGGCCGTCGCCACTGACGAAGGAACCGGAGCCGCCGCTGTTGAAACGCACGGAGGACAGGCGGAGGTGATCGAGCCAGGCATCGGTGAGGTCGAAGCCGTATTTCTTTTTGATCTGATCGCGCGGTGGCGCGGAGTAGAGCCACATGCCTTCGTCGGCGCGGACGACGGAACCGGCGGCCAGCGCAAGCAGCGCGGCGAGCGTCGGGGAGAGGAGGGAACGTAATTTCATAGGGGGCGGAACGTGTCATAACCCGGCCGCGAGGCGAGCCGGAATCGGCGAGGGCGCGCGGCGAGGGTGGGTGCATTCGCGGCTCCACATTTCGCGGCGAAGCGGGCAAACGTCGGGGATGCCCCGTATTTTTTTTCCCCTGGTTTTGGTGATTACCCTGTGTTCAGGAGGCTCGCTGTGCGCGGCCGAAGTCGGTGCGCCTGCGGGCAGCGCGGACGTCCAGAAGGTGGTCGAGACCTTTGTGGGCCGCGGCGCGATGCGGGACGGCTCGGCGCCGCGCAGCGCGGCGGAGGCGGTGAAGGCGTTGACGCTGCGGGACGGGCTGACGATCGACGTGATGGCGACGGAGCCGACGGTGGTGCAGCCGCTGTATCTGAGCTTCGATTCGCGCGGGCGGGTGTGGGTGACGCAGTATATCCAGTATCCGTTTCCCGCCGGCCTGAAGGTGACGAGCTACGACCAGCACCTGCGGGCGCAGTTCGACAAAGTGCCCGAGGCGCCTCCGCGCGGCGTGAAAGGGGCGGACAAAATTTCGGTGCTCGAAGACCGTGACGGCGACGGCGTGTATGAGACCTCCAAGGACGTGATCACGGGCCTCAATCTCGCGACGGCGGCGATCAAGGGCGCGGGCGGCATCTGGGTGATGAATCCGCCGTATCTGATGTTCTACCCTGACGCGAACGACGACGACGTGCCGGACGGTGACCCGGTGGTGTGCCTGAGCGGATTCGGACTTGAGGATACGCACGCGGTGGCGAACTCGTTGCAGTTCGGACCCGACGGCTGGCTCTACGGCGCGGTGGGCAGCACGACGACGGGGAATGTGAGCAGTGCGGTGACGAAAAACGTGAAGTTCGAGGGACAGCACATCTGGCGCTATCATCCGCAGACGAAGGTATTCGAGATCTTCGCGGAAGGGGGCGGGAACACGTTCAGCTGCGAAATCGACGCGCAAGGGCGGGTGTTCAGCGGTTCGAACGGCGGCGAGCGCGGCATGCACTACGATCAGGGCATGAGCGGCGTGAAGAATTTCGGGAAGCACGGCTTCGCGCGGAATCCCTACGCGTATGGATATTTCGAGCACATGGAAACCATCGGCGACCGGAAGCGATTTGCGCAGGCGCTGTGTGTTTACGACGGCGATCTGATGGCGGCGGAGTTTGCCGGAAAAATCATCGCGCCGAATTCGCTGCAAAACATGGTCTACGTGAGCGCGCGCGTGCCCGATACCTCGACGTTTAAATCGGTAGACGAGGCGCCGCTATTGAAGGGGAATGACCGTTGGTTTCGGCCGGTCGACGTGAAAGTCGGGCCGGACGGCGCGGTGTGGATGGCGGACTGGTATGATTCGCGGCTGAGCCATGTGCGACCGGTGGACGACTGGAGCAAGGGCGACGGACGCATCTACCGCGTGCGGCCGACGGCGGCGACGATGCGGCGGGAGAAGGCGTTTGATTTGCACACCGCGCCGGTCGCGGAGCTGCTGCGCTGGCTCGGACATCCGAACAAGTGGTTTCGGCGGCAGGCGGTGCTGGAATTGGCTTGGCGCGGTGAAAAAAGTGTCTTGCCGGAATTGGTGCGGCGCCTGCAAGCGGGCACGGGCGGCGGCGCGGGCGCGTATGCGTTTGATGCGTTGTGCGCGGTGCACCTGCTCGGAGGACTTACGGACGAGGTGGCGATGGCGTTGTTGAAGCACGGCGATCCCTACGTGCGCCGCTGGGTCGTGCGGTGTGCGGGCGATGCAGGCAACGTGAGTGTGGCGCTGGCGGCTGCGATCGGCGAATTGGCGCCGCGCGAGGTGCATCCGGAAGTGCGCACGCAACTCGCGTGCAGTGTGCGGCGTTGGCCGGCGGCGGTGGCGCTGCCGATTGTGCGCACGATGCTTACGCGCGACGCCGATGCGCGCGACAAACGGATGCCGCTGCTCCTATGGTGGGCGATCGAAGAACGCGCGGAGACGGAACGCGCGGCGCTGCTCGCGTGGTTTACGGACCGGTCGCTGTGGGATGCGCCGCTGGCGCGCACGCAAGGCGCGCGGTTGCTGGCGCGGCGTTGGGCGCAGGCGGGTGGCGCGGAAAATTACGACGCGTGTGCACGCTTGCTGGCGAGTGCGCCGCGCGAAACCGATCGCGCGGTGGTGGTCGAGGGAATGGCGGCGGCCTTTGAAGGCGGGAGCATCCCGAAGTTGCCGGCGGCGCTCGCGGGCGCGTTGGACGCGTATCTCAAGAGCAAGCTCGACACGGATCTCGCGCTCGCGGTGAAGACCGGCAGCGCCGAGGCGGTCGCGCGGGCGTTGAAGGTCGTGGGCGATGACAAGGCGGCGCCGGAGTTGCGCGCGTCGCTCGTGCAGGCGCTCGCGGAAGCGGGCAACGCGCAGGTGGTGCCTGCAATGGTGAAAATTCTCGGACGCGCGGGTCAAACGGGATTGCGAAAAGCGGTGCTGGGCGTGGCGGGGAAGTTTGCCGACGCGCGACTCGCGACGACGGTGATTTCCGGATACGAGGCGCGGTTTGCGGGTGAACCAAGTTTGCGCGAGGCGGCGCTGCGGATGCTCGCGAGCCGGCGCGAGTGGGTGAATTTGTTGTTGGCGGAGATTGCGGCAGGGCGCATCCGGCCGAAGGAGTTTTCGGACGATGTCGTGCAGCAACTGGAAGCTTACCCCGATCCGGTCGTCGCGGCGGCGGTGCGGAAACACTGGGCCAATTTGCGTCCGCGGTTGAGCAGCTCGGAGAAGGTCGCCGAGGCGACGCGGCTGAAGAAAGTGATCGCGGGGCGGGGCGCGTCCGGCGATGCGGCGCGTGGTCAGACGCATTTCGCGCAACGCTGCGCGACGTGTCACAAAATGTGGGGCGAAGGCGGCGTGATCGGACCCGAACTCACCGGCTACGAGCGCAGTAATCCAGATTTTTGGCTGACGGGAATTCTCGATCCGAGCCTGGAGATTCGCGAAGGGTTTGGGGCCTACTCGCTGGCCCTGACCGGCGGTGAAACGCTGATGGGCATGCTCGTAAAACAGGATGCGAACGGAGTGACGCTGCGCGACCTCGCCGGCCAGGTGCACACGGCCCGCACGGAGAAGATCGCGCAGCTCACGGCGCTGCCGGCCTCGCTGATGCCCGAGGGATTGCTCAGCGGACTCGACGACAGTGCCCTGCGGGACCTATTCGCGTATTTGATGAAGCCGTGAGGGGCGGCTGCGAAGGATTTGCTGAAAATGGGCTTTGCGCGTGAGGCGGACGTGAACAGATTTTGGGAAATGAGTTCCAACGACAAAGCCATCGAGGAGGCCGAGCGGGCAGGCTTTGATCTAAGCCTGTTGGAGTCTAACCTGAACCTTAGTCCCGAGGAACGGCTGCTCCGGCATGACGGGGCGCTTGAGTTAGTTCAGATGATGAGGGAGGCAGGTCGCGCATTGTATGCACAAGCTCCACTTAATTCTCCAGCGCCTCGTTGAGGCGAAGGTGGAGTTTGTGGTGATCGGCGGCTACGCGGCGGTCATTCACGGATCGGCTTACATCACCAATGATGTCGATGTCTGCACCGTGCTGTCTCCTGAGAATGTGGAACGAATCAGGGCGGCTTTGGGCGACTTGAAGCCGGTTCATCGGCAGACGCATCGGCGTTTGTCATTTTTGGAACATCCCGCGCCCGGGCAAACACTCCAGAATCTCTATCTCGAAACGGACCACGGTATCATCGATGTTTTATCCACGGTGCTCGGGGTGGGAGATTTTCATCGTCTGAAAGAGCGCGCGGAGACCGTGACACTTTTTGGGCAGACGGTGGCGGTAATTTCGATCGAAGACTTGATCGCTGCGAAAGAGGCCGTGGGTCGCGACAAAGACAAACTGACGGCCAAGGAGCTTCGCTGCTTGGTCGCGATGCGCCGTAGGCCGAATACGAACTGAGCCGAGGTTGCAGGCACGCTTGCGGCCCGTGCTCCTGCGGTTACGGGCCGACGAAAAACTTGAGCGTGCGGCGGAGGGCGGCGACGAGGCGGTCGATTTCTTCCTCGGTGTTGTAGAGATAGAAGCTCGCGCGGGTCGTGCTCGTGAGGCCGAGTTTGCGCATGAGCGGCTGATTGCAGTGGTGGCCGCCGCGGAGGGCGACACCGTCTTCGTCGGCGAAGGTCACGATGTCGTGTGCGTGCACGTCGGCGAACGCGAAGCTCACCAGGCCGCTGCGCTCGGCGCCGACGCGCGGGCCGATGATGCGGATGCCGGGGAGCGTGGAGAGTTTTTCCATCGCGAGGCGGGCGAGGGCGGCGTCGTGGGCGGCGATTTGATCGCGGCCGAGGGCGTCGAGGTAATCGCAGGCGACGCCGAGGGCGATGGCGTCGGCGACGTTGGGCGTGCCGGCTTCGAAGCGCTCGGGGGCGGGCTTCCAGGTGGCGCCCTCGTAGGTGACGTTGACGACCATGCCGCCGCCGGTTTCGTCGGGGGCGAGTTTGTCGAGGAGGGCGCGGCGGCCGTAGAGGACGCCGATGCCGGTGGGGCCGCACATTTTGTGGCCGGAGAAGGCGACGAAATCGGCGCCGAGGGCCTGCACGTCGAAGGGCCCGTGGCCGATGGATTGGGCGGCGTCGATCACGGTGATGGCGCCGACGGCGCGGGCGCGGCGGCAGAATTCGGCGACGGGATTGATGGTGCCGAGGGTGTTCGAGATGTGCGTGAAGGCGAAGAGCTTCACTTGCGGCGTGAGCAAGTGGTCGAGGGCGGCGAGGTCGAGGCCACCCTCGCCGTCGGCGCCGAGGAGCGGGACGTATTTGAGCGTGGCACCGCTGGCGCGGGCGGCTTGTTGCCACGGCACGAGATTGGAGTGGTGTTCGATTTCCGTCGTGAGGACGACGTCACCGGGCTTCAGGTGCGCGTGGCCCCAACTGCGGGCGACGAGGTTGATGCTTTCGGTGGTGCCGCGGGTGAAAATGATTTCGGCGGGATCGGCGGCGTTGATGAATTTGGCGATGCGGGCGCGGGCGCCTTCGTAGGCGTCGGTGGCGCGCATGGAGAGCGCATGGAGGCCGCGGTGGACGTTGCTGTTGTCGCGCTCGTAGTAGTGCACGAGCGAGTCGATCACGGCGCGCGGTTTTTGCGAGGTGGCGCCGTTGTCGAGATAGACGAGGGGCTTGCCGTGGACCTGCTGGTGCAGGATGGGGAAGTCGGCGCGGACGTCTTTCCAACCGGAGGCGACCGCGATGGCAGAGTGGAGAGCGGGATTCACGGGCGGATCAGTCGGTGTGCGTTTCGGTCGTGGTGGGCATCGGCTCGGATTTCAGCGCCTCGAGGGCGGCGTGCCAGCCGAGCGTGGCGCACTTGATGCGCGCGGGAAACGCGTGGACGCCGGCAAAGGCTGCGAGGTCGCTGATTTCTTCGGGCGATTCGCCGGTGGTGACGATGTGGTGGAAATTCTTGTAGAGGGCGGCGACTTCGTCGGCGGTTTTACCCTTCACCTGAGTGGTCATGAGCGAGGCGCTGGCTTGCGAGATGGCGCAGCCGGAGCCGTCGAAGGAAATTTCGGCGATGCGCTCGGGCTCGGTGCCGCTGGCCGGGACGATACGCAAGTAGACGCTGCACTGGTCGCCGCAGGTCGGGTTGTCGCCGTGGGCGACGCGGTTGGCGGTGGGCAGCTTGCCGCGGTTCCGGGGGCGGCGGTTGTGGTCGAGGATGACCTGTTGGTAGAGCTCGGTGAGGTCGGCGGACATGGAAGGGAGGACTGTGGGAGAAAGTTCGGGAAGCGCAAAGCCGCGTTTTGATTTCGCGCCGGCAGCGGTGGAGGTGGGCGACCGGCACACGAGAAGGGGCGGGTGCTGGCGCGGGTGAACTTCCGCGAATTCCTCGTTGACCCGGGTTGGGTGGCGGCCTTTCTTCGGCCCTTCGACCGATGACAGGCGCGTTTCCGACGGGCCCATCAGACACCCGGAGAGGTGGCAGAGTGGTCGAATGCGCATGATTGGAAATCATGTGTTGTCGAAAGGCAACCGAGGGTTCGAATCCCTCCCTCTCCGCCATTTTTTACCTCTGAGGGCCAGACCTGACAGCCGATTTGCCAGTTGACGTGGCAAATCTGGCATGAATCACGTCGCTTCGTTCACTATCTCTGAATTCACGAACCCCTCCGGGGAGGTCGTTTTTCGCGTTTCCGGTTGGCTAGACGGAAAGCGCATCCGCAAGAATTTCCCCACCCGCGCCGAAGCCAAAGCCGAAACCGACGCCCTGGAGATCCAGCGACTACAAGGCGCGACCGGCCTGCGACCCACGTTTACGCGCCTGTCGGAAGACCAATTGCACGAAGCTGAGGCGACTTTCAAACGGTTGAGCGGAAAGTCGCATTCGCTGTCTTTCTATGTCGATTTCGCGCTGGCCAACTACCGGGAGCCCGCTGCTCGAAAGAACCTGAAAGAGGCTGTCGCGGCCTACGTGGCCGTAAAGGAGCACGAATTCGAGCAGGACCTGATTTCGGAACCCTATGTCGTCCGGCTTCGTCGCGAGATGCACCGATTGCCCAAACGGTGCCCGGCCGTCTGGGTTTCCGACCTTACGCCCCCTCGGCTCAACGCCTACTTTGAATTTGGTCAGGCTACGCGCAAAACTTACAACAATCGCCGCGGCGTGATTTCGGGGTTTCTCAAGTTCGCTCTGCAACGCGATTGGATTGCCGACAATCCGCTCACGAAGCTTCCCGCACAACGCCTCCGCCGCAAGCGCACCGGCGCCCAGACCCTGACCGCGGTCCAAGCGCAGGCCTTGATGGAATTCGTGGAATCGACCTATCCAAGCGCCGTGCCGTTCTTTGCCCTGTGTCTCTTCGCCGGCATGCGGCCGTGCCTTCGCACCGGTGAGATCGTCAGACTCAAGCCCGCACACGTGCGGCTCGATGAGAACATCATCCGCGTCGACGGAGAGGTCTCCAAGGTGCGGGAGCCCCGCACGATCGCGATCCAAGCGAATCTCGGCGCATGGCTCCGGGCATATCCATTGAACGAGTTCCCTATCATTCCGGTGAACCTTCAGCATCTGCGCGAAAAAGCGGCGGAGAAGGTGCCCCTCTCCCACGACGTCATGCGGCATACGTTTATCTCCATGTTCGTCGCCAAATTTCGTTCGGTCGGCGAAGCGGCGCTCCAAGCCGGCAATTCCGAGAGCATTATCCGCAAGCACTACCTTGATTTGAAGAGCGCAGCAGAAGCGGAGCACTTCTTCGGCATTGTGCCGAAGCACCGGGCCAAGATTGAACACCACTCAGTCTCAACAGTGCAGCCGGTTGACGCCGCAGCATAGGTATGGAAACCACCGAAGCACCTCCTTCCACAAATCTTCCGCTCACCGATGTGATCGGGCTCCGTGCCAGCGGCATTTTTCCCGTCGGTAAGGAGCCATCGATCCGCACACTCCGCTCGTGGACGAAGCTCCGCCGGATTCCCTATCACAAGGTCGGACACTTCGTCTATTACGACGCGAACGAGGTCGCTGTGCACATTCGCACCAAGCTTCGGGTGCCGGCGCGCAACTGATCGCCTGCGGACTTCAGTGCTGCCCTCAGTTGGATGAAATATCGCGCGGTGGCGTTGCGATCCCATCCAGAGAGCGCGCTCTCAGCACGTCGACGAAATCAACCAGATGTTGAAATTCCCTCAGTGCGAATTGCGCCGTGTTCGGCGACCATTTCGACCAAAGCTCCCGTTCTCGAACGATTGACCGGCCCGTCGCACGCAGCTCCCGCATAAAGCGAAACGTAGTCACGGACGCACCGATTGCGTTCGCGTGCCCATCTACGGCATCGGCAGCAACGGCCGCTCGGACACGGCGTCGCAGGGCGGATGTCGAAAGCCGCTCCGTTTCCGCTACAACCAGCCATCGTTCGATTACGGCGTAATCGGAAAATGCGAGCCCGACCTCGCAATGGTGGGTCCAACTCAGGGCGTCATGGCGACATGACACGGGGATTCGGGTGCAGACCATCTTGGCGTTCCGGAGCGTGCCGGCCTCCAGCCCAGCCGCCTCCGCGCATTCGGTGATGAGCCCACGGCCTCGGTCGCCACCATAGGCGAGCGCGTCACCCAGCCACGCCGTCAAAGTCTGGCGGGCACCGGTGGCGGTGCGGGCCAAGCCGGCGACGTGGGCGACGAGTTGCCGCCATTGCTCGTTTTCCAATCGTGGCGCCAGGGCCAGACCCAGGCGCGTGGCACGGTCAATTCCTGCGGCCGGCAGCGACGCCAGCAGTTGTTCGACCTCAGATTTCATCGGATTGCTGCATGGCCCGCGGCGGTAGTCCAAGCCGGCGCTGGAGATTCAGGACGTGCTGCCGAAATCCTTCGGGCGTGAGTCCGTGTTTGCGTGCGTAGTCACGCAGGCTGGTCAGATCGAACTCCGCGACGCCGCTCGCGTATATCAGGACATCGACGGCAAGATCGCGATTTTGTGACCCCGCGAGTTCGTAGACGAGATCGCGGACGGCTTGTATTGAGGAGGCTCGCTCATCGTGCGAATCGACTGCTAGCGCCGAACGTAATTCTTCGATCAGCCCGTTTTCGGTGCAGTCTTGGATCACGTCGGCCACCGTGTCGCAGGGGGCTCCACCGGAGGGAACGCGTCGACCGACGCGATAGTCGGCGTCAACGGGCTCACGGAATCGATGGATGCTGTGCATGATTTTCTGCGGACAAGTATGCGACGCCAGATGCGGTCGGGTGAAGGCGCCTCGGTGAACACGCCCGCCGTGCGGTGTTCGTCGGTTCGCCTTGATCTGGTCAAATCGGCTTCGAAACCGGCACGCCGGCTATGCCGAAAACACCGGGCTTGTCGCCGCTGGTATAATTGTGGCCGAAGCCACCCACCGAACACCTGTAAAATGAAACAACGTTCAGCCGAGCCCTATTGGCCCGCCGTCCTCACTGATTGGTGTGTGATTCAGGCGTTGGGTAAGGCGGGATGGCCGCAACGGCTCGGCGGCCGCGGTGACCTGCAAGCGGCGTTCGTTGCCGAAGTGAGCTGGTATTTGAGGTTCCGCGCCTTCTACCTGCGGGAATTGGAGGCGGAAAACCTGATCCTCAGCACCATCGAGGCGGTCTATGCGGAACTGGGTGGCAGTGCCTACGCGGCGGCCAAGGAGCAGACGGAGGCCGCCCAGTCGGAGTTTTTGTCGGCACTCGGCCGCAGCACTCGCAATAGCATCGGCGTGCTCCAGATCGTCGGCGAACCCAAACGACTCCAAGAGCGGATGCATTTACGAGGGCAGAACCTCGACGCTTGCCGGCGCCCGATCGCGCCCATCGCCCGCAATGCTGCGCACCACGCGGCAACGGCATATTGGCGCCAGGTCTCATCCTGCCGACTTCCCGAGGGATTTTTTGCGCATGCACCAGAGGCCGGTGCCATCGCAGCCATGCGTGCCCGGTTCGACATCTGGTGGGCCTTGTTTCTCCATTCGTTGCGGGCCGTCCTCCGTGAAACAAATCCATCGTATGCACGACTGCTGGAGGCCCTGCCGCAGCTTAGGGCTGACGCAGCGCGACCCGGCCAGAAATTTGTTCTCACGGCTCTCGTCCAGCAGTGGCGGGAGGCGAACGCCGCGCGGTTCGGATTGTTGAAAGACATTCATTTTCCCGTCGTGGAGCAGCGGGCATTCGTGAAACACCGCCAGGTGCAGGACTGGTTCGCTCATCACGCTCCCGGCTACAATCACGAGGCTGCCACTGCGGCGCTCTATGCCGCGCTGGGACGGGTCCTGCCGGCACAGCGGCAGGCTTATTGGAATAATTGATCGATTGCGCCGGCCCAAGAGCTTTGGGCCGCGTGGATTAACACGTCAGGGTGTGCGGTGTTAATCCGCTGTCCTTGGTCGCAGATGGTTGCACGGGCATGATGGCGCCATGTTCACGATGGCGAAACTGCGCGACGGCTCGACCTACCTGGAGGGGCATCTCACCGCCAACGACTACTACGCGGAGAAAGAATCCGTCACCGGTCGCTGGGTCGGACAAGCCGCCGACCGCCTCGGTCTCGCCGGCCGCGCAATTTCCGCGGAGGACGAAGCTTTTGAAAGACTCCGCTGCAATCTCCACCCACTCACCGGCCGGCGTTTAACCGCACGGACGGGCGAAGGTCGGATCGCGTTTCTGGATTTTCAATGCTCCGCGCCGAAAAGCGTCTCTCTGCTCGCAGTCACGTTCGGCGACGAACGGTTGCGGAAGGCGCACCACGAGGCGGTCGGCGTAGCCTTCTCCGAATTGGAGCGTTTTGCAGCGCGACGAGTGCGGGGCGGAAAGGCCGCGTGGTCGGAGCAAGTCGCCTTCACCGGCAACCTCTGCGCCGCACGTTTTGAGCACGACGCTTCGCGCGCCCTCGACGCTCAGTTACACACGCACCTCGTAACCGCCAACGCCACGTTTGATGCCAAGGCCGGCCAGTGGTTCGCCCTCACCGAGCGCGAAATGCTCGCGGCGGTGCGCTATGCCGGCAAAGTTTACCAAAACGAACTCGCACATCGTGTGCTCGCGGCCGGCTACCAAATCGAGTCGGCGCGCAACGACCGTGGCGTCATCGAAGGATTCGAGATCGTCGGCGTCACGGCTGCGGACCGCGTGGTGGCGTCGAAGCGTCGGGCGCAGATCGAACGGGAAATTGCCGCCTTCGAGAAAAAGCACGGCCGCGCACCCACGACGAAAGAGATCCACGGCATCACAACCCGCACGCGCAGCAGCAAACTCGCCGAGATCACCACCGCCGAGGTCAGGAATCGGCAAAGGGGCGATTTCACGCCGGAGCGACTTCAGGCGTTGGAGGCCCTCGTCACTTCGGCGCGGAATGCCCGCCCCGCCGCCGCTGCGCCAGACGGCGAAAGGAACGCACTTCGTGAGGCCCGCGACCATCTCTTCGAACGGGCTAGCGTGCAGCGCGGTCATGAAATCATCGCGGAAGCGCTCAACCAAAGCCTCGGGACCGTTTCACTCGAGCGTCTGAAGGAGAAGCTCACCGCCGGACACGCCGCCGACTGCGTCGCGCTAAAGGACGGACCCGATTGCCTCCGTTCTGACTACGCGACCCGGGCAGGACTCCAGCAGGAGTTGGACGCGATTCACTTCGTAAACGCCGGGCGCAATCTCTGCATGCCGCTTTGCTGGACCGCGTTTCAGCCTGACCGACGGCTTTCCGGCGACCAGCGCAACGCGGTAAAGACGCTGCTCGAATCGACCGATCGCGTGTGTGCACTACGTGGAATCGCCGGCACCGGTAAAACATTCACGCTCCAGGAAGTGCGGCGCGGCATCGTCGTCTCCGGGGGCACCGTCATCGCGTGTGCACCGACCACGTCTGCGGCCGGCGTCTTGCGCGCCGACGGATTCATCAACGCCACCACGCTGGCCGATCTCTTGAAGAATGCGGAGTCCCTGCACGGCCAGAAACTGCACGCCGCTACGCTCATCGTCGACGAAGCCGGCATTGCCAGCGCGCGCCAAGGTGCGGAATTGTGCGACCTCGTCCGCCGCCATGACGCGCGGTTGATTCTGGTCGGCGATTCGCGCCAGCACTCCGGCGTCGAGGCCGGTGACTTCCTTTCGATTCTTGAGCGGCACTCACAATTGCAGACCGCCGAATTGACCGACATCCGTCGGCAGACGGCGCACGAATACCGCGCTGCCGTAAAGTTGATGGCGCAGGGCCAAGCTCGCGCCGGCGTGGAAGCCGTCGACCGGCTCGGTTGGCTCAATGAAACGGGCGCCGACTACATCCAGCGGGCGGCTGATCACCACGTCACGAGCCTCGCGGAGAAGCGCGATGTGATTCTCGTCGCCCCGACGTGGGAGGAAATCAATCGATTGACGGAGGGCGTGCGCACGGGCCTGAAAAAACGAGGACTGCTCGGGCAATGCGAGACCGTCTCCGTCGCCGAACCGCTTTCGTGGACCAAGGCTCAGGCAGCGAAGGCCGTCAATTACCGGCCGGGGTATTTGCTGTCGCTTCACGGTGCGTTGCCTGATGCCGGCCTGCGGGCCGGCGAGACTGTGGAAGTGGTCGCGGTGAAGCGTGGGCGACTGCTGGTCCGCAGCGCCAGCGGCCAGGAGAATAGCGTAGCACCCGCCCGACAGGCGGAGAAATGGACGGTTGCGGCGCAGCGGACCATCGAACTTGCGCCGGGAGATCGTGTGCTGATTCGCCAAAACCATCGTGCCGCTGGGTTGATCAACGGTGCCGTTCTCACCCTCGAATCACGCCAGCCGTCCGGCGCCTGGCGCGCACGCGACGGGGCCGGCGTCGAAAAGGAGATTCCCGCTAATTTTCGCGCTTTCACTCACGGCTACGCGGTGACCTCACACAAATCGCAGGGCCGCACCTGCGACGAAGTCATCGTATGCGCCGCCCGGCTCGATGCAAAAGCCGCATACGTCGCGTTCTCCCGCGCACGCCAGCGGGCGGCCGGCTACACACCCGATAAGGCAGCCCTGTTCGCCGCTCTGCCCGAGACCCAGCGTCCCCGACAGGCAGCGCTCGATCTTTGGACGCCGGCTCGCCGGCGCCGGCTCCGGTGGGCGCGGCAGGTCATCGCTCGCGTCCGAGAAATTTTCTCCCCGTTGACCCCGCGACCCGAGCGGGTCGCCGCGGCCGAACCCAAAGTGCAAAATACCCCACGGATTAAACCCGTCGTCCCGAAGATTCCCATCGAGCCGTCGGACCACCACTACGCGCCCGCGATCCGCCCTGCGGAACAACCACGCATGCGTATCAGCCTCTGATCACACCACCATGGCCATCGACTTCTATCCCGGCACGGGTCCCACGTCCGCAACTCGCGGTTTATCCAGCGAGTGTCCATCTTCGCCTGATCCGGGGTGCTGCCAGTCGGACGACCGCCACCGCACCCTGGTTCTCACCCAACTCGACGGCTCTACCGAGGGCTTCCCGCTCACATGGCTCTATCGCTGGCAGTGGCGCAAGGACCTCGGCCACGAGGTCCTCACCCTCACTCTGACTGAACACAAGGTCACCATCCACGGGAGACACCTCGACCGCATCATGGAACACCTCCGCAACAACCATGGCCTGCATCTTCAAATCAAAGACGAACGCTACTT
This sequence comes from Opitutus sp. GAS368, assembly GCA_943372705.1. Classification (GTDB taxonomy): domain Bacteria; phylum Verrucomicrobiota; class Verrucomicrobiia; order Opitutales; family Opitutaceae; genus GAS368. Next base: position 2,299 of record CALRZR010000148.1, on the reverse strand, counting down.
CAACTTGGTCAAAAGGGACGTCATCCGAATCTCAACCATCACAGTCCAGCCTCACGCCCAACTCACACAAAACGATCCCAGCTGACCAACGAAGCATGCGATTCCTCACGAAGAAGACGCCAACCATCAACTCAACCCCACTCATTCTGACCAACGGTAAACCCGAAGAATAGCACACTCGATTTTTGATCACGAAAAACGCCTGAAAATCCCAATCATGATAAGAAGAGACGCAATATCCCTAACGTGCTTTCGCGCGTTTGTCGGCCCCGCTCAGAGGTCATCGAAGCGTTCGAGCTTCATTCGAGCATCGTTCGAGGTGGACGCACCCGGCGCACCGCTTCCGCCGGAATCCTCGAATTTCCTCGAACAACCTCGAATGGCCGCGATCAGAAAACCGTTTCAGTCGAAACTGATTCACACCTGGAATTTATCCGCGAGTGCCGCGGCCGGGCGATGAGCTCCCCGTGCATATCGGCCGAATAGCACGCCCGCTTCGGAGTATCCGCCGCGGCTTCTACCATTTTTGCATTTGTGAAAGTCCGTGATACCTCCTCGCTCAAAAGAACGGATCACTTTGATGAAGGGCATTTGCGCAACGAATTGTCGGGCCATTGCCGCTAGGTTGCCACGTTTGGTGGCTTGGTTGCAGTGGACGTGTGGGTCCGAGCTAAGCTGTGCGGATCTTCCTGGTCGCTTGATCATACAACGTCTTCCGCCCGGTCTCGTAGGAGGTCGTGGCCATGAGCACAGCAACAGCGTGTTGATAGCCGGCCTCGATTGACGCGTGTGGCGTCACCCCCGTGCGCATGCACTGGAGCCAGTTGAGGAAATGATCGGGACGCTCAATCGGCATCACGTTCTGCTTGCCGCGAATCTTGCCGTCGCGCTTCGGGCCGCCCTCGGCGCTGTAAGTGGGCGCATTCCAATTGCCTACATCCAGCGTGCCCTTGTCGCCGTAGAACTTCCTAGAACTGCCCGAGCCGTTTCCAAAGTTGTTCGAACTGGTGACCATGAACCCCTCGGGATACATCCAAGTCGCCATGACGTTGTCGGGCGTCGTGAACTTGTTCTCATCTTTCCAATAGGTCACGCCGCCGAGGCAAACGCATGACTCTGGCAAACCACATCCCGTGACATAGTGCAGCAGATCGAGGAAGTGGGCGCCCCACTGCGGCACCGGGCCTTGGCAGAATTCGTAGTAGCCATACCAGCCGGCGTAATTACGGGAGTTGAACGGCCGCATCTTGCGATCGCCCAGAAACTCCCGCCAATCAACATCCGCCTCCTTCACGTCTCGATTGAGATAGCCATACCAGTAGGGCTTCTCGCTGTTGCGCGTTTCATCAATGCGCGTGATTTTCCCGAGGATACCGGACTGCACCAGCTCACGAGCTCCAGCGATCCCCGGCAAACTGCGCAGCTGCGTGCCCACTTGAATCACGCTGCCTGCGGCCTGGGCCGCTTTCGCGGCATCGTAGGCCTGCACCAGTTTGTCCATTTCTGTGGCGAGCGGCTTTTCGACGTAGATATGTTTCCCCGCTTTCGCCGCGGCCTCAAGGTGCGTCGTGTGATGGAAATCCGGCGATGCGATCATCACCGCGTCGATCCCGTCCATCGCGAGGAGATCTTGGTAGGACGTGAACAACTTCGCCTCCCGACCGAACCATTCCTTCACCATGCTGTTGGCCTGCTCACGGTGGATGCGCCAAGGATCGGCCAAGGCGACGATTTCAAAATTAGTCGCGGCAAGATGCTTGTAGATGCCCTGCATGTGCGCCGTACGTCCGCGGTCGCCACAGCCAATCATGCCGATTCGGATCCGGTCATTAGCCCCGATCGAGCGGGCTCGCTCTGCGGCGGTGAGCGGGTGCTTGCCTAAAGCAGCACCTGCCGCGAGTGCCGCGGAGGTTTTCAGGAAGGTGCGTCGGCTGACGGCTGAAGTGGATGTGTCGTTCATTTATGAAATGTGTTGGATATCGATGAGGTGCATTTGTCGGCCTTCCCCAGTGTGGCATGAGTCGATACAGACGAAGCGTTCGTCGCGGCTGAGGCGCGGATGGGCATCGATCCGCCATTCTCCCTCGTAACTTCGCGGGACGGCAAAGGCGCCGAGGTTAATACGCTGGTTGGCCTTGATCTGATAGAGGTGCGGAGTTTGGACCCGGAGCGGACCACTCGGGTAGGTGTCGTTTAGAATCCACTCGTTGTTACGCAGGTAGGTGAGGTGACCGTTGCTATCGAGAACACCGCGACCCACTTGCTCCACGATGCCGGAAGGTTTGTCCTCGAAGAGGAA
>CALRZR010000147.1:0-18600 GCA_943372705.1 Opitutus sp. GAS368 | reverse complement strand
CGCGACCGTGATCGCGAACGACAGCGTGGAGCCGACGCCCGGGACGGACTCAACCGAGACGAGGCCGCCCATGAGCTGCACGAGCCGCTGGCTGATCACGAGGCCGAGCCCGGTGCCGCCGTGTGTGCGGGTGGTGGACGTATCGACTTGGGAAAACGCTTTGAACAGGCGCCCGATTTTGTCGGGCGGGATGCCGATGCCGGTGTCGCGCACGCGGAAGTCGAGCCGGGTGTGGCCGTCGACGAGCGGGCCGGCCTCGATTTCCACCACGACTTCGCCGCGCTCGGTGAACTTGAGGGCATTGCCGACAAGATTGGTCAGCACCTGGCGGAGGCGCATGGCATCGCCGACGATGGTGGCGGGCACGCTGTCGGCGATCTGCACGGCGAGATCGAGCTGTTTCTGCCGGGCGCGGGGGGCGAGGGCGTCCAGCGTTTCCTCGACACACAGGCGCAGGTCGAACGGGGCGCGGTCCAAATTCAGATGCGCAGAGTCGATCTTGGAGTAGTCGAGCACGTCATTGATGAGGTGGAGGAGCGTGTCGCCGCTGGTGTGGATGGTCTCGATGTAGTCGAGCTGCTGTTGGGTGAGCGGAGCGGTCTCGCGGAGGAGGCTCGCGAGGCCGAGCACGCCGTTCATGGGCGTGCGGATCTCATGGCTCATGGTGGCGAGAAACGACGCCTTGGCCTCCGCGGCGGCGCGCGCTTCCACGAGGGCGTTTTGCAGCATGTTGTTTTTCTCGGCGAGTTCCGCGTGGGCGGCATTGAGTTCGGCGAGGCTTTGCCGGAGGGCGGAGATGTCCTGCTTGATGGCGACGTAGTGGCGGATGCGGCCGTGCGCGTCGCGCACCGGAGTGATGGTGACGTTTTCGGTGTAGAGCGTGCCGTCTTTGCGGCGGTTGACGAATTCGCCCCGCCAGCTGTGTCCCGCAGTGATCGTGCGCCACATCTCCGCGTAGTATCCGGCGGATTGGCGGCCGGATTTGAGCACGCGGGGATTCTGGCCGACGACCTCTGCTTTGGTGTAGCCGGTGATGGCGCAGAAGGCGGGGTTGACCCAGAGGATATGGCCGGCCGTGTCGGTGATGACCACGGAGTTGACCGCGGCTTCGAGGGCGGCGCTTTGCAGGCGCATCTGCTCCTCGGTGCGTTTGCGTTCGGCGATATCGCGCACGATGGCGGTGACGAAGCGGCCCTCGGAGGTGGTCCAGCGGGCGAGCGAGAGTTCGAGGGCAAACTCACGGCCGTCTTTGCGCAGACCGACCAGTTCGAGAGTCTGGCCGATGACGCGGTGGTCGGCGCCGGACATCACCTGCGCGACGTTGCCGAGGTGGTCGGCGCGGAAGCGCTCGGGTAGCAGAAGCGCGATCGGCCGGCCGAGGATTTCGGCTTCCGTGTAGCCGAAGATGTGGGTGGCGCCGCGGTTCCAGTTGGCGATGTTGCCGGCGCTGTCGGCCGTGATGATGGCATCGTGGGCCGATTCCGTGAGCGCGCGGTAGCGGGCTTCGTTGGCGCGATGGCGGGCTTCGGCGCGGTGCTTGAACACGGCCATCTCGACGACGGTGCGCAGGTCCTGCTCGTCAAACGGTTTGATGATGTAGCCGAACGGCTCGACCTCGCGGGCCCGCTCCAAGGTCTCGCGGCCGGAAAACGCCGTGAGAAAAACCACGGGCAACGCGAGCCGTTCGCGGATCAGGCGGGCGGCGGTGATGCCGTCCATCTCCCCGTCGAGATGGATGTCCATCAACACGAGGTCGGGCCGGTGTTGCTCGGCGAGTGCGAGGGCACCTTCGCCGGTCGGTGTGTTGGCGACGGGCTCATAGCCTTGTTCGCGCAGTTGCTGGCAAATATCGCGCGCGACGACAGCTTCGTCTTCGACGACGAGAATGCGGATGCGGGTGGGCGTGACGGGCAGCGAACTCATGGGACGTCCGGTGGGTGGAGGCGGGCAGTGGTGTCGGCCGCGGCGCGGGGATCGAAGCGGCGCGTGAAGGCGGCGCCGGGGCCGAGGGCGAAGGTGGCTTGGCGCGGTTTGACGAGGTCGGAGACGAGCTGGCGGCCCAGCGACTGACCCCGTTTCTCAACCGAATCCGGCGGCAGGCCGCTGCCGACGGCGGCCGGCGCGAAGTGACGCGTGAGGCGCGCGGCCCCGAGGTCGGCCGATGGGCTGCTATACAGCTGCGCGGCTACCACCAGACCGAATCCCGCGATCATCAGGCGCCCAACGCGTGGCCGCGGCGGCGCCGTGCGGCGGACCGAAGCGGAGGATCCGAAGGGAGCCATGGTGGTAAGGAGCGGCGGGCCGGGTGGGAGGCGTTGGTGAACGAGACGGGAGCGGACTGATTGGTTAACGCCCCGTTGCGGTGCGGACTTTAGGGGGCGGACGAGTTTTTGCAGGAGGTGGCGTGGATCGGGCGGTGAGTTTGCTCCGGATGCGGGCGGCTGGCTGCGCGGTTTTGGCGAAGGACCGCGCATTGCTTGCCAAACCGGCCCGCGGCGGACGCGGGCGGTGGGCGGCGGAAACAAACGGCGCACCGCACGTCGGCGGGCGACGGGCAACGGCGATTGGTCGTGATTCGGGTCACAATCCATCGCGTTTCCCGATGTAGTTTGGGCGGCGTGGGTCGATAACATGTCTTGGGTCCGACGAAATCGGCGGGTGCCTAAAATCCATGCTCCCATGAAAAACATGACGCTTGCGGCCAAACTGTTCCTCACACTGCTGTTGCCGCTGGCGGCGGTGGCGTTTTTCGGCATCCGCAGTTCGCTGGAAAAATGGCGGGTCTACCGCGACTACGTGACGCTGGACCAGAATTCCGCCGTGCTGCAGCAGATCGGCAACACGGTGCACGAACTCCAAAAGGAGCGCGGGCGTTCGGCCGGATTTATCAACAGCAACGGCGCGCAGTTTGCGCCGGAGTTGCGTGCGCAGAGGCAGGGCAGCGACGCGGTGATCGCGGTGCTGCAGACACGGTTGGCGACGTTTGACGCCGCGCGGTTTGGCGCGGAGTTCGAGCGGAAGTTGCAGAGCGCCCTGGAGGACCTCGGACGTATGCCGGCGCAGCGCAGCGCGATCGACGCATTTTCGCTCAATGCCGCGGAATCGACGGCCGCCTACACACAGACGATCGCTCACCTCCTCGACGTGGTCGTGGCGATGTCGCACCTCAGCAAAGACGCGGATATCGGCAACGGCATCTCATGCTACGTGAATTTTGTGCAGGCGAAGGAACAGGCCGGGATCGAGCGCGCCACACTCACGGGGGTATTTGTCGCGAACGCGTTCACGAGCGAGGCGTTCCGGCGTTTCGCGCAGGTGCAGGCGGCGCAGTTCACGTTTCTGCGCGTGTTCGAGAGTTTCGCGTCGGACGAGCAGCGCCGCTTCGTGACGGAAAAGGTGAGCGGTCCCGCCGTCGAAGCGGTCGCCGCCATGCGGCAGACGGCGTTCGACAAATCCGCGGGCGGGAATTTTGGCGTGGTGGCGACGGCATGGTTCGACGCGAGCACCGTGCGCATCGATTTGATGAAAGAGGCCGAGGATCGCCTCGCCGCGGACTACGCGCGGCGGGCCGACGAGATCAAGTTTGGCGCGCGGCGGGCGTTTGTAGTCCTCGCGCTCACGACGACGCTCGTGCTGCTCTTCACGATCGGCACGACGTGGTGGATCGTGCGCTCGATCACACGGGGGCTGCTCGCCATCGCGGCGAATTTGGCCGACGGCTCGCAGGAAGTCACCGCCGCGGCCACGCAGGTCTCGTCCGCGAGCCAGGCGTCCGCGGCCGGTGCGAGCGAGCAGGCTGCCGCGTTGCAGGAAACGTCCGCGTCGCTCGAAGAGGTTGCGAGCATGACCAAGCGCAATGCCGAGGCGGCCGCCGAGGCGAAGACGCTCTCCGGCCAGACCCACGTGGCCGCCGACGCGGGCTCGCGTGAGATGGAGGAAATGAAACAGGCGATGGACGCCATCAAAGTCTCCGCCGGCAATATCGCGAAAATCCTGAAGTCCATCGACGAGATCGCGTTTCAGACGAACATCCTCGCGCTGAACGCCGCCGTCGAAGCCGCGCGGGCCGGGGAAGCCGGGGCGGGTTTCGCGGTGGTGGCGGAGGAAGTCCGCGCCCTCGCGCAACGCTCCGCGACTGCCGCGAAGGAAACCGCCGCGAAAATCGCCGATTCCGTGCGCGACAGTGACCGCGGCGCGGAAATCTCCGGGCGCGTGGCCCGCCACTTTGAAGAGATCGTCGTGAAGGCGAGGCAGGTCGACACGCTCGTGGCCGAGATTGCGACGGCCTCGACCGAGCAAACGCAGGGCATCGGGCAGGTGAACGGCGCGGTCTCGCAGATGGACAAAGTTACGCAGGCCAACGCCGCCGGCGCCGAAGAAACCGCCGCGCAGGCGCAGGAACTCAATGCGCAGGCCGCGGAACTCACGGCGGTAATCGGTCGCCTCTTGGTGTTAGTCGGCGGCGAGCGCGCCAACGATCCGCTCGGGCGTCCCGGCGAGGCGCGCGCGGGAGGCCGGCGGAACACGGACGTGATGCAGTCGCGCGTTGCGCGGGCACCGGCAGACGGAGCGCCGGTGCGGCAAGCGGAAAGACAATGATGGCCGTATCCAGTGCGCACGATACCTCCCGTGCGCCCGGCGGACCTGTGCAGATTTGGCGAAAAGCATCGCATCGTTTGGCGTGTGGCCTGTGCGCCTTGACCAAGATCAAGGTTTGCTGCCGAAGTCGTGCTACAGTCTGCCTCGTTCCCGACCACTCTCTTCCTCCACATGAAAGCGTTCACGTCTCTTGGCCTCGCCCTTGCCCTCGCCGGCTCGTTGTCGGCCGCGAACTCGCTCGGTGAAGCCTTCGAAAAAGGTTCCGTCTCCGCAAACATCCGCGCCCGCTACGAAGGGGTGCACCAAACCGCGCTCCGCGATGGGGAGGCGATCACGTTGCGCACGCGCCTCGGCTACACGACGGCTGCGTGGCAGGGGCTGAAGGCGATGGTCGAGGCCGAACACATCGTCGCCGCCAAGGGCGACAAATACAGCCAAGCCGGACTGAATCCCGCCGCCACTGGACGCGCAGTCGTCGCCGATCCGGAGACGGAGGAGATCAACCAGGTGTTCTTTGCCTACACATCCGGAAAAACCACCGCGACGCTCGGTCGCCAACGCCTCGTGCTCGATGGCGCACGCTTCGTCGGCGACGTGGGCTGGCGGCAGAACATGCAGACGTTCGATGCGTTTCTCCTGCAGGACAAAACGTTCGACAAAACCACGCTCACTTACGCCTACCTCGACCAGATCAACCGCGTGTTCAGCGCGCGCCACCCGCAGGGCAAGTGGGCTTCCGATTCGCACGTGCTCAACGCGAGCTACATGGGCCTGCCGGCGGGCACGCTCACGGGCTACGCCTACCTGCTCGATTTCGCGAAGCTCGCCGCGGCCAATTCCTGCGCCACCTACGGCGCGAGTTTCGCGGGCACGCAGCCGCTCAATGCCGACGTGAAAGTCGCCTACCGCGCGGAGCTCGCCACGCAGTCCGACTACGGCGCCAGCACGCTCAGTTACGATGCGCTCTACGCCACGGTGTCCGCCGGCCTTGTATGGAAACCCGGTTCGCTCACGTTGGGCTACGAACAACTTGGTTCCGACAACAACGTCGGTTTCAAGACGCCGCTGGCCACGCTCCACGCCTTCAACGGCTGGGCCGATATCTTTCTCACGACGCCGGCGGCCGGCCTGCGGGAGACTTACCTGCGCGGGACCGCGAACTTGCCGGAGGGCTTCACGCTCATCGCTTCGTATCACCAATTCAAGGCCGAGGCCAACGGCACCAAGTTCGGCGAGGAATACAATGCGCAGGTCACGCGTAAATTCGGAAAATACGTGACGGGCCTGATCAAGATCGCGAATTTCCGCCGCGACAGCCTCGCATTTCCCAACGTGCAGAAAGTCTGGGCGCAAGTAGAGTTCGCCTACTGAGCCGGCGCCCGCCAAGCCTTGCCCGTCGTTATGGAAGCCTTCTCTAAGAAAACCCGCGCCGCCCGCACCAAGGTCTATCTCTTGTTGGCCATCGTGGCGGTGCTGGGGATCTGCACGGGGTTCGGCACCTACACGTTCACCTACGCGCAAGGCTTCTCGTATTTCTCCAACGATCCGCGGGCGTGCATGAACTGCCATATCATGCGCGAGCAGTTCGACGGCTGGCAAAAAGCGCCGCACCACGCCGTCGCCTCGTGCAACGACTGCCACACGCCGAAGGGCTTCGTGCCAAAATATCTGAGCAAGGCGGAGAATGGCTTCTGGCACTCGAAAGGTTTCACGCTGCAAGATTTCCACGAACCGATCATGATCCGGCCGAAGAACGTCGCCGTGCTCCAGCAAAACTGCGTCGCCTGCCACGAGCAGATCGTCGACGGCATCAACACCCATCCCGGCAATCCGCAGAAGATGCTCGATTGTCTCCACTGTCACCGCGAGGTCGGGCACGGCCCGCTGCGCTAACGCGTGCTCCGTCGGCTCGGTCATACTCACCCCTTTCCGCCATGAACTCACCCGCCACCCTCACCTCCACCCGTCAGCGCGGTTTCGCGACTTGGGCTTATATCGTCGTCCTCGTCGTCCTCGCGATCGCCGCTTATATCGCGCTCGTGTTCTACCAGAACATCATGGAGCGAAAGGCCGAGGCGAAGAAGGACGTGTTTCGCGTCGTCGAGGTGAGCGACCAGACGATTGACCCGGCCACGTGGGGCAAAAACTACCCGCGACAATACGACAGCTACAAACGCACGGTCGACACCGAGCGCACAAACCACGGCGGCAGCGAGGCGTTTCAACATCTCGACAAAGATCCGGTCTGGCGCCGCATCTTCGCCGGCTACGCGTTTGGTGTCGATTACCGCGAAGAGCGCGGCCACGCCTACATGTTGAAAGACCAGAAGGAGACGGAGCGCGTCACGAATTTCAAACAGCCCGGCGCCTGTCTCCAATGCCACGCCTCGACGGTGAACCTCTACGTAAACGAAGGCCTCAAGGCCGGCGTGCCTCCGGGCAAGGCCAACTGGGAAGCGCAGCTGCAGAAGGGCTTCGAGGTCGTCTGCAAAATGCCCTACAGCGAAGCCTCGAAAATGGTCGAGCACCCGGTGTCGTGTATCGATTGTCATGATGCAGAGAACATGAATTTGCGCGTGAACCGCCCCGGCTTCCTCAACGGCATCCGCGCGCTCGCGAAATCCGACTACGCGACGCCGCACCTGCCGAGCATCGAGCGTTGGCGCAAAGACGGCCGCAAGGGCCAGTATGAGCCGAACATCGACGCCACCCGCCAGGAGATGCGCTCGCTCGTCTGCGCGCAGTGCCACGTGGAGTATTACTTCAAGGGCGAGGGCAAACTCGTCACCTATCCGTGGGACAAGGGCCTCAAGATGGAAAATATCGAGGCCTACTACAACGAGGTCGGGCACAACGATTGGAAGCACAAGGAAACCGGCGCCGGTGTGCTGAAGGCGCAGCACCCCGAGTTCGAAATGTGGAGTCAAGGCATCCACGCCCGCAGCGGCGTCTCGTGCTCGGATTGCCATATGCCCTATGTGCGCGAAGGCGCGATCAAGGTGAGCAACCATCACGTGCGCTCACCGCTGCTGAACGTCGCGCAGGCCTGCCAGACGTGTCACCGCGTGCCGGAAAAAGAAATCACCGCCCGCGCCCTGCTCGTGCAGGACCGCAACGCCGCGCTCCTCACCCGCGGCGAGAAAGCGGTGGTCGGCCTGATTGACGCCGTCGTGGCCGCGCAGAAAGCCGGCGCGACCGATGTGCAGTTGAAAGCCGCGCGCGATTTTCAACGTCAGGCGCAGTGGCGCCTCGATTTCGTGGCCGCGGAAAACTCGATGGGTTTCCACGCCCCGCAGGAAGCCGCGCGCATCCTCGCCGAAGCGATCGACTACGCCCGCCAGGGCGAACTCGCCGTGGCCCGCGATACGAAGCGGTGAGCGCGGCCCCCGCCCCGTGGCGACCCCGTCGGCCCTAACGGCAGGTTGACTCCGGGACGGCGCCAAAAACGAAACCACCTCCCCGCCAATGGACCCAGCCACTCTGTTCGCGTTCGAATCGCGGCGACCCGAGATCCGCTTCCGGTGGGAAGCGCTGTTGCGGGTTGAGCGGGTGCACACGCCGCTGGCGAACCCGAGCACGCTGGTGTTCATGTTCGACCACACGCTCGACGAAGTGCTGCGGACGCTCGCGGCGAAACCCGCCCGGCAGATCGGCTCCCGGCCGACCAGCGCTTTTGCCCACAATCCTTTGCGGGAATATTATGCTGCGCTGGAGCAGGCGCTGCTCGAGGCGTTGGTCTACATCCAGGCGGGCCGTCTCGCCACCTCCCCTGCGGCGGTGCCGTTCACGTCGGGAGAACGGGCGGAGGCATTGGACGAAGTTCGTGGCACGCTGCGCGAGATTGCCCGGCGGGAACTCGCAGTGTTCGACGATTTATGCCGGTCGGTTTCGCAAAAGGCGGAGGCTGCGGTGGAGCCGACTGATGGGGCGACGGGCCGGCCCGAAGAATGCCCGGCTCCATCCCGCCGAATTCGGCGCAAACCCGGGCGCGGGGCGGGATTGGCGCGCCATTTTTTCTCCGGCCCGACCGAATCCTTGACGGGTATCAATGCGCGCGCGGAGTTCCTCCGGTAGAGTGGTCCCATGCCCGCGATTTTTCTACCGGCGGCGGATGACCTTCAACCGGCCGCAGGTATTCCGGTTTGCCAAGAATCGTTCCCGTCCGGGCGGTTCCGGTGGTCCTCCCGAGGGAGATTCGTGCCGCGCAGAATCGGACAATCCCGCTCACTATGAATCCTGTCGTTTTCAAAACCTTCGATGTTCGGCCGCACCTTGCCCGGGGTGAAGAACCGTTTCCCTTGATCCGCTTCCGGGTGGACGCCCTGGGGCCGGGGCAGGGCGTGACAATCGTGGCGCCCTTTATGCCGGCGCCGTTGATCGAGCTGCTCCGCAGCGAAGGCTTTCAGGCGACGATGGAACATCGCGCCGACGGCGCGTGGGCCGTGAGTTTTTCCCGTGCACCCGTTTCGCCATGAAAAAAAGCACGCTCCTCGCAGCCGGCGAAGCCGGCGTCTGCTCCCTCCTCGCGCCGACGGAAGCCGTCGAGCAAGGCATCGTGAGCCGCGCGGTGCTCACGACCACGGGGCTGCGCGTCACGCTGTTTCATTTCGCCGCCGGGCAGGAGCTGTCGGAGCACACGAGCAAGGCCCGCGCCCTCGTGCAGATTCTCAGCGGGCGTTGCGATTTCTCCGTGAACGGCGTCGGGCATGCCCTGAAACCCGGCGACTTGCTGCACCTTCCGCCGGGCGCGCCGCACGCGGTGACGGCGCCGGAGAATTTCTCGATGTTGCTGACGCAGTTCACCGACGTGGCGGGTTGAGCACGGCGCGGGCACCCGGCGTGTAGCGGGCGAAGTGACCCGGCGGATACCGGAAATCGGGCGGGCGCTTGATGCGGATCAAAGCACCGCCCGGCGGGATGTGCTACGCTGGCGGCGGCTCATCGCCAATTCCAACAACCTATTGCGACCTCCCATGACCGAAAATCTGTTCACATCCCAATCAACCGTCGGCGAGATTGTCGCCGCCCATCCGCTGCTCGCCCGAATTTTCGAGGGCGTCGGCATCGACTACTGCTGTGGCGGCAAGCGCTCGCTGGCCGCCGCTTGCGCCGCCCGCGGACTCGATGCGGCGACGCTGGCACTGACGCTGACGGCGGCGGCCCAACTTCCGCGCGATGCGGGCGCCACAGTCGATCCGGCAAACATGTCGCTGACGGAACTCGCCGACCACATCGAGGCTACGCACCACGCCTATGTGAAAAGCGAGTTGCCGGCTTTGCTGGAAAAAGCCGAGCGGGTGGCGACCAAACACGGCTGGCGCGATGCGCGGCTCCCGGAGGTGGCGGCGACGGTCCGGGCGCTGCACGACGAGATGTTCAGCCACATGATGAAAGAGGAGCAGATCCTCTTCCCCATGGTGCGCGAGATCGAACGGGGCACGGCCGATGCCTCCGCGCATTGCGGCACGATCGCCAACCCGATCCGGGTTATGGAGGCCGAGCATGAAAACGCCGGCGGGGCGACCGCCCGCCTTCGGGAGCTGACCGACGGCTTCACGCCGAAGCCCGACGACTGCAACACCCACCGCGCGCTGCTCGCGGGTTTGGCGCAATTCGAGGCCGATCTGCACCTGCATGTGCACAAGGAAAACAATGTGCTCTTCCCGCGGGCGCTGGCCCGGGAGGGGCAGATGGCGGGGGCGCAGTAGCCATCCGCGCTCGCGCGGGGGGAAACCCAAAAGGGGCCGGACGGATGTCCGGTCCCTTTTTCGTGTCCGTGTGTGGCGGGCGGAGCCCGACCGGCGGCCGGCCCTTCGGTCATGCGCTGTTGGCGTTGGGCCTCGTTCAGCGTCAACGCGCGGAAATGATCGCGGACGGACCTGATCGAAAGGTTCGGGTTGCGTGAGAGGTGCTGGGGCAGGATTTGTTCAAACTCGTCGGCGATGTGCCGGATGGCAGCTCGCGAGGGGCGCGGTGGGCGGCGGATGTTTTGTCCTTGGATCTTCGCTACGAGCTGGGCGGGCCGAGGTGGCGGTCGGAGTTGGTTCAGGGTTCCGGGGTGAAGCCGGTGCCGGGCTCGTAGTTGAGCACCTTGAGGTGGCGGGCGCGGGTTTGGATTTCGGCGGTCCAAGTCTGCGGCGGAGCGACGGGGCCGGTGGCGACACTGACGGCGACCCGGTGGGGACCCGGCGAGAGCGGTATCCGGATTTCGCCGACAGAGGCGCCGTCGGATTGGAGGCCTTTGGGGCGGAAGAGGTGTTCCTGGGTGCGGCCGTCGACGGTGAGGCGGATCGTGACGGGGGCGCGGGTGCGTTGGGCGGGCTGCGCGGTGCGCATGTGGACGGGGCGCGTGTCGGTGGCGGGGTCGGGCAGCGCGGTGGCGGCGCCGGAGAGCCAGTCGCCGTTGGCGCGGAAAGTGAAGACGAACTCGGCGTCGGCGGGCGCGGGATTGCGGAAGGGCGCGTCGCCGAGGCCGAGCACGACGGCGAGGAGGGCGGCAGTGGCGAGCGCGCCGGCGAGCAGGGCGGCGGGCAGGCGGCGTGGGGCTGGCGCGGAGACAGTGGCGGCGGGGGGCGCGAGCAGGCGGGCGGCGGCCTCGGTGAGGAGGCGGGGGCGGAGCGGGTCGAAATTGACGTGGGCGACTTTGCGGGGATCGGCGCGATTGGGGCGGAAGAAGGGTTCGCGGACGCCGGCGAGGCGGGCGGGCAGCCAGCGGTTGCCTTCCTTGCAAAACGGTTCGCTGGAGGCGCAGCCGACGATGAGGGTGGCGCGGGCGCCTTTGGCGATGAGGCGTTCGAGGAGTTTGGGTTCGATCCAGCCGGCGCAGGGGATGGGGCGCACGGTGTAGCCGGGGAGGCGGCGGGCCCAGGCGACGGTGTCGAATTGCTCCCAGCCGCCGTCGGATTGGGCGCAGACAAAGGCGAGGGCGGGGGGCTGGCCGCGGGCGACTTCGGCGAGGACGAAGGTTTCGAGTTCGCGCGTGACTTGCTGGGCATCGAACCACGCGAGGCCGACGCCCTGGGTGTCGCACGCGCCGGCACAGACGCCGCAGCCGATGCAGCGCGAGGGGTCGATCTGCGCTTGGGAGGGAAAGGGTTTTCCGTCGGTGCGCGGGACCATCGTGATCGCGCCGAAGGGGCAATCGAGCGAGCAGAGCGTGCAGGAGAAGCAGCGGGAGACGTTGACGGTGGCCTGGAAGACCGGGCGCGGGCGGCGGCGAGCGAGCCACCACGGCACGGTCATCAAGCCGGCGGTGGCGAGCAATGCGGTGAGCCAGATGCCGCCGCCGGAGAGACGCGCGCTGAGGGCGAGCGGCCAGAGGAACCACCAATCCATCGTGAGCGCGGCGGGTTTCACGGCCATCTGCGCGACGGGGGCGTTGGTGGCGGGATAGACGAGGGCGGCGAGGAAGACGGTGACGGTGAGCCAGACGGAGAGACGCCAGTTGGGGAGGAGTTGCGAGCGACTCATCCGGGCGAGGTGGAGGGCGAGTCCGCCGGCGATGCCGAGGGGCAGGGCCAGATGCAGAAAGAAGACGACGAAAAACAGGAGAGACGGGACGGTGCGGTCCGAGGTGAAGAGGCGGAGCATGGGCTCGCCGAAGATGGGGAGCACGTCGATGGCGCGGATGGTATCAAGTGCCAGGAGTTGGGCACGTTGATCCCAAACGAGCCAGTAGCCGCTCCAGCCGATGAACCAGAGGAGGCCGAGGAGTGCGAGACCGCTCACCCACGCGAGCCAGCGGGCATCGGCGAATTTGCGGGCGAGCAAAGTGCGCGCGGCGTGCGCGAGCACGAGGAGCATGAGCAAATCCGAGGAGTAGCGGTGCACGCTGCGCAGGAGGCCGCCGAACGAGCGCGGGCCGAGGCTGGCGAGAGAAGTCCACGCGAACTGCACGCTGGGGGAATACCAGATGAGCATCATCACGCCGGAAAAGGTGGCGAGGATCAGCATGGCGTTGGCCGCGGCGCCGAGGTGCGCGAGGGGATTCATTTCCCGCGGGAGGCCGCGCTCGAGCAGGGTGTCTAGCCGTGTGAAGAGGCGATCGCCGGCGGCGAGGAGGCACGCGGCCCGCGTCGGCGGGGGCGGGGGTTGCGAGCCGGGGGCGGCGGACGACGGCCCCATGACGTCGGCGAGCGTCTCGCAATCGACGTCAGGGTGCTCGTGCGGGTGTGACATTGGTTTCGGTGAGCAGGGAGCGCAGGGCGGCGCGGAGCCAGGCGCGGTGGCGCGGATCGAGCGTGAAGCGGTAGGCGATCTGATTCGCGCGATCGACGACAAGGAAGAGGTTGGCGTGGTCGATAACGCCGGTCTGCGGATTGCGGGTGGCGGAGAATTGCAGGCTGGTGAGGAGATCGTGCATCGCGGCGGGTTGCTGGCCGTTGACGTAGCGGAATTCGGGGTGACGGAAGCCGCGTCCCTCGGTGACGGCGTCCATGAGTTGCGCAGTTTCGTATTCGGGGTTGAGGGAGAGGGCGACGACGCTCACGTCGGCACGCTCGGCGGCGGGGAGTTCGTCGAGGAGTTTTTTGACCTCGAGAAAAATCTCGGGGCACGCGGTGGTGCAGGCGGCGTAGACGCCGGTGACGAGGGTGACGCGGCCGCGGAGATCGGCGAAGCGGAAGGCGGCGCCTTTTTGGTCGACGAGCGGAACGTCGGGCAGGGCGAGGTGGACGCGGATGCGTTCGCCGGGGAAGGGCGGGAGGATTTGCGCGCGGAGGGCGTCCGTGCGGGCGTAATACAGGAGGCCGCCGGCGCAGGCGCCGATCACGAGGACGGCGGCGAGGACGGAGCGGGCGTGCGCGAGCCAGAGGGCGGGGTGGCGGAGGCGCGCGAAGACTGGGCGCCAGAGCAGGGCGGCGACGCCGACGACGAAGAGCGGTTCGCCCATCATGACGGAAACGGCGAGCCACGAGATGCCGCCGGTGCGGGGATCGCCGCGGTAGCACCAGAGCTGAAAGTCGCGCACGAAATCACCGAGCCAGCCACCCTCGGTCGGGCCGAAGATGGTGAGCAGGAGAAACGCTTCGTAGCCCGCGAGAGCGGTGAGCAAGAAGACGAGCAGGCCCGGCCCGGTGAGGAAGCGGGCCGCGCCCGTGCCGCCCCAGCCGCCCGGGGCGGGTGGTGGCAAAGCGAGAGTGCCGGGGGCGGACATGGGCGGAGGGCGCGGGCGATCAACGCACGGGCCAGACGTCGGCGAGGGCCTTCCAATTCGCGAAGTAGTAGACGGCGAAGCAGGCGAGGAAGACGAGGACGAGGACGATCGTGCCCTTGGTGGCGTAGTGGTCGTCGGCGAGCGAGCCGGGTTGGCTGCCGGCGAGGGCGGGTGGTGTGCCCCAATCGGCCATCGCGCGTTTTTCAATTTTCGGCCCAAAGAACAACGTGCCGACGCACAGGAGCGCAAAGATGAGCAGGCCGAGGAAAGCGAGGACGCCGCCGATGCCGAGGACGCCGAGCCAGAGGTGGGCGGCGGGGCCGTAGACGCCCTGCGCATCAATATCCCAACTACGGCGGGAGACGCCCATCGAGCCGGCGAACGACATGCCGAACGAGAGGAGCACGATGCCGAGGCCGAAGAGCCACGGTTGCAGGCGGGCGACGCCGCGGAAGATAAAGTCGCGCTGGAAGATCAGCGGAATCACGTAGTAGGCCAGCGCCATGAACGCGAGCGTGGTGCCGCCGACGACGGTGACGTGGAAGTGACCGGGGATGCGCAGGGTATTGTGCGCGATGATATTGATCTGCTGCGTGCCGAGGGTGACGCCGGTGATGCCGCCGAGGAAGCCGAAGATCACGACGGAGAGAGCGGTGCCGGAGAACGCGGGGTTTCTCCACGGGAGCGCGGTGACCCAGCCGAAGATACCGCTGGTGTAGCCCTTCTCGCGCATGGCGATCTCCACGCCGGCGGGGACGGTGAAGCCGTGCACCATGGAGGCGAGCACCGCGAGATACATGGCGTAGGAGGTGTTCCAAATCTTCCAGGTCGCGCCGACGCCGGGGTCGACGAGGAGATGGTGCGCGGAGGCGAGGTTGATGAAGAGAATGTAGAGGACAAACGCGGTGCGGCAGACGGCTTCGTTAATGGGGCGCGAGCCGACGACGATGTGGGAAATCAAATACCAGACGGCGACCATGGCACAGACGTTGACCTGTTGGGATTGGTGGCCGAGGCCCCACCAGATGAGGCGATACCACGCAGGGTCGGGTTGCGGGGTCCAACCCATCGAAAAGGTGAAGGTCGGGATCATCACCACGGCGCCGTGGAGGAGCGTGACAACGGCGATGATCGCGGCGGCGAGGGCACCGAAAGTCACGATCGGGATCGAGCCGGTGTAAGCTTTGTCGCGTTTGGCGACGTAGAGCGTGGCGAAGAAATTAAACACACCGGTCAATGTGCCGACGGCGACGAGGATGATGCCGAGGTAGAACAGCGGATGCGCGAGCAGCGGGAGGTAGGACGTCATCATGACGTCGGCTTTGCCGGCGAGGATGATGTAGTCCACCATCACGGCCCCCACGATCATCATGCCGAAGGAGGCGTAGGCGACCTTGCGGGAGAAGAGGCGGGAGTTGAGCGGGGTCGTGCAGGCGAAGTAGAGAATGGCGACCTCGAAAAACAGAATCCACAGAATCAGCATGTTGATGCCGTGGAAGGTCAGGATGCGGTAAAACCAATCGACGGGGAGCAGGTGCACCGTTTGCCAACGGGTGAGGGCGAGCAGGAGCGCGGCGATGCCGCCGAGGAGGAGAAACACGATGCCGCAGACGGCGTTCAGCTTGATGAAGCGCTGGGCATCGAGGCAGACGCCGAGGCCGGTGGTGCCGCACACGCGACCGGGCGTGCCGGGAGCGGAGAGGGAGTGAGAAGGGGAGGACATGGAGGGGGCGATTATTCGACGATAATTTTTCCGGACATAGCGTGGTGGCCGGCACCGCAAAATTCATTGCAGACGATGGTGAACTCGCCCTTCGAGGTGGGCGTGAGGGTGAGCACGTGGTCGTAGCCGGGGAGCACCTGGAAGTTCATGTTCAGGGGCTGCAGCGAGAAACCGTGTTGGAGGTCCGTCGAAGAAAGGTGGAGGCGGTAGGTCTCCCCCATGCGGAGACGCAGCACGGGATACCACTGCCACATGCGGCCGAGCAGGTAGGCGTCGCCACCGGCGGGCGGTTCGACGAGCGGGATCTCGCCCATGAACGGGTTGCCGTTGGGGCTCTTGTAGGTGCCGACTTTGTTGGCGGTGACGAATTTCTCGACGCGGGCGAAGTAGTCGTTGGGTTTAACCGTGTAGGCTTCGCCGGTGCTGTTCTGTTTACCGCGAAAATGCCAGTAGGGCATCATCAGCGACATCACGAAGCACCAGAGGATGGCGCAACCGAGCCAGATTTTCTCGTGGCCGGCGGGGCCGTGGAACCAGGGTTTGGTCAGTGGACTGAGGCTCATGGGAGGGTGGGGTCAGGGGAGCGGTGCGGATTTTGTGAGCAAAAGTTCGACCCAGCCCCATACGGTGTAGGAGAGGATCGGTATCAGGACGCCGAGGACGAGCAGGAGCCACGGGTTATCGAGGACTTTCTGCCACGGATGTTTGTTGGGTTCGTTGTGCATGGAGGGTTTAGGGGGCGTTGAAAACAGGGCGGCGCCAGGCGCCGATGCGGCGCAGCATGACCGCGAGGAAAAAGATGCCGCCGGCCACGGCGACGAGGCCGCCGAGGCCCATCACGCTCAGGCCGAAATATTCACCGAGAGAACGCACGTGTTGGTCGGAGCCGTATTGTTTGCGGCCGAGGCCGTAGGCGCCGGCAAGGGCGAAACCGAGGCCGAACACGGCTTGGCCGGCGCCGAAGAGCACGAGCTGGAGCCGGGCGCGCGCGGGCGGAGTGGCGGCCGGACCGGCGGGCGCGACATCGGCGCAGAAATCATAGGCCGCGGCCATGAGCGCGAGGGTGACGGCGCCGATCGCACAGTGATAGTGGCCGGGCACCAGCGTGCTGGAGCTGCGGATCAAAGCGCCGAGAACAAAGCCGAGGATGGTGAGCGTCGCGCTGCCGGCCAGGCCGACGCAGCGGTAGTCTCGCCAGTTGAGCGCGGCGCGCCGACGCCACATGTGCGCGACGGCGAGGCCGAGCACGACGAGGACGACGGGGAAAATCGTCCAGCGCATGAGGTGCGTGGCCATGGAAAAATACGCCGTCTGGGTCGTGCCGCCGAAGGCGAGCGGAGGCAACACAAGCTGCGGCAGCACGAGGGCGGCGAGCAGCGCGGTGGCGGTCTGCGGGGTGAGCAGCGCGTGGCCGGTCCAGCGGTGAAACAGGTGCAACCAGAGCGCGAGCATCGCAGCGACGTTGGCGATCTGGAGCACGTGACCGCCGCCCCAGAAGACGAGTTCGTAGTAGACGGAGGGCGCGGCGTCCGGGGTGGTTTGCCAGGCTCCGAGAAACGTGGCGAGGGCGAGGAGGTTGGCGGCGGCGGAGGCGCGAAGCGCGATGACGGCGGCGGGCACCAGGGCGCGCGCGTCCTTGCGGGCCGGGGTGGCGAGCGCGTGGGCGCAGAAGAGCCCGGCACCGGCGAACCAAGAGACAAGGCCACCGAAGAAAATCGGGTGATCGATCACCGGCACGTAGTTGGCGAGCACCGGTTGTGCGCCAGGCATGAGCGCGCCGACGAGCATCCCGAGCACGCCGGTCGTCGCGAGGGCGAGGGAGGCGGCGGTGAGGCCACGGTGCAGCCGCGAACCGAGGGCGAGACCGAGGAAGGCGAGGGTGCCGGCTTGAAACCAGACGACGATGGCGAGGTCGACGTGGACGACGAGAGCGCGTTTGAAAAAGAGCGGATCGGTGAACAGCCAGCCGAGGAACGGGAGGCGGCCGACGACGAGCAAGAGCGAGAGGAGACCGGCGAGGACGAGACTGCCGACCGCGAGGAGAAACCAGCCTTGCGCGGGTGCGAAGGCGTCGCGGGACAAGGCCGCTGCGCCGCGGTCGGCTGCAGGGAAGTCCGGGGTAAGCACGGAGGAAGACGTAAACGAAGCCGTGGGCGGGGGCATGGCGTGGTTGTAGCCGAAGCGCGCGCGCGGAGCCTTGATGCGCGTCAATGTTTGCCGCGTTCGGAGCGAACATCGCGTTTGCTTGATCCGGATCAAGGTGGCGTCGCACAAATCTCACTACGGTCGTGCGATGGCCGTAACGAACTACCCCTTGGCTTCGGCGTCAGCTGTGCGCTCCGCGTGGACTGAAACGCTCCGGGCGCTGCTTGCGCTGACGAAACCACAACTTGCCGTCATGTCCGTGCTCACGGCGATGGTGGCGTTTGCCACAGTGCGGCCCGCGAGCGAGGCGGCCTTCGCGACGTTCGCGGGCACACTGCTCGCGGCGGCGGGCGCGCTTTCGCTCAACCAGTGGTGGGAGCGGCAGGCCGACGCGCAGATGCGGCGGACGCGCGGGCGGCCGTTGCCGCAGGCCCGGGTGAGCCCGGTGGTCGCGCTGGGGTGGAGTATCGGTCTGGCGTGCGCGGGTTGTGCGGTGCTGGTGGTGTGGGTGAATGCCGCCGCCGCAGTCGTCGCCGCGCTGACGATCTTGATTTACGGCGTGGTGTATACGCCGCTGAAGCGATGCACGCGCTGGGCAACGGAAGTCGGTGCGGTGTCGGGCGCGCTGCCGCCGCTCCTCGGCAACGCAGCGGCAGGCGAGCTGTGGGCCGCCCCGGGGATGGTAATTTTTGGGATGCTGTTGTGCTGGCAGATGCCGCATTTTTTCTCGATCGGGTGGCGGCATCGTGCGGACTATCGCGCGGCGGGATTTCGTGTGTTGCCGGCGGTGGATGGCACGGGACGGCGGACGGCGGGTTGGTCGTTGTTTTATGCCGCGTTGTTGGTGCCGGTGTCGATCGCGCCGTGGTTGGCCGGTGAGTTGGGCGTGATTTACGGCGTGGTGGTGGCATTGTCCGGCGGCGGATTTTTCGCGTATGCGTGGCAGTTTTTCACCGCGACGGACCGGCGCGAGATGGCG
>CALRZR010000146.1:0-18607 GCA_943372705.1 Opitutus sp. GAS368 | reverse complement strand
GGCCACGTGGCCGTCCTTGATGAGATTCGTCAGCAGTCGCGCGCACCGCGCGGTCGCGCCGACGTCGACCCTGCCGCCGCGGGCTATGAAATCGCGCGCGAGATCGGCGAAGCCGCCTTCCAGTGCCGCCTCGATCAGGTCCGAACCCGGACGAAACGATGGCGCGGCGTGGGAGAGAAAAAGACGCACGGCAGCGTCGTGACCGTAGCGGAGCGGGAGCGCGAGAGCCGGGTGCTTGATCTTGCGGCCCTGCAGGAGCCGTTCGAGCACGGCGACGCGCCCGCGATTGACGGCGCTTGGCAAAGGATCGAAGACGTTGTCAGCCTTTATTCCCGACCGCAGCAATGCCTCCACGGCGGCATCGTTGCCGATGTCGGCCGCTTGCCACAGCAGGGTATCGCCGGGTCGCAGGAAATTGCCGGAGATTTTGCTCAGAGCCGCCTCGAACTCGGCGGGACTGCCCGTCATCATAGCGTGCAGAGCGGCTTCGGTCGCCGAACTGCTGAAATAGGGTTTGGGCGGGAGGAATCGGCCCTTGGCCCAGAGCAGCACAATGCCAAAGCCCGCCGCCTCCGATTCTGAAAGCTGAAACATCTGGTCGACACGAAACATGGTATCGCGCGTTTCCGTGGGTAACCGCTGCACGCGGGTCTGCACCACTTTGCCACCGACGCACCAAGCGAACACCGCGAGCAACGGTTCGGCGGGGCGCTTCGGCCAGACCTCGTCGAACGATGGACCGTTCCATCCGTTGCCATTCACGAGCCGCACATAACCGAACCATGGCCGTGCGATCACGGGCAGGCTGTCACGGCCGGGCGCGTGCACGAGATAGTAAGTCGCGACCCAGCGAACCAGAGCGGCGTGCTTCGCCAAGTCGCCCTCCAGCGAGATTGCCGCGTCGAGCGGCACCACGCGACGCCCCTGCGGGCTATCGCCGAGGAAGCGGTTCACCCCAAGGTCCTGCAATGCAATGCGCTCCCCGTCCACCGTGGCGATGAGACTTAGATCGGCGAACGCAGACGGCGCCAGGGTGAGAACGGCGAAAAAACCGAAGCACAGGATTGCGCGAAACATCGGGGGTGGGTCTGGATGGCCAAGGAAAGGCTGCCGATGACAACGCACCCGACATTTCACGGCGTCAAACGCCGACTGGGCGGCTGGCGGCGGCCGTTGCCCGGGGCTCGACTCGGGCAACGGTCGCGCCTGGGCGATTCCGCGGACAACCGAGGAGGGGGAACGAGAGGCTTTCTGTCGTGTCGAGGCCGCTTCGCAAATCGGCCCGACGAAATCTGGGGTGGTTCGTATTCGTCTCTACGTTCGACCCGCATCACCTTCATTTCCTATGCGCCTACTCCTCACTTCCCTCCTGGTCGCGGCGTTCTGCGGCTGGACGCACGCCGCGCCGGTGAAGCTCATCTTCGACACCGATATGGGCAACGACGTCGACGACGTCATGGCGCTCTGCATGATTCATAGTCTGCAAAAGCGCGGTGCATGCGAATTGCTCGCCGTGACGATCACGAAGGATCACCCGCAGGCGGCTGCGTTTGTCGACGCGGTGAACACGTTCTACGGCTATCCCGATGTGCCGATCGGCGTCGTGCGCAACGGTGCGACGCCTGAGCCCGGCAAATTCAATTTGCTCGCCGATGCGCGCAAGGACGATGGATCGCTGCGCTATCCGCATGATCTCAAAAGCGGTGCCGAAGCGCCGGAGGCCGTCGGCCTGCTGCGCAAGCTCCTCGCAGCGCAGCCCGACGCGAGTGTGGCGCTCGTGCAGGTCGGCTTTTTTACGAATTTCGCGCGGCTCCTCGATTCGAAGGCCGATGAAATTTCGCCCCTCTCCGGCCGCGATCTCATCGCGAAGAAAGTAAAGCTCTTCGCGATCATGGCGGGTGCGTTTCAGACGGTGAACGGCAACACGCGTCACCTCGAATACAACGTCATCAAAGATGTGCCGGCGGCGCAGGCGCTCGCAACGCGCTGGCCGACGCCGGTGGTGTGGAGCGGGTTTGAAATCGGGATCGCCGCGACATTTCCGCATGTCGCCATCGAGCAAGATCTGAACTACGTCGCGCACCATCCGCTGAAAGAGTCTTACGTCCTCTACAATCCGCCGCCGCATGATCGGCCCACGTGGGACCCGACGGCGCTGCTCTACGCGGTTTATCCGGGCCGCGGCTACTTCGATCTCTCACCCGCCGGCACCGTGACAGTCGAAAACAACGGCGCCACGTGGTTTCGGCCGAGCAAAGACGGCAAGGGGCGCCATCGTTTTCTCGTGATGAACTCCGAGCAGACGGCGCGGGTGCGCGAGGCGATCGTGCAGCTCAGCGTGGAGCCACCGGCGAGGCAGGAGCGTTGATTGTCGCCGAAAAAAAGGCGGGTCGTGAGACCCGCCTTCGTGGCGATCAGTGGCCGGCGCCGGCCTGGTGCTCCTGGATGTATTCCTGTTTCAGACCGAGTTTCTCGGGGGCGTGGAGGACGAGCATCTTCATGCGGATGTCTTCGGGCACGCTGGCCGAGGTCGCTTTGGAGACGACTATCATGAGTGTGATCGCGAGCGGCACGGTCCAGATCGCGGGCTGTTCGCAGAGGATGCGGAGCAGCGGGTGCTGGGCCCAGAAGCCATTGAGCGGAGCGAAACCGGAGAAGATTTTGCCCATCGGGCCCTTGTCGAGGGCGAGGGTGCCGAGGTTGGTGAGGGCGGCGGCGCCGAGCGCGCAGAGACCGCCGGTCAACATGCCGGTGGCGGCGCCCTTCATCGTCATGCCGCGCCACCACACGCTCATGAAGAGCAGCGGGAAATAGCTCGCGGCGGCGATGGCGAAGGCCTGGCCGACCATGAAGTTGATTTCGAGCGGCTCGACGAAGCAGCCGAGGATAACGGCCAGGCCGCCGATAAGTATCGCCGCGACCTTGAAGGCAAACATGCGTTCGGCGGCGTTGGACTGCGGGCGCAACATTCGGCCGTAAACATCGTGCGCGAGCGCACCGGTCATCGACACCAGGAGTCCGCTGAAGGTGCTCATGAACGCGGCGAAGGCTCCCGCGCAGGTGATGCCGCTGAGGATGGAGCCAAGCACGCCGTAGCGCTGCGCGAGGAGCGTGGGGAGTTCGAGCACGACTTTGTCGGTGCCCTTGGCGCCGACGCCGCTGTAGAGTTCCGGGAGAAGATTGCGGCCGATCGCGCCGAAGATCGGCGGGAAAACGTAGAAGACGCCGATGAGGATCATGACCCACATCGTGGTGCGTTTGGCGGCGACACCGTCGGGGTTGGTGTAGAAACGCACGAGGATGTGCGGGAGCCCGGCGGTGCCACAGACGAGCGCGATGATGAGCGAGTAAGTGTAAAGGAGGGAGTAGGGCTTCTGGTGCTCGGCGAGGAAGTCGGCGCGCTGTTCGGCCGGGAGCGCGGCAGCGGCGGCGTTGACGGCCTTGGTCGTGAGCGGGCCGAACGGCGCGATCCACGCGGTATCTTTCGGGGCTTTTTCGACGAGCGGTTTGCGCTCAACGGACGAGACGGCGGGGGCGGTCTCGCCGGGGGCGACGTTGGCGCCGATTTGGTTGTTGTAGAATCCGACGACGGCCATGAGCACGAAGATCGGCACCGAGATTGCGAAGAGTTTGATCCAATACTGCACGGCCTGCACGAGCGTGATGCCCTTCATGCCGCCGAGGGCGACGTTGAGCGTGATGACCGCGCCCACGAGGACGACACCGACCCAGTAGGGCAGGCCGGGGAAGATGTAGGCGAGCGTGACGCCGGCGCCCTTCATCTGCGGCATGGTGTAGAAGAAGCCGATGAACAGCACGAAGCAGACGGCGATCTTGCGGAAGAGCGGTGAATCAAACCGGCCCTCGGCGAAGTCCGGAATCGTGTAGGCACCGAAGCGGCGCAGCGGTCCGGCGATGAACAGAAGCAGAAAGAGATATCCGCACGCGTAACACACGGGATACCACAGCGCATCGTAGCCGGAGGACATCACCATGCCGGCGACGCCCATGAAGGAGGCGGCGGAAAGGTATTCGCCGGAGATGGCGGAAGCGTTCCAACCGACGGAAACCGAGCGGCCGGCGACGAAAAAGTCGCTGGCGGTCTTGGACGTTTTCGCTGAGCGGAAACCCATCCAGAGGGTGACCGCGACGGTGAGGAACGAGAAGCTGAAGATCCAAGGATCGACGCCGCCGATGAGTGCGAGGGGCAGATTCATTTGCGGCCTCCCGTCTCACGTTGCACCTGCGCGACCTCGTCTTCTTCGAGGGCGATCGAGCGCTTGATGAAGAACCACGAGATCCCCCACACCGCGGGGAAAAACAGGACGCCGAGCATGAGCCAGCTCAACGTAAACCCGCCGACGCGCGTGGCCATGAGTGCTGGCGCGAAATAGTTGGCGAGCGGCAAGCCGAACAGCACGACCATGAAGGCTGCGGCACAGGCGATGGAGAGCTTGAGTTGTCGGCGCATCAGCGTGTGCAAAAACGATTCGCTGTGCACCACGTCGTCGTGGGCGGGGGTGGGGGATGACATGAGAGGCGGAGGATGGGGCTGCCCCGGGCTCTGACAATTACGAAGATGGCGGGCCGGAAGAAAGGTCCGGCGCCGCATGGCTGCGAAGGTGCGTCCGGGTTGGTCGGTATAATAATTATTATATTGCGTGACCCCCGGCAGGCTTCGCAAGTTCGGTGGTCCCCAGTCGCCCGTCACCCGGCGGCTTCTCTCACCGACCCTGACCTCACGCACCCATGAACCCTCCGATCACGACCCGCTCCCTCGCCCGAAAGCTTTCTCCGGCGGTCGCCACCTGCGCCTTGGCGTTGCTCGCGGCGCTACCGTCGGCCGCCACTGCGCAAGTCGCACCGCCCGCCCCGCCCGCCGCCGCCAAGCCGCCCGAGGAAACGATTCAGCTCAACGTCTTCGAAGTGCTGGCCGACAAGGATGACAGCTACGGCGCGTTGAACTCCAACTCGGTCACGCGTTTCAACACTGAGCTCGCGAAGCTCCCGATCTCGGCGGACATCTACAACGAGGCCTTCATGCGCGACGTGAACGCGAGCTCCGTCGAACAGATGATCTCGAGCTACACGGCCGGTGCGGGTTTCGCCTCGTCGGACGGTCCGGCGAGCACGCTCACGGCGCAGCCCGGCGACCGCGCATCGAATTCCTACATTCAACTGCGCGGCTTGACGGCGCCGGGAATGCAGCGCGATGCGTTTATGTCGCTCGCGACCTTCTCCAACACCGGCTCCACCGCCACGGGCCAGACCAATAATTTCGATATCGAGCGCGCGGAAGTGATCATGGGCCCGCAGGCGCTCCTCTATGGTAACGGCGGCGGCGGCGGTGTCGTGAATCTCGTTTCCAAGGTCGCGCGCTTCAACCGTCGCGCCAACGGCTCGCTCCGCCTCCAGACCGACCAATACGGCGGCAATCAGGGCACGCTCGACTACGGCTGGGGCAACAAGACCTTCGCCGTGCGTGCCGCGTTCATCAACCAGAACGCCCGCAGCCGCCGTGTGAACATCAAGAGTCAGCTCGACGGTCAATACGTGCAGTTTGCCGGCCGATTCTTCGGCAACACTGTCGTGCGCCTCCTCGGCCAGCAGACCTCGAACAATCGCAATATTCCCTCGAACGTCACCTTCGGCGCGCTGAGTGCCGCGAACGATGCGCGCAACGGCCAGTTCCTCCACTACCTGCTCGCGACGAATCAGATCAACGCCAGCGAGTCCGGCCCGAGCGGCGGCGGCGCCATCGCGGGCGGCGCGATCAACTGGGGGAACGTCGACTCGTTCTTCGGCTGGCGATTCAGCGAGCGCACGGTGAACACGCTCGGCACGCTCACCGTCGAGACGCAGTGGTCGCCCACGGTCTCGTCGCAATTCGCGATTGGCTACAAAGATTTCAACAACCGGCTCTTCAACGCCGGCACGCTCGCCATGCAGGCGCCGAACGTCACCGCCAACTACATCGGCGCATGGGCCGTGGGCGGCACCGGCGGCCAGCCTGCGCAGGAAAGCATCCAGCCCGCGAAGACGTTTCCCGCGCGCCTCTCGGTCGCGTTTGAAAACAAACTCTTCGGCGGCCGCGCGCACAGCAAGTCGATCGTCGGCGCCGACTACACGCGCATCAATTCGGCCTTCATCGGCTACGGCTACTACCGCGCCGATGCGGATTGGAATCCGATCGTGAACCCCGCCACCGCCGCCGTGAACAACGGTCGCACCGTGATCGGTCCCGTGCTCTGGGCGATGGGCACCGAGCCGACGGCCTACCCGGCGTGGCAGCCCGGTCAGGACCGCGTGACGTGGCAGGGCGTCAACTACGTGCGCATGCAGCAGAATCCGTCGCTGCCCGCACAAGTCACGGCGCAGAACCCGCTCGGCGTGACGCTCGGCGGCGGCAACTACAACATCGTGCGCACGGTCACCAAGGGCGTCTACGGCGTGAACGACACCGCGTGGCTGAACGGAAAACTCAACACGCTCCTCGGCTTCCGCGCTTCGAGCAGTTTCCAGCAGACGCTGAATCAGGGCAGCGCCATCACGGCGTCGAATCCCGACTCGGGCGCGCGCAAAGTCTCCGACGAGAAATTCCTCAGCTACAGCGTCGGGGCCAACTACGCGTTGCGCGACTGGCTGCGGCCGTATTTCGCCGTCTCGGATTCCTACAATCCGCCGACCGCGCAGAACAACGATCCCATCGGCCAAGAGCCGAAAGCCGCGCACGCCATCGGCGAAGAAATCGGCATCAAAGTGCAGAACGCCGAGGGCACGCTCTCCGGCTCGCTCGCGCTCTACCACACGAGTGCAAAGAACGAGACGTTCTTCGTGACGAGCACGCTCGCATTTCAGATCAACCCGAGCGGCCTCAACGGCCGTTTCGGCGGCTCGCCGAGCACGATCATCAACGTCGACCGCACGGCGCGCGGCGCCCAGCTCGCCGTCACCGCCGCGCCCACGCGCAATCTTCGCTTCCGCCTTTCCGCCGCGACGATCTCCGGTGAGATCGGCAATACGCGCACCTACAAGGCGCTCTACAACGACCAGTTCTACGCCAACTCCGCGGGTCAGGTGACCTACAAGAACGGTGCGGTCGTCTACGTGAATCCGACGTTCTCGGCGGCACGGCCCACGGTGCCGCAGGGCACGGCCGGTGCGATTCCGCTCACGATTGCGATGCTCAGCACGCCGGGAAATTCCTACTACGCCAATCCGCTCGCGGTGAGCGGCCAGATCAATTCCACCTCGGCGCGCACGACCCTCTCGGTCGTCGATCCGGTGAACGGACCGATTTTGACCGGCGCCACCGGACTCCCGAGTTCGGCGATCCAGATCAACCCGGGCTTTACGCCGCCTGCGGAAATTCCGGTGACGAAGCAGGGCGAGGGCACGACGAACTATCCGGCGCTCAGCTCCAATTTCACGGCGACCTACACGTTTACCGAAGGAGCGCTGCGCGGCTTCCGCGTCGGTGGCACGACCACGGCGGCGTGGTATAACCGGAGGTATTATTATTATCCGAACGGCGTCGGACCGGATGCCGAGCGGCGGCTCTTCAGTTTCCCGACGCAGACGCGCTTCGATCTCGTGCTCGGCTACGACAAGAAATTCGGCCGCTACACGCTCGGGACGCAGATCAACGTCTTCAATATGTTCAACACCTACAACGTCGTGCTGACGCCGAATGCGATCACCGGCTGGTCGGGCGTGAAGAACGCCGTCTTCGACGCGCAGCCGCGCATGTGGACGCTGTCGACGACGCTGGGATTCTGAGCAGGCGCGAGTCTGAAAGGTAGGGACGGCCTCCGAGCCGTCCTCTTTTGCGTTTTTAGTATTCGAGGGCGGGTCACAGACCCGCCCTACTTCCGCCGCATGAGACTGCCTCCGCTCAAACCGTTGTTCGCGCTGCTGGTGATCGGCGGGGCGGCGTTTTTGGCGTATGCGAACAGTCTGCACGGGCCGTTTGTCTTTGACGATGAGTCGTCGATCACGACCAACCCGACGATTCGGAAACTTTGGCCGTTGACGGAGCCGTTGTCGCCGCCGCTGACGAATGTCACGGCGCAAGGGCGTCCGATCCTCAATCTCTCGCTCGCAGTGAACTACGCGCTCGGCGGGGTGGCGGTCGAGGGCTACCACGCGGTCAATCTGCTGATCCATGCACTGGCGGGCATGGTGTTGTTTGGTGTGGTGCGGCGGACGCTGAGGGTAGGGCGGGTTGTCCCCAACCCGCCGGTTAGGGACGCGAGCGCGGGCGATGAGCGGCGCGTTGGGGACAACGCGCCCTACCTCGTGGCGCTTGCGGTCGCGGTCCTTTGGGTCGTGCATCCGTTGCAAACGGAGTCGGTGACGTATGTTATCCAGCGGGCGGAGTCGCTGATGGGTTTGTTCTATCTGCTCACGGTTTACTGCTTTGTGCGCGGAGTGCAGGGCGAGTCCGGTAGCCCTGCTCGTGAGAGCAGGGAAGAAATGCGCGCCGTGGCCGCAACGGTCCCGCCTCTCACGAGGCGGGCTACGGGGTGGCTGGTGCTCGCGGTCGGGGCGTGTGCGCTCGGGATGGCAACGAAGGAGGTCATGGCGACGGTGCCGCTGATGGTGCTGTTTTATGATCGGACGTTTGTGGCGGCGAGTTTTGCGGATGCGCTACGCCGGCGGTGGGCGTTTTATGCGGCGCTCTTTGGCACGTGGGTGCTGCTCGGTTGGCTGGTGCTGCAGGGCGGCGGCAATCGCGGCGGCTCGGTGGGTTTCGGTGCCGGGATCGAGCCGTGGGCTTACTGGCTCACGCAGTTCAAAGCCGTCGCGACGTATCTGCGGCTGACGTTTTGGCCGGCGCCGTTGGTTTTTGAATACGGCACGTTTTGGGTGAACGGCGCAGGGGACATCGTGATCGAAGCGCTGCTGGTGCTCGGGTTGCTGGTGGTGACGATCCGCGGGTTGTGGAGGCGCACGGCGCTCGGTTTCGCGGGAGCGTGGTTCTTCGGGATTCTCGCGCCGACGAGCCTCGCGCCGGGCACGACGCAGATGATCGTCGAGCATCGGATGTATTTGCCACTCGCGGCGGTGTTGGCGGTGGCGATGGTCGGCGTGTATCGCCGCGTGGGCGAGCGCAGGCGAGACGCGATGTGCGCGGGCAGTGCGGCGGTGGCGCTGCTGTGGGGCGGGATGACGATCGGGCGCAATGCGGACTACCGCACCGACGTCGCGCTCTGGAGCGATACGGTGGCGAAGCGTCCGGCGAATCCACTCGCGCACTTCATGCTCGCGGGGGCGCTGGAGCGGGCCGGCGAGGTGCCGCGCGCGTTGGAGAGCTACGCGGAGGCGTTGCGGCTGAAGCCGGATTTTTCCGTGGGCCACGAGAATTACGGTGCGCTGTTGCTCAAGCTGGGGCGGCGCGCGGAGGCGATCACTCACTTCGAAGAGGCGCTGCGGCTACAGCCGGCGTTTCCCGACGCGCACATGAATCTCGGCAACGCGCTCGTGGCGGAAGGTCGCGCCGGCGACGCGGTGCGCCACCTCGTGGAGGCGGTGCGGCTCGCGCCGGAATTTGCGGAGATGCACTACAATTTGGCGAATGCGCTCTCGGCTGCGGGGCGCACGGCAGAGGCGGTCGCGGCGTATGAGGCAGCGCTCAAACGTCCGGCGGGATCGGCGGCGGTGCACACGGCGGCGCACTTGCGGCTCGGCAATGCCCACGCGATGGCGGGGCGGCCGGCGGAGGTGGTGTCTCACTATGAGGCGGTGCTGCGGGCGCAGCCGGATAACGCGGAGGCGCACCACAATCTTGGGAGTGCGTGTCTGGAACTCGGGCGTTTCGCCGAGGCGGTGAGCCACTACGAGGCGACATTGCGGCTGGCGCCGGATTTTCCGAATGCGCGCGCGCATCTGGAGGTCGCGCGCGGGCGTTTGCGGCGGTGACTACTGGCCGGCCCGCGCCAAGGCGAGGCGCTCGCGGGCGGCGGTGAGGTCGGGGCGCAGGCGGAGCACGGTTTCGAATTCATGGGCGGCGGCGGCCCACCGTTTTTGGAGGAGGAAAACGGTGCCGAGGCCGAAGCGGGCTTCGACGGAGTCCGGTTGCGCGGCGACGACGTGGGTGAATTCGCGGGCGGCTTCGTCGAGGCGGCCGAGTTCGAGCAGGGCCCCGCCGAGGTTGCTGCGGGCTTCGAGGTAGCCGGGCGCGAGCTCGACGGCGCGGCGGAAGTGGTCGACGGCCGCGGCGCGGTCGCCGGTGCCCACGAGGAGCACGCCAAGGTTGAAATGGGCTTTCGGGTAACTCGGATCGAGGCGCAGGGCGGTCTCGAAGTGCGCGCGGGCGTCGGCGGTGCGGCCGAGGGCCGCGAGGGAGTTGGCGAGATTGAAGTGTGTGTGCGCGACGCCGGGCATGAGGCGCGCGCTGTGTTCGAAGGCGGCGACGGCCTCGGCGTGTCGGCCGGCGTCGGCGTAGACCTTGGCGAGGTTGTAGTGGGCGAAGCCGTTGCCGGGGCGTTTCGCGACAGTGTCTTCGTAGAGGGAGAGGGCGCTACGGTAGTCGTGGTTGCGGCGGATGGTGAGAGCGGTGCAGGCGAGCACGGCGCCGAGTGCGGAGGCGGTGGCGAGGCGGCGGCGCGCGGGAGTGTTGGCGAGGAAGTGGGCGCTGCCGACGACGAGCGTGAGCACGGCGGCGAGTGGGAGATACATGCGATGCTCGGCTATCGTTTGGCGGTTGCCCGGCACGATGCTGGAGGTCGGCGAGAGCACGGCGAAAAACAGGAGTCCGAGCCACGCGGCGGCCGGGGCGCGGCGCCACGCGAAGAGCGTGCTGCCGAGGAGCGCGAGCAGCACGACGGCGTAGGGCGCGATGTCGACGGCGTGCTCCACCCAGGCAACGCCGTAGTCGAAGATCAGCGGCGACGGCCAGAGCGCGAGGCCGACGTAACGGGTGACGGACTCGAATTGCGTGAGCGCGTAGGCCCACGGCGTGACGTTGATGCCGAAGCCGGCAGTGCCGCCGCGGGTGCCAGTGGTGACGACGAGCGCGCCAAGCAGCAGCCACGTGGAAAACAGGGCGACGTGGAGGCGTCCGCGGTGTTGCCAGGCGGCGCGGAACGAGCCGGCGACAAAGAGCCGGTCGAAGAGCAACACGAGCAGCGGGGCGGAGACCATGACCTCTTTCGTGGCCATGCCGACGAGGCACGTGAGCACGGCGAGGGCGGGCCAGAGGTTTCGCGAATTTGTCGTGGACGGAGCGGGCGGGGCGGAGGCCCGTTCGATTGAACGCACGAACGCGTAGAGTGTGAAGAGATAGCAGAGCGCCATCAGGGCTTCGGCGCGCTGGATGATGTAGGTGACGGCGGCGGTGGTCAGCGGGTGGACGGCCCAGAGGGTGGCGATCACAGTCGCGAGCGGGAGGGC
Organism: Opitutus sp. GAS368; assembly: GCA_943372705.1. Classification (GTDB taxonomy): domain Bacteria; phylum Verrucomicrobiota; class Verrucomicrobiia; order Opitutales; family Opitutaceae; genus GAS368. Next base: position 7,213 of record CALRZR010000146.1, on the reverse strand, counting down.
GGCGGCGCCGAAACGCTCCCGGAAACGCGGCAGAAGAAACGTGCGCCGCAGGAGACCGAAGAGCGTGAGCGCGGCGAGGAGATGGATCGCGAGATTGGCGACGTGGTAGCCGCGGACGGCGGTGCCGCCGACGGCATAGTTCAACGCGAGCGTGAGATTGAGGACGGGGCGGCCTTCGACGGAGAGGCCTTCGCCGCGCGGCGGCAGCAGGACATCGGTGAGCGGCCAGAGTCGGCGGATCGTGGGGTTTTCGGGAATGGCCAGCAGGTCGTCGAAGACAAAGGGGCCGTCGAAGCTATTGTGATACGCCACGCCGCCGGCGACCACGATCAGCGTGGCGGCGAGTAGAATCGCGCCGCGGGAAGGCGCAGAGTGAGGCGTGGGCGAGGGCGACACGGACCCAGTGTGCAACGGTGCCCAGCGGGGCGTCGATAGCCGAGCGTCGGGGCAAGAGCGGCCGGGGATTTGTCACCGCGTTGGCACGCCGACGCCGCGGGACCGTAACGCGGTGGGCGCAGTCTGGTCGTTGCCTATGAAAAACGCCCGTCGTCCTGTGGTTCTCTTACTGTGGGTGCTCTCCGCCCTCTCCGCCGAAGCGGCGGCTCTGACCGGGCGAGTGCGGGATGGGAACACGAACTCATTCTTGCCTGGTGCGACCGTGGTGTTGCGCGCTCCGGTGAGAGAGGCGACGACCGACCGCGAGGGCGTTTTCTCGCTCGGCCAACTTCCTCCCGGCGCCTACACGGTGACGGTAAGCTATCTTGGATACGCCGAAGCGAGCGAGACGGTCACGATCGCCAGCGAAGGGGATCGCTCGGTCGAAATCGCGCTGCAGGCCGACATTGTGAAGCTGGGTCGCTTTGTCGTAGGCGGCGAGCGCGAGGGCCAGGCGCGCGCGCTCCAGCAGAAGCGCACGGCGGACAGTATCATGGATGTCGTCTCCGCCGACAGCGCCGGCAAACTGCCGGATGGCAACGCCGCCGAGGCGGTGCGCCGCCTGCCGGGTGTGTTCGCCGAAATCGATCAGAACGAGGGCCGCTACATCGTCGTGCGCGGCATCGACTCCGCGCTGAACAACACGACGATCAACGGTGTTTCGGTCGGCTCGCCCGAGTCCGGCACCCGCGGGGCCGCGATGGATTCCGTGCCCGCCGACCTCATCAGCCGCATCGAGGTCATCAAGGCCGTCACGCCCGACATGGACGCACAGGGCGTCGGTGCCTCGGTCAACATCGTGACCCCGAGCGCGTTTGATCGGCAGGACACTTTTGCCAGCGTCACCGTGGCCGGAGGATATTTCAACGGGCCGCGCGGGGACTTTGAGACGAAGAAGACCACGCCCTACAGCGCCAGCGGCACCTACGGCCAGACCTTCGGCGACGGGAAATGGGGACTGATCGTGGGCGGCAGTTACAGCTTCCGTCATTACATTTCCAACCGCCAGTCCAGCGGCGGGTGGAAGCCCGCCGGTCCGGCCGGCACGGCCGGAGCCAACATCTACTTTCCGCCCTTCGACTCGCTCTTCCACTACGACGTGCAGCGCTGGCGCAGTGGCGTCAACGCCGCCTTGGAGTATAAACCGACCGCCGACCACTACCTGGCGCTGCGTTTCACGGACAATAATTTCAAAGACATCGAGGGCCGCGAACTGAGCGACTTCGCGTTTAACCAGACGCCGTTTCCGGCGAGCTTTACGCCGACGACCGCGACGTTCACCGGCGGGCGGGCCACCGTGGAATACCGCTATTACCGGCAGCTCCACAATATCACGAACTACTCGCTCGAAGGTAAACACAACCTCGGCGACCGAGCGACCAAGCTGAGTTATCAGGTCGCGCTCGGCGATGCCAGCAAGCAGACGCCGGATCGTCAGGATTGGGAGTTCCGCTCCGGCTCCAACCTGACGAGCACGGTGGATACGAGCTCGTTTCATTGGGATCTTGAGCCCGGTGCCGCCTACTTCAACGCCGCCAGCTATCCGTTTCGCCGCGTGCGGTTCCGCCGGGACGAAGAAACCGAGGACAACTACAATGGGCGGGTGGACCTCAAGCGCGAACGCCAGCTCTTCGGCCGGGAAGGCTTCGTCCAGATCGGCGCCCGCTATTTCTCGCGCGACAAGGGCTGGAATCGCGAGAACTCCGACTTCAACGCCGGCACGGGGGCCAATGCGTTCCATCTGGGCCAGTTTGGGCTCTCCAAGCCCGCCTACGAAGTGTTTGAAGGTTATCGCCAGCAGGCGCCGCAGATCAATCTCGCGGCCATGCAGGCCTTCTTCAAGGCCAGCCCCAATTACTTCGTCGTCAATGCGGCGGGCAACCTGTCCGACTCGAACGTCAACGACTTCGCGATGCAGGAAGACATCTTTGCCGGCTACGCCGAGGCGAAGGTGAATTTCGACCATTGGTCCGTGCTCGCGGGGTTGCGCGTTGAGCAGACCGACGCCGATGTCACCCAGACCGAACTGCCGACCGCCGGCAGCGTGGCACTGAATCCCCGCCTGAATCGCTTCTCCAAACGCTACACCAATCTGTTCCCGGGCGTGCATCTCCGGGCGACTCCCACGAAGCAGTGGGTGCTGCGCGGGTCCTGGACCAACACCATCGGTCGCCCGAACTACCCGGACATGGCCGGGGCTAGCACCTTTGCTTACGTCGAGAATCTGCCCCAGGGTTCAAATACCTACACGGGCAGCGTCTCCCGCGGAAACCCCGGGCTGAAGCCTTACGAATCGATGAACTTCGACCTGAGTTCGGAATATTATTTCAAGCATCAGGGCATCCTTTCCGTCGGCGCGTTCCACAAGCGCATCGACAATCCGGTCTACAGCTACAGCGAGACCCAGTTTGATACGACCTATGCCGGCCTGCGGTTCACGAGCCTCGGCTACAGTCGCCCCGAGAATGCGGACTACGGGAAGATCAGCGGCCTCGAGTTCAACTACGCGCAGGAACTCACCATGCTGCCCTCGCCCTTCGACGGGCTGCGCTTCTCCGTGAACTACACGCTCACGGAGTCCGAGGTGAAGATCTTCAACTTCCGGCCGACGGACAAACTCCGCTTCTACAAGCAACCGGATAAGATCTACAACGTGTCGCTCGGTTACGAAAAATACCGGTTCAAGGCCCGCGTGGCCTGCACCTACACCGGCGATTACGCCACGGGTTTCGGCGGTGATGCCTCGAGCGACAGCTTCAAGGCGGAGCGCCTGATCTACGATGCCAAGGTCAGCTACCGGATTAGCAACCACGTCACGCTCTTCGCCGATGTGATCAACCTCGGGCAGGAGCCCAACGACAACTACGTCGGCCCGAAGCGGATGACCGCGACCGAGATCTACTGGTGGACGGCCAACTTCGGCGTGACCTGGAAACTCTGAGCGGCCCCGCCGCGCGTCCGCCATGTCCTCGCCACTCTTTCCCCTCCCGGGCGTGCAAACGCTCAACCGCCGCTCGTTTCTCGCGGGCAGCGCCTCGTTCGCCGCCGCGGCGCTGCTCTCGACCCATGTGCGCGGGGCTGCGACTGCGGCGCCGAAGTTCTCTGCGTATCCGTTTTCCCTTGGCGTCGCTTCCGGCGATCCGTTGCCGAACGGCGTCGTGCTCTGGACGCGCCTCGCGCCGCGTCCGCGTGAGCCCGGCGGCGGCCTGACGCCCGAACCCATCGAGGTTTCGTGGCAAATCGCGGAAGACGAGGCCATGACGCGCGTCGTCCGCCGGGGCACCGCGACCGCCAATCCCGCGTGGGCCCACTCCGTCCATGTCGAAGTCGACGGCCTGCGCCCCGAGCGTTGGTATTGGTATCAGTTCAAGGCCGGCAGTGAGGTCAGCCCGAAAGGCCGCACGCGCACGATGCCCCCCGCGGGTGCCACGCCGGAGCGCCTGCGCTTCGCGTTCGCCTCCTGCCAAAAATACGAGATGGGCTACTACACGGCCTACGAGCACATGGTGCGCGAGGACCTCGATCTCGTCGTCCATCTGGGCGACTACATTTACGAGAAGGGCGACGATTCCAAGGCGGTGCGCCCCCACGGCACGAAGGAAATCTTTTCGATCGACGATTACCGCGCCCGCTACGCCGTCTACAAAGCAGATCCCGCGCTGCAGGCCGCGCACGCGCTGGCCCCGTGGATCGTCACGTGGGATGACCACGAGGTGAGCAACGACTACGCCGGCGCGATTCCGGAGCATCCCGACCGGATCTCGACGGCAGATTTCCTGCGGCGCCGCGCGGCCGGCTATCAGGCGTATTTCGAGCACATGCCGCTGCGGCGCTCCGCGCTGCCAAGTGGACCCGACATGCTGCTCTACCGGCGACTCGAGTTCGGGCGGCTCGCCCGGTTCCACGTGCTCGATACGCGCCAGTTTCGCTCCGATCAGTTCGAGCCGATTCTCCAGCCGCCGCGCGCCGCGCACCTCGACCCGCAGCGCACCATCCTTGGCGACCGCCAGCGGGAGTGGCTGTTCGACGGGCTCGCGCACTCGCCGTCCGCGTGGAATGTGCTCGCGCAGCAAGTTCCGATTGGCCGCATCGATCGGACCGGCGGCCCCGAGATCGGCCTCAGCATGGACAAATGGGCCGGTTACGAGTTCGAGCGTCGCCGGCTGCTTCGCCACTTTCACGAGCGCAAGATTGCCAACCCGGTCGTCATCACGGGCGACGTGCATTGCAACTGGGCGAGCGAACTCCCGCTCGATTTCGACGGTCTCGACGGGCGGAGTGCCGGCGTCGAGTTTGTCGGCACCTCGATCACCTCGAAGGGCGATGGCACGGAGGCCCTTGAGCGCGCGCAGGAATTTTGTCGCGAGAATCCGTTCGTTAAATTTTTCAACGACGAGCGCGGCTATGTGAGTTGCGAAGCCACGCCGCGGGCGTGGCGCACGGATTTTCGCACGGTGCCGTTCGTCTCGCGGCGCGGCGCGGCGCTCAACACGCGGGCGAGTTTCGTGGTCGAGGCTGGCCGCGCGCAACTGAACCGGGCATGAGAGCTGCGCCATGAAAATTTTTCTGCTGTTTTCGATGCTCGCGACGTGGGTGGTGGCCGGCGAGCCCGCGTTGTCACCGCCGATCGGTCAGCTCACGACGCCGGGTTGGCGTTACGAAGAGTTGCGGCGCCACAAGGCGCCCGAGGCGGGGCAGGGCGTGGCGGTGGACCGCGATTTTTTCTACGCGATCACCAACCACACGATCGGGAAATACCGGAAGACGACGGGCGAGCGCGTCGCGCAGTGGGAAGGCGGCAAGGGCGGTGAGATCATTCACATCAATGCCGGCTTCGTGCGCGACGGGCGGCTCTACGGCATCCACTCGAACTTTCCCGGGGTGCCGATGCTGAGTTCGCTGGAGCTGTTCGACACGGCGACGCTCAAGCACGTGGGCTCGCAGAGTTTTGGGCGCATGGACGGATCGTTTACGTGGCTGGACCGCGTGACGGAGGCGACGGCAGGCCGCGGGAATGGGCCGGCCGCGGGGCGCTGGATCGCGTGCTTCGTGCACTACGGCGACAAGGGCGCGGAGCCGAATCGCGATGCGGCGTGGACGCAGATCATCGCCTTCGACGACGAGTGGCGGCGCGTGGCGGGGTGGGCGTTGCCGGCGGATCTGATCGAGCGATTTGGCGGGCGCGGGTTCAGCGCGTCCGGCGGGGCGTTCGGGCCGGGCGGCGACCTCTATCTTTCGGGGCACGACAACACGGAGTTGTATGTTGTGACGTTTCCGAAGGCGGGCTCGGTGTTGAAATGGATCGCGACGGTGCCGTTTCCCTCGGAGGGGCAGGCGTTCGCATGGGACCCGTTTGAGGCGGGCGTGCTCTACAGCATCTCGCGGAAGACGAAGGAAGTGATCGTGGGGCGCGTCACGCGGCCGTAGGGAACGCGGAGGTGGAGTCGAGCGGGAGTGAGTCCGTGCTTTTTTGCTGCCAGGCCGACGTATTTGGTGAACCGTTGGGCCATGAAACGCATCACCCCGTGGGTTCTGACTCTTCCGATCCTCGCTTCGTTTTGGAGCGGTTGCACATTCCTGAGCACCGGCGCCCGCACCGCGTATGTCGTGGTGGAGCGCCCCGGTGTGGCTGCTCGCGTGTCGCCGCTCATCTCGCCGGTGGTGCGCGACCAAGCCAAATCTCAGTTGGATGCGAAACACCTCTGGGTAACCGACGACGTGCGCGGTGCCAAATGGCTGGCGGTGTTTGACGATTCCAACGAAGCGCAGTCGACGAAATCGTCGCCGCTTACACTGAGGCGAATCGAACGAAACCCCTCGTGGGACCCCTTGGCGGTGTCGAGCCCGTCGCCCTTTCGTGAGCCGCAAGTGCACCCGTCCCTCAGCTTGGCAGAGGCCAACCAACAACTCGGTAGCTATCAATCCGGCCGCTAAGGTCAGTTCGCTAGCAAGGAGAGGTGAACGTCGGGGTGAGCGTGTCGCCTATCGCAGGTAGTTGACGCTACAATGCCCGGTCAGAAAAAACGCGATGGCGCCGGGATCACTGCGGAAAATTCGCCCCCGGGAAGGGGCGGTTTACACCATCTAAGGGGGGATTCGTCCCATGGGCGTTGGCCGGAGGACGTTTGAGCGGCTTGTTGCGCTCGTGAATCCTCCACGTCTCTCCTCCCGTCCTGTCGCCGAAATTTCCGCCACCGCCGAGGCGTTGGCGGCCCAAGAACGCGCCGAGTTGATCGACCTCGTGGTGCGGGCGCAGCGGGGCGAGATGGCGGCGCAGTCCGAGCTCGTGCGGCGCTACACGGTGCGCATCTCGGCGTTTGTCCGACCGATTTTGTTTCAGCCGAGCAGCGTCGAGGACGTGGTGCAGATGGTGTTCATCAAAATGGTGCGGCGGCTGACGCTGTTGCGCGACCCGGCGGTGTTTGAGTCGTGGCTGTTCAAACTGTCGCGAAACACGGCGGTGGATTTTCTCCGGCGTCGGCGGTGCCGGCCGACGATGGTGTCGGACGATCGCGTGTTTGAGCAGGCGCCGGACACGAGCAGCGAGCGGCCGGTGGCGGAGATCATGGAGGCGCTGTCGCTTGCGCTCACGCGGCTGAGTCCGGTGGACCGGAATCTCGTGACGATGATCGTCGAAGGAAACAGCTACCAGACGGTGGCGGCGCGCGAAGGGCTGACGGTGGGCGCCGTAAAAGTGCGGCTGAACCGGGTGCGGCCTTTCCTGCGCGTGAGCGTGGGCGAGGCAGTGGGTGTGCGGGCCGGGGCCCCGGCCGGCGGC
>CALRZR010000145.1:0-19116 GCA_943372705.1 Opitutus sp. GAS368 | reverse complement strand
ACATCGGCCACGACAACAACCGCGACTTCTTCATGAACAACATGAGCGAGTCCACGAACATCTCCCGCCAGCTCTACCTCGAGTGGATCCCCCAGATCGTCTACAACCACCACCAATCCGGCCCCGCCGGCACCATCGTCGCCGGCCCGCCTTACCGCGACCCTTTCAATTACGTTTACGACCCCGCCATCGTCACCGGCCTCGACGCCATCGGCTCCGCCATGAACGGCCGTCTCAACATCGAGGGCAAACCCGGCTACACCCAGCGCACCGGCTCCGTCTTCTCCACCTGGTGGAACGGCGGCCTCCGCACCACGACGTATTTCCACAACCAGCTCGGCCTGCTCACCGAGATCGTCGGCAGCCCCACGCCGATGGAAATTCCCCTCGTCCCCACGCGCCTCGTGCCCAGCTCCGCCAACCCCTTCCCCGTCACACCCCAGAAATGGCGTTACCACCAACCCATCGCCTACTCCGTCTCGCTCAACTACGCCGTCCTCGACTACGCCGCCCGGCAGCGTGACCACCTGCTCTTCAATATCTGGCGCATGGGTCAAAACTCCATCGACCGCGGCAGCCGCGACACGTGGACGCCCTACCCCAAACGCATCGAAGCCATCAAAGCCGCCCACCTCCGCGACAATCCCCCGGTAGCCCGCACCACCCAAACCGAAGAGCCCTCCCGCTTCAGCTCCCAAAACAACCGCCGCATCCCCTCGAAATACTACGACGAGGTGATGAAGAAACCGGAGCTCCGCGATCCCCGCGCCTTCGTCATTTCCGCCGATCCCGCCGTCCAGACCGACTTCCCCACCGCGCTCAAATTTCTCAACGCCCTCATCAAAACCGGCATCTCCGTCCACCGCGCCACGGCCGATTTCACCATCGCCGGCAAAAAATATCCCGCCGGCTCCTACGTCGTGAAAACCGCGCAGGCCTTCCGCCCGCACGTCCTCGATATGTTCGAGCCGCAGGATCACCCCAACGATTTTGCCTACGAAGGCGCCGCCCCAACTGCCCCCTACGATTCCGCCGGCTGGACCCTCGCCTTCGAGATGGGCGTGAAATTCGACCGCGTCCTCGACGCCTTCGACGCACCCCTCGAAAAACTCCCCTACGGCCAGCTCCTCACCCCCGCCGCTGTGAAGCTCCCCGCCGCCCCCGCCGGCTGGCTCCTCGATCGCAGCGCCAACAACACCTTCCTCCTCGTCAACCGCCTCCTCGCCGCCGGCGCCCCGGTCTCGGTCGTTCCCGCCACCGGCGAGTTTTTCATCCCCGCCGCCGCGCAAGCCTCCCTCGCCAAAGCCGCCGCCGATCTCGGCGTCACGCCCCGAGCCGCCAGCGCCGCGCCCGCCGACACCAAAAAACTCACCGCCGCCCGCATCGCCCTTTGGGACCGCTACGGCGGCTCCATGCCCTCCGGCTGGACGCGCTGGCTCCTCGAACAATTCGGCTACGCCCACGACATCGTCTACGCCGCCGACCTCGACGCCGGCAAACTCCGCGAGAAATACGACGTCATCCTCTTCCCCTCCGGCGCCGTTCCTCGTCCCAACGCCGCCATTACCGAGACCAGCGAGTTCGCCGTCCCCGAGCCCTCCGAGGCCGATATGCCCAGCGAGTATCGCCGCCGCGTCGGCAAATTCACCCCCGACAAAACCGTCCCGGCCCTCCGCGCTTTCCTCGAAGCCGGCGGCACCATCGTCACCGTCGGCACGAGCGCAAACCTCGCCTACCACCTCCGCCTCCCTGTCCGCAACGCCCTCACCGAGCCCGACACCACCGGTCGCGAGCGCGTCCTCCCCTCCTCGAAATACTACATCCCCGGCAGTATCCTCCGCCTGACGGTCGATACCGCCGCCCCCGCCAACCGCGGCATGGCTGCCGAGACCGACGTCTATTTCGACGCCAGCCCCGTCTTCAAACTCGCCCCCGAAGCCGTCGCCAAAGGTATTCGCCCCCTCGCGTGGTTCCCGAACGCCACTCCCCTCCGCAGCGGCTGGGCCTGGGGCCAACACTACCTCCGCGACGGCGTCGCCGCCTTCGAAGCCCCCTTCGCCAACGGCGGCAAACTCCTCGTCTTCGGCCCCGAGATCACCTTCCGCGCCCAGACGCACGGCACCTTCAAACAACTCTTCAACGCCCTCTACCAATAAAGTAGGGCAGGGTCTCCGACCCGCCCTCCGCCGCGTTCCGCCCCCGCGCTTCGCCGATCAGGCGAAGCCCGCACATGTCACTCCGCCTCCCCCGCTTCCGAAAAATCAGCGAAGATCAGCGGTTAAAAACTCCGTCTCTTTCTAAATGAAAAACTCCGTCCTCCTCCGTCTTGCTCTCAGCTCTCCGCTCTTGGCGCTCGGCCTGCTTTTCCCCGCCCACGCCCAAAAAACCAAGCCCGAGCTCGTCGCCCAAATCGACGCCACGCGCAAAACCTACGAGGACATCGCCCTCAAAATCTGGGACTACGCCGAAATCGGCTACAAGGAGACCAAGAGCTCCGGCCTCCTCCAATCCACGTTGAAGGCCGCCGGTTTCACCATCCAAGCCGGCGTCGCCGACATGCCCACCGCCTTTGTCGCCAGCTACGGCAGCGGCTCCCCCGTCATCGGCATCCTCGCCGAATTCGACGCCCTCCCCGGCGTCTCCCAAACCGCCGACCCCGAGAAAAAGCCCCGCCCCGAGGTCAACGCCGGCCACGCCTGTGGCCACCACCTGTTCGGCAGCGCCTCCACCCACGCCGCGATCGCCCTGAAAAACTGGATGCAGGCCACCGGCCAAAAAGGCACCCTCCGCCTCTACGGCACGCCCGCCGAAGAAGGCGGCTCCGGCAAAGTCTACATGGTGCGCGCTGGCCTCTTCAACGACGTCGACACCGTCATGCACTGGCACGCCGGCGACCGCAACGCCGTCCGCCTCAACAGCTCGCTCGCCAACAAATCCGGCAAATTCCGTTTCCGCGGTGTCGCCGCCCACGCCGCCGCCTCCCCCGAACGCGGCCGCTCCGCCCTCGATGGCGCCGAGGCAATGAACCACATGGTCAACCTCATGCGCGAGCACGTGCCTGACTCCACGCGCATCCACTACGTGATTACGAAGGGCGGCGAAGCTCCCAACGTCGTCCCCGCCTTCGCCGAAGTTTACTACTACGTCCGCAGCCCCAACCGCGAAATCGTCGTCGACGTCTGGGACCGCGTGACCAAAGCCGCTCAAGGCGCCGCCCTGGGCACCGGCACCACCGTCGACTGGGAAATCACCGGCGGCGTCTACGAACTTCTCCCCAACGAAGCCCTCGCCCGCGCCATGCACGCGAACCTCACTACCGTCGGCGGCGTGCCTTACACCGCCGAGGAAAAAGCCTTCGCCGCCAAGATCGGCAAAACCCTCTTCGGCAAACCCACCGCCGTCGAAACCGCCGCGCTCATCATGCCCTTCGACCCCAAATCCGCGAGCTCCGGCGGCGGCTCCACCGATGTCTCCGACGTCAGCTGGGCCACACCCACCGTCGGCCTGAACGCCGCCACCTGGGTGCCCGGCACACCGTCCCACAGCTGGCAAGCCGTGGCCGCCGGCGGCACGACGATCGGCCTCAAAGGTATGATCGTCGCCGCCAAGACCCTCGCCCTCACCGGCGTGGACCTCTTCACGCAGCCCGAGTTGATCGCGAAAGCGAAAGCCGAATTCGCCCAACGCCGCGGCCCCGACTTCAAATACGAGTCCATGGTCGGCAACCGCAAACCCCCGCTCGACTACCGCGACTGATCTCCCCGGTGGGCGGGCGCGTCCCCGCGCCCGCATTCGCGCATCTCAGGCCGGCCTCACCCGCCGGCCTTTTTCGCGCCCACATCACGGAGCGGCGGTGTCCCAACCGCCGTCAGTCGCCTTCGTCTCGCCCTCTTTTGCGTCGATTCACGCGCCACCGCACCCAACGCTCCGCGGCGCGCATGATCTACCTCGACCACAACGCCACCACGCCGCTCCGGCCCGAGGTTTTCGAAGCGATGCGCCCGTTTCTCACCGAGCGCTGGGGTAATCCGAGCAGCAGCTACGCGTTCGGCTCCTCGCTGAAGAGCGTGATCGAAGCCGCCCGTGGCCAGGTCGCCGCACTGCTCGGCGCCTCCGCGCGTGAGATCGTCTTCACCGGCAGCGCCACCGAGAGCAACAACACCGCCCTCCTCGCCGCCCTCTCCGCCGATCCCGCCAAACGCCATATCGTCACCTCCGCCGTCGAGCACTCCGCCGTGCTCAACCACACGATCTTCCTCGAAAAACACGGCTACCGCGTCACCCGCCTGCCCGTTGACCGCGACGGCCTCCTCGACCTCGCCACGCTCGATGCCGCGCTCGCATCCGACACCGCGGTCGTCTCGCTCATGGCGGCCAATAACGAAACCGGCGTCCTCTTCCCCGTCGCCGAGATCGCGGCCCTCTGCGCGCATCGCGGCGTGCGCTTCCACTGCGACGCCGTGCAAGCCGTCGGCAACTTCCGCTCAACCTCAAGTCGCTCCCCGTCGACTACCTCTCGCTGAGCGCGCACAAACTCGGCGGCCCGAAAGGCGTCGGCGCCCTCTTCGTGCGTAAAGGCGCGCCCTTCGCGCCGCACCTCCACGGCGGACACCAGGAGCGCGGCCGCCGCGGCGGCACCGAGAATGTCGCCGGCATCGTCGGCCTCGGTCGCGCCGCCGAACTCGCCCGCACCGAGCTCCCCGCCTACGCCGCCGCCGTCCAACCGCTCCGCGACCGCCTCGAAACCGAACTCCTCGCCCGCCTTCCGCAAGCCGAGCGCAACGGCCACGCCACGCAGCGTCTGCCGAACACCACCAATCTCACGTTCCCCGGCATCGAATCCGAAGCGCTGCTCCTGCTTCTCGACCAAGCCGGCATCTGCGCGTCCGCCGGCTCCGCGTGCCTCGCCGATTCCGACGAACCCTCCCACGTCGTCCGCGCCATGAAACCCGAGAGCGCCGCCTCGCGCCAGATGGTGCGGTTCTCGTTGGGGAAAGAAACGACTACTGCCGAATTCGACGCCGCCGTCGCCGCGGTAGTCACGTCCGTCGGACGGTTGAGTCGCTAACCTGAATTGCAGCCGCGCGGGCAATATTCTCTTGTGCCGTCTTGTCACCGCAGCCGACGCGAACACAGTTCCCTCCATGCCCACCGCGACCCTAGCTAGGCCCAAGAAAGTCACCGCCCGTCGCGCGGCGAAGAAAGTTGGCGCATTCAGCATTAAGGCCGTGCCGGGGAGTCCGCTAGCTGGCTTGGAACACTTGATCGGTTGCGTTTCTTTGCCCCGGGATCCTCGTCCGCCCCGGGATATCATCCGTGCGCGCATCCTCTCCGATCATAATACTTGATGCCGAACTAGGGCCGCTGGCCATGACCCGCCCGCGTCTCCCAACACTCGTTTGACGCCTTGAGCCAACTAACCTTCGATCCGCTCGTGACTGCGACCCAAGTAATGAAAGAAATCGAGGCGCTGCCGCCGTCCGACCAAGTCGAAGTCATTCGATTTGCCTATCGTCTCGACGCCGAACGCCGCTTGAGTTGTCCCGAGCTGACGTCGCTCGCCGAGCAAATGACGAAGTCGGAAAATCCTGCGGAGGCCGCCCTGCTGCGCGCCGAAATCATGCGCGGGTTTTATGGCGGCACCCATGCCTGAGGTTCGCCGGCGTAGCCTTCCGCCGGCTCTCCTCCAGCATCTACTGACGCGAATTCAGGAGCGTGCCATTTCCGCCGACCAACTTGGTCTGCTCGCCGCGTGGCTCGACAGGAATCCCGACGTTCCCGCCGGGCAGTGGATCAAACGCTTTCCCGGTATGACCGTGTGCGAAGAGGGCGAGTGGGTGAAAACGTTCCTGACCGTGGCGCAGACGCCCGTTGGCGATGAGGTGAGGTAGCCGAGAGCGCACAGGGCCTTGGCCAGTTCCGGTCCGCCAAAATCGCGAGGTGTTTTCACCGTGCCTGCACTTCGTCCTGCTGGCTCTCCGACACAAAGGCGCAGTGGTGCTCACGACTGACCACCGCGATTTTTCGGTATACCGCGTGCCCTTCGTGTCCCCGATGGGCGAGTTTCAAGGGTAGTCGCCATCGGTAGATTCCGTTTCTACGGCCGAGACACCGACCCTCACCTGCGTCGACTTCTCGACCCAACCAGCGCTCCCAAGAAAGTGAAAACCAAATTCGCCCAACGCTGCGACTCCGGTTTCAAATACGAGTCGATGGTCGACACCCGCGAACCCCCGTTCGACTACCGCGACCGAGCGTAGGTTAACCGCACCTGCTCAAAACCGCGTTACCCCCGCTGCGCGTTTTCGCGTCCAACTCGCGCAAAATCCACTTTGCCCTTTGCCTCGCCTATGCTCTTCGCCACAACCGTCCCCGCGCATGGAGCCGAAAGACCTCGAGCACGCGATTCGCCGCCTCCTCTCGGAGGACTGGCCCGACGACCACCTGCGCACGAAACTCGAGGCGCTCGCCGAGCAGGAAGAAAACTTCAATGGCTTCACTTGGCTCTGGGGCCCGATTCTCTATCGCCGCAATCGCGTCCTCTTCCGCCCGTTCATCCTCGCGCACTTCGGCCAGTTTATCCGCCGCAGCCGCCTCCGCTTCGAGACTGTCGCGTGGAAAGGCGCACCCTCCCAGTCCCTCGAACCGTGGCTCACCGAGGTCGACCAGCGCGACGACCTCGAACTCTTCCGCCGCCTCTATGAATGGAAACTCACCGCCCTCGGCACCGGCCTCGTTCGCGACGCCCGCCTGAAGGTCATTTTGCCCGATCTCCTGCGCCGCTTCCGCGCCGCGCCCACCCGCTCCGCCCGCGCGATCGTCCTCCAGAAATTCGCACTCTGGTTCGAACTGGACGAGCCCACCGCCCTCGAACTCTACCGCACAGATCCTCTCACGGCCGGCCCCTTCATCCTCCGCCATCTCCCCTCGCCCTGGCTGGATAAAAACCGCGCGCTCTGGCGCCAACTCCTCGCCGCCGCCGATACGCACCGCGACGAAAAATTCCGCTGGGACCTCTACCGCCGCCAAGTCCCGCTGACGGTCTGGGAAACCGACGTGCGCGCCCTCTGCACCCGCGAACGCGATCCCGCCGAGCTGCATCGCCTCCTCGAGCAGCATCATCCCGCCGGCCACGGCCGCAGCATCGGCGCCTGCTTTTTGCGCCAGCTCGAGCAGCGCGGTCGCGACGTATTTCCCTACATCACGCGCCATCTCGGCGCCGTGCGCTACGGCGTTTTCAGCGCCGGCGACTACGGCAAACTCCTCGAACTCGCCCGCGCCCGCGGCTGGTGGGATCTCTGGGCCGCCATCATCCGCGTTTGCGCAAATCCGAAAGATTTCAACCGCGAGATCACTCGCCTCCTCGACGACACCTCGCTCCCCCGCGACGAAGTCCTCCGCCGCCTCGCCGGCCTCAGCGGCGTCTCGCGCGAACTCAATTTCCCCGGCTTCGGCCTCGCCCTCGTCCACCAACTCGACGAGTCCACCGCCCTCGGCCTCCTCGAAAAATTTCCCGACCTCCTCCGCGGCCCCTATCTCGCCCATCTTCAAGTCAGCCCGTGGGCCGGCAGTTTCGCCAAACTCATCGCTGAACTGATCCGCCGCAGCGAAGACGATCTCCTCGACCATGTCGCCGCGCGGATCGCGACGCGCGTCTCCAACCGCTACAATTCTAAAAACCGCGACATGCTCGCCGACGCCGAGCGCCTCGCCGATCACTACGCTGCGCTGAAGTCCGACGAGACCCGCTTCTCCCGCCGCGCCGCCTCCGTCCTCACGCGCATTCCCGCCTTCGCGATCTACAACTATAACCAGCTCATCCGCGACAACCGCCTCGCGCGCCTCCTCTTCGAGCGCTCTGCCTCCGCCTACCTCGCCGACGCCCGCAGCCTCCGCGATCTCGTCGAGGGCTCCGAGATTCACGTGCAAGCGCTCGCCTACCGAGCCCTTGGCCTCCGCGATGAACGCGCCCCAGCCCTCGCCGTCGAAAATCTCTCCCTGCTCCTCGGCACGCTCTTCCGCCCGCTCCAGCGTCCCACGCGCACACTCGCCCTCCGCGCCCTCGCCAACGCCGCGACCACGCCCGAAAACGCCGCGCGCATCCTCACCAAAGCCCGCGAGGCCCTCGATCTCCCCGACGATCACTATCCCAAGGAAACCCTCCTCGGCCTCATCGCCTCGCTCCTGACTCGGTGGCCGGCCCTGCGCGGCCCGCGCGAGGAACCCGTCGTCTATCGGAGGCCCGCCGCATGATCGCCGCCTTCGACTACGCCTCGCCCAGCGCACTCGTTTCTGAGCGCGAACGAACCCTACTCGGTTTTTCCGCCGATGCGCGCCGCCCCGTGCGCTTTCACGGCCGCATCCGCGAACAACTCCCACTCGTGCGCTTCGCCCTCCGCGCCCTCGGCGAGGCCATTTGGTCGCGCGACGATTGGTCCGCCGATGGCGACGCGTTTTCCTGGTTGCTCGATCCGATCATCACGGTTCACCCCGACCGGATTTTCTTCGAAGCCTTCACCGGCGACCAAAGTGCCTACGTCTCCCTGCAGCTCGATCCCGCGCTCTTCGAGATCGAGGGCGAGATGCGCACCGGCACCACCAACATCGATTTCACCGCGTGGCTCTGGGGCGCCCTCGGCGAACTCCGCAGCAGCCGCGACACGTGGCTGCGCATCGATCCCGCCGGCTTCGCCGTCGAAACAAAAAACGCCGGCGGCCGCTTCGAGTCCAAAGTAGATGTGCCCGACGCGTGGGTCCGCGGCTTCCTCCAAACTCAGGCTGCGATGGCCCTTCCCGGCACGCGCGTGAGTGTCCGCCCCGTCGATCTCCTCTCCGCGATTCGCTTCCTGCGTTTCACCAAGGCCAAGGTTTCGCCCCGCGCCCTGCGCTACGAATTTTTCCCCGGCCAGGATGCGCGCCTCATCCTGGAACCCTGGGAACACACCGTGCCCTTGCGCGGCGCCACTCACGGCTACACCGAGCCGCGCGTCATCCGCACCTGGGGCCGTCGCCGCCTCCGCCTCATCGAACCACTCCTGCCCTTCGCCGAGCGCGTCGATGTTTACCTGAAAGGCCGCGGCCTCCCGTCCTTCTACGTCGTAATACTTCCGGGCATGACGTTCACCCTCGGTCTCTCCGGCTGGTCCGGCCAAAGCTGGAGCGGCGCCGGCAGCTTCGATCTCGCGACCGACACTACGACTGCCAGCGCCGCCCTCGTCGACAGCGTCGCGCGCGTGCTCGCCGAAAAATTCACCGCCACCGAGCGCGCCCTCGCCGAGCAATTCGCCCAGTCGCCCGCCAAAATTCATGCCGCCCTCGCGCGCCTCTGCCGCCTCGGCCGCGCGATCTACGACGTTGAAGCCCGCGCCTTCCGTCACCGCGAACTCTTCGCCGCTCCCATCGACGAGGCGAAACTCTACCCGCCCGATCCGCGCACCGAACACGCCGCCGCCTTTCTCGCCGCCGGAGACCTCGCGATCGAAGTTTGCGAGCCGCAGGAGACACGCAAAGACCGCCAGCTCAAAACGCCCGACGGCCCCGTCATGCGCACCATCGTCTACCGCGACTGGCGCATCACCGGCCGCGTCGCCACCGCGTCGCCCGTCGAGATCGTTATCGACGACAACGGCCGCGTCATTTTCGGCAAATGCTCCTGCTCATTCTTCCAGGAAAACCTCCTCAGCCGCGGCCCGTGTGAACACATGATCGCACTTCATCGCGCCAGCGAGCCGCAGCGCCGCGACCTTCCGTCCTCGTTCGCCGCCAAAGACGCCGTGAAACCCGTTGCCAAGAAGAGCGAAGATGACGACGAGGCTGAAGAGGAAGACGACGACGCGTCGCTTGACGAGGGCGAAGAGGAGGAAGAAAAATGACTTTCAACAGGGTCCGCCGGTCTTCGGTCAGCCATCCATGCCGCGGTGTTTCGCCGCGGTGGTTCATTGCTCACACTACATCGCCCGGGCTCCCAACGTTCGCAACGCTGGGAAACCCAGAGTCCAGAGCCTCGCAAGTGGCCGCCCGGCGGACCCTGTTGTCACTTCGCTGCGCCAACCCGAAAGGCCTCGCTCCATGAGTCTCTTCGGCTGGCTCAAGCACACGCTCCTCGGTGGCACCCCGAAACGCGACGTCTCGAAACTCGCGAGCGACGCCGGCTCCCTCGACACGCTCACCGAGACCGTCGACGTGAGCGGCGGCCCGCTGAAGCCACACCACCTCCGCCGCGCGCTCCGCGACAAGCGCCTTCTACCCAAGCCGCCCGCGCCGCCGCTCAAGATCGGCAAACGCAAAAACATCCTCACCGGACCCGAGGCCGCGCGCCTGTTTTCCGGCACGATGCTCACGCGAAACCGCCAGCTCCGCGACCTGCTCCCCGACGAGGCCCAGCTGCAACGCCTCGGCCTCCCCGTGTGGCGCACCGAAGCGGACGTCGCCTCCGCCCTCGGTCTCACGCTCGGCCAGTTGCGCCACTTTTCCATCCACCGCGAAAAGGACCGCATCTCCCACTACGTGACCTTCGCGCGCCCGAAACGCTCCGGCGGCGAGCGCCTCATCATGGCGCCGAAGCGCCGCCTCAAGGCGATCCAACGCCAACTCCTCCCGCTGCTCGTTGAAAAACTCCCCGTCACCGCGCACGCCCACGGTTTTCGCCGCGGCCACAGCGTGCGCACCGGCGCCGAGCCCCACGTCGGCAAAAAGGTCGTCGTCCACCTCGACCTCACAGACTTTTTTCCGACCGTCACCTTCGCCCGCGTCCGCGGCTATCTCATCGCCTGCGGCTACGGCTTCCCCGTCGCCACCGTCCTCGCCGTGCTCATGACCGAGGCGCCGCGCCAGCCCGTCGAAGTCAACGGCGAGATTTTCCACGTGCCGGTCGGCCCGCGCCACTGCGTGCAAGGTGCCCCCACCAGCCCCGGCGTCTGCAACGCCCTCGTCGCCAAACTCGACCGCCGCCTCGCCGGCCTCGCGAAGAAATTCGCCCTCACCTACACGCGCTACGCCGACGACCTCACGTTCTCCGGCGACCTCGACGCCGCCTCCACCGGCCGCTTCCTCCACCATGCCACCGCGATCATCGCGGCCGAAGGCTTCGCTACCAATGCGAAGAAAACTCGTGTCATGCACCGCGGCGGACGCCAGCGCGTCACCGGCGTTACCGTGAACCAAGTCCTCGGCCTCTCCCGCCAGGAGCGCCGCCTCCTCCGCGCCCAAGTCCACTGCCTCACCACCGGCAAATCGCCGACCGACGCGCCCTCCGCCCTCCGCGGTAAAGTCGCCTACGTCGCGATGCTCAATCCCGCCCAAGCCGCCCCATTGCTGCGTCGCCTGGAGAAAGTGGATTGGTCCACCATCGCGCCACCCGCCCCCGCAGCTCCGCCCCAACCCGCCGCCCCCAAACTGGCAAAGCCACTCGCCTCCGCCACTGCCACTGCTTCCACCCCGCTCGCCGGCCGCCGCTTCGAGTGTATCGAGGGCACCGCCCGAAAATTCTGGATCGTCGCCGTCGAGGGAAACCACCTCGTCGTTCACTACGGCCGAATTGGCACCCGCGGCCAAACCAAACGAAAACCCTTTCCGGCCACTGTCGACGCCGAGCGCGAGCGCGCCAAGCTCATCCAAGAAAAACTCGCCAAAGGCTACGTCGAGAAACCCGGCTGATCCATCCGCCGGCAGGTTCCCTGAGTGCGCCGTTTCACCGCTCCAACTCGCCGACTCCGCATGCCTCTCTCCTGGCGTCAGCGAATCCATCCCCCGTTCTCGCTTCCCCTGCCCTCCGCTCCCTCGGGGGCCATAAGCTATCAAACACCGCGTTAGGCGTGTGCAGAAATGCCACCGCCTCCGAGGGAAATGAGCATCGGAGTGGCTATGCGACGGACGTTGGGACATGCCGCCGTCGATGCTTTCGCAAAGATTCTACGGCTGGCCGCAACTTCGCCTTGGGATCGAATTGCAGGTGCCTTCCCGCTGCTGTCCGGAGCAGCAGCGCTTCCGGACCCGCTTCGATAAAGCGCCGCGGATTTACCACTACGCGCATCTCTTCGTCCACCGACCATAATCCCTGATCGAACATCCAGTGCGCGCTTTTCGACAGCGCGAGGCCGTTGGTGAGTTCGTCGTTTTGTGTCTCGGCCCAGCCTTCGATGTGCGCGGCGTCGACGATACTCGCGCCGTCGGCGGTGAAGCAGCGGTAGCCGGTCAGGGCACACGTGTGGTGATAGTCGTCCACGACGCGCACTTGAAACCGCGCGCTGCGGCCTTTGCGGCGGCCGTCGGCGAGCGCCTTGGCGAGGACACGCTCTGCATTTGCGCTGCCGCTTCGCTCACTCGCGATACCCAGCAATTCGTAAAACGCGGCTCGCTCCACCGGTGTGAAATACCGGGCGATCAACACGAGCCGCGCTTTGAGTCGAAAATCCCGGTCGGTGAGCAGCTCGAAAAACTCCGGATTCAACTCGCACACCACACAGCCTTCCGGCGAGGTCGCGGGGCGCATCTCCGCCGTAAAAGCCTCCCAAAATCCCTGCGTCTTGAGGTGATAAAAAGGGAGCCGAAGTTGCAGCCGCGACGGCCAGCGCTCCGCCACCAACGTTCCGAAGGCCCGAAAGCGCAGCACCAATTCCGGCGTGCGCGTAAACACGCGGCCCGGTAGTTTTCCGGTTTCAGCGAGATCGATCAGACACAGCAGCAGAAGCGGTTTGTGCGGCGCGAATCCGGAGACGCCGTCCTGCGCATTGCCGTTGGCCGTCCGCAACCGAGTCAGCTTGCCCAACCACTTCTCTGCGACCGACGGTGAGGCTGTCATGTTTTCGGTGATGAGTTTTCGTCGCATCCAAACCCTCACGGTCGAGGAATACGTTGGCAAGCACCGGCAGCGCGTCGGGCACTCACCGTAAAAAATTTCCCGACCGATCACTCAGGCGACTGGCGGAATCGGCAACTCGACGTAGTCGCCGGACGCGAGGTTATCCACCGCTGCCACTACATAGTCGGCGTGTTGCCTTGCCGAAGCAGCCGCCAATCGGTCGTCCGCAGCACCAAGATGGCGAGACGCCGCTCCGCCAGATTTTGCTGTTAGCGCAGATTCTGGTCGGTGGTGACGATGGCCTCGAACCCGTCGGCTTCGGCGGTGCGCAGCAATTCTCCGTTTTGCAACGCACCCCAACCCTGTTCGAATGCCGTGAGCACGTGATGCCCGGCCAAATACCGCCGCAAGGGAACAGGTATGCCTTGATCGAAAGGGATGCGCACGGCTCTGGCGGCTCAAACTTCTGCCAAACTCCGCTGGGCGTGATCGAGCACTGCTTCCACGTGCTCGCGAGTGACTCCCGGAAACCACTCGAGGAATTCATCCACCGTCGCGCCACTCTCGAGGTTTTCGAACAGCGCCCGCACCGGAACCCGGGTGCCGACAAACAACCAGACCCCGCTGACCTTGCCGGGAATCTTTTCCACTGCGGAGCACTGCGACCAATCGAGCATGAGCGATAGGAGCTCAGAGTCCCGCACCGCGCAAGCCGTCGGAAATCGCGATCCTGCTCTTCCGCGTCAAAGCGCCCCTTGCCACACAGGCTCTCGGCGCTACGGTCACCCCCATGTCCCTCACGAGCGTTTACCTGGCTGAAGAGGCACTGTCGCTCCCACCCGAAGAGCGTGCGGTGCTGGCTCGCTTGCTCTTGGAAAGTGTGACGGCGGATACGCGGAGTGATGAAGAAATTAGGTCGGACTTACAGGCACGTTTGGCCCGCCTGAAATCCGGCGAAGACGCCGGGCTGACTTTCGAGGCGGTGTTTGGCGAGCCGGCATGAGGGTCGTTTTTAGCAGTGTGTTTCGCCAAGATTTGGCCGATGCGACTGCCAAATACCGCGATGTTTCACCTCGGCTGGAGGAAGACCTCAACGACCGCGTCAAATCCGCCGTGCGCACGGTCATTCGCTGGCGGGGCGGCGACCACGTGGGCCCTCACGGTTTTCGCTGCCGGCGCTGTCGGCCGTTTCCCTACCTGCTCTACTAGGAAATTGAAGCTGACACGCTCTACGTGCTCGGCCTCGTTCACGAACGCCGCCACCCCGAACACGTGAGAGAGCGTCTAAAGGGGAACCTTTGAAACCAAGGGGGCGACTCTTGGGGTTGGGACCGTGGGAGTCACCTCCGCGAGCTTGGAAACTCAGTTCGTGAACAGGGCGCGGTGGATCGGCGTCGGGTAGGGTTTCTCGCCCTTGGCGGTCGCCCGGAGGATACGGTTCAACTCGTCTTCGGGCATGCGCGCCTGACCAACGTCAGCACGCACTCGAGGTGGCGCGTCTGCGGGAAGAGGTCGAAGGGTTGGGCGGCGGTGAGTTGGTAGCCCGCGGCGAGGAAGCTCTTGAGGTCGCGCATTTGGGTCGCGGGGTCGCAGCTCACGTAGACGACGGCGCGGGGACCGTAGGCGAAGAGTTGGGCGAGGAAGTTTTCGTCGCAGCCTTTGCGAGGCGGATCGATGATCACGGCGGTGTCGGCGGGGGCGAAGGCGCCGGGGTCGGTGGGCGTCGCGAGCGACGGGAGGCCGGCGAAGATTTGCGCGGCGTCGCCGGATTGGAAGGTGACGTTGGGGAGGTTGTTCGCGGTGGCGTTTTCGCGGGCGAAGCGGATCGAAGATTCGCTGAGTTCGATGCCGGCGACGCGGGTGAACGACGGCGCGGCGGTGAGGGCGAAGAGGCCGCTGCCGCAGTAGGCGTCGACGAGATAGCGGGCGCCGCTGGCGGCGGCTTGGGCGCGGACGTAGCCGGTGAAGGCGGGGAGGATGAAGGGGTTGTTTTGGAAAAAGTCGCGGGCGAGGAAACGCAGCTTCAGCGGTGTTGCTGTGGGTAGGGACCGACCTCCGGGCGGTCCGTCGTTTGGCGTATCCTCAGAGCGGCCCGCCCGGAGGTCGGGCCCTACCTCGATCGTTTCGGTGATGATGGCGTCGTAGTCGGTGGTGACTTGGCCGCTGGCTTCGCGGAGGAGGAGCGTGGCAGAGCGCTCATATTCGCCAGCGGCGGCGCGGGCGTGGACGCGGGCGCGGACTTCGGGGAGCTTGGCATTGATGGCGTCGGTCGCGATGGGGCAGCGCGGGACGTCGACGATGTCGAAACGGGTGCCTTGGCGGAGGAAACCGATGGGGGGCGGCGTGGCGGGGTCGCGCGGAGGATTGAAGTGCGGGGTGATTTTCGAGCGGTAGCCGAGTTCGCGCGGGGATGGGACGACGGGGGCGACGGGGTAGTCGGCGATGCCGGCCATGTGCTGGAGGAGTTCGGCGACTTGGCGCCGCTTCCACGCGAGTTGTTCGGCGTAGGCGAGGTGTTGGTATTGGCAGCCGCCGCAGCGGGCGAAGAGCGGACAGGTGGCGGCGACGCGGTGGGGCGAGGGCGTGAGGACGGTGACGAGGTCGGCTTCGGAGAAATTCTTCTGGTTACGGAAGACCCGGGCGCGGATGCGTTCGCCGGGGAGCGTGAAGGGAACCATGACGACCCACTTGGCTTCCGTTTCGCCGGGGAGCGTCACGCGGCCGAGGCCGGAGCCGAGATTCGTGAGCGTGGTGATCTCGAGTTCGATCTCTTGGTGATACGCGAAAGGGATGTCTTGAAATTTTGATTTTTTGCCCACGGAACACACGGAACACACGGAAACAGGAGAAAAGACAAAATCCTTTTCCTCGCCGCCGGCTTTTCCGTGTGTTCCGTGTGTTCCGTGGGCGCTCCTCCCGAAAAAATATCCAGTCTCCAGAATCCGCGCGTGAAGCAGCTCGTAAAGTTGCGCGACCGGCGTCCGCGCGACGAGGCGGGCGTGTTTTTGGTGGAGGGTTATCGCGAGATTCGGCGGGCGTTGGAGAAGAACGTGAAGTTGGTGGAGATGTATTTTTCGCCGGAATGGTTTTTGGGCGAGAATGAGCCGGCGTTGATCGAGCAGGCGCGGGCGGCCGGGGCGCAGGTGTTTGAACTTTCGAAGGACGCGTTTGCGAAGGTGGCGTATCGGGAACGGCCGGACGGGCTGCTGGCGGTGGCACCGCAGTGGCGGCGGGCGCTGGCGGATCTGCCAGCGAAGGCGGAGCCTTTTTACCTCGTGGTGGAGGCGATCGAAAAACCGGGGAATCTCGGAACGATTTTGCGGAGCGCGGATGCGGCGGGGTGCGATGCCGTGATCGTGTGCGACCCGGTGACGGATATTTTTAATCCGAACGTGGTGCGGGCGTCGACGGGCGTGCTGTTTTCCGTGCCTCTCGTCGTCGAGGAGAGCACGCGGGTGCACGCGTGGCTGAAGGAAAAGGGCGTGCACATGGCGGCGACGACGCCGGCAGCGGAGAAGATCTACTCCGATGTGAACCTACGCGGGTCGCTCGCGGTGGTGATGGGGAGCGAGCAGTATGGGTTGAGCAAATTTTGGCTGGAAAACTGTGACACGCCGGTGCGCATCCCGATGGCGGGTCAGGCGGATTCGCTGAATGTCGCGATGGCGACGATCATCACGCTGTTTGAGGCGGTGCGGCAGCGGGGTGGCGCAGCGAAGTAGGCGTGAGGGTGAGCGTGAAAGCGTGTGACGTGGAGTTTTTGACCACGGATTTCACGGATGGCACGGATCGGAGGAAATACGCGCAGCGTGCGGCGCAAATGAGGGCGGGCTGAAGCCGCGCACTATTTTTGCGGAGTGGTGAGGCGGTTGACGAGGGCGCGATAGGGCGGGAGGAGGGCGAGGGCCATGAAGAGTTTTATCGCGAGGTCGCCGGCGGCGAGCGGGAGCCAGGGGACGGACGTGCCGATGAAGGCGACACCGAAGAAGAGCGAGGTGTCGACGATGGACGCGGCAGCGGAGCCGAAGAGCGGGGCTTTCCACCAGGATTGTTGGCGGAGGCGGTTGAAGACGGCGACGTCGAGGAGTTGGGAGACGATGAAAGCGGTGCCGGAGGCGAGGGCGACGCGGAGGGGCGCGAAGACGATGGAGAGGATGAGGCCGACGGCGAAGCCGACCCACGCGACGCGGCGCGCGACGGCGGGGCCGGAAGTGCGGTTGCAGACGTCGGTGACGAAGTAGGCAACCGGATACGAGAACGCGCCCCACGTGAGCCAGGCGTTGATGGGGAACTGCACGAGGATGTTCGAGAGAAGCACGATCGCGGACATCGCGAGTGCGGGAAGGAGGATTTGGCGAGGTGTCACGACGGAGAGAGCGGCGCCGCGGAGGCGGAGCGCGCGGAACGGAGAGACGCGATGAGTTCGGCGGTGCCGGCGGCCATGGAGATGCGCGGCGAGTAGCCTAGGTCGCGGCGGGCGGCGGCGAGGTTGAACCAGTGGTCTTTGGCGAGTTCGGCGGCGATGAAGCGGGTCATCGGCGGCTCGCCGCGCAGGGGGAGCGTGCGCCAGAGGGTTTCACAGACGGAGCCGATCGCGGTGGCGGCAGAGAGGGAAAGGCGGCGCGTGACGGGAGGTTCGCCGAGGGCGGTGAGGAGTTGGTTGATCCAATCCCAGAGGACGACGGGTTCGTCGTTGGTGATGAAGAAGGCGCGGCCGCAAGCGGCGGGGGATGGAATTTGAGATGTGAAATTTGAGATTTGAGAGACGGAGAGAGCGGATTCGGCGGCGAGGTGGGCGTCGACGGCGTTTTCGACGTGGACCATGTCGACGCGGTTGGTGCCGTCGCCGACGATGCGGAGGCGGCCGGCGCGGGCCCGCGCGAGGACGCGGGGGACGAGATGCGGGTCACCGACGCCCCAGATGAGGTGCGGGCGGAGGGCGACGGTGCGAAGCGCGGGCGAGTTGGCGGCGAGGACTTCGCGTTCGGCGATGGCTTTGGTCAACGGATACGGGCTCGGGCAGGACGTGGTGAGTGGCAGGGATTCGTCGGCGTCGGCGAGAGAGTGGCCGTTGTAGACGACGCTGGGGGTAGAGGTGTAGACGAGTCGCGCGACGCCGTGGGCGCGGCAGCCGGCGAGGATGGCGCGGGTGCCGAGGACGTTGGTCCGGTAGAAATCGTCGTAGCGGCCCCAGACGCCGACTTTTGCGGCGGTGTGGAAAACGGTCGCGTGGCCGGCGCAGGCGGCCGTGACGGCAGTGGTGTCGTCGAGGGAGGCGGTGACGAAGCGGACTCCGCGGGCAGCGAGAGTGGGATCGGCGCGGCGGGCGAGGACGGTGATGGGGCGACCCGAGGCGATGAGGCGTTCGACCAAGCGGCGGCCGAGGAAGCCGGTGCCGCCGGTGACGAGTGTCGAATTAGAAGTGCCCACGGAACACACGGAATACACGGAAGCGGGGGAAAACCAGACGAGAGTGCGGTGGGGCGGTGAGGGAAAGGCTGTGGAACGAGGCGCGAAACGCGCGGGGTGGAGTGAGCTAGTTTGCTTCGCCGCTGCGCTCCTCGCAATGACAAGGGCGGGTCGGAGACCCTGCCCTACTTCTTTGGGTCGGACTCGTAGCCTTTGGCGGTGAGCGCCCAATGGGCGAGCGTGAGGCGGTGGATTTTGGCGTTGTGGCGCACGTCGACCGGGAACTGCGGGTGAAAGTAGAAGAGTTTGATCGCGGCGGTGTGCGCGTGCGCGAGCGCGAGGGCGCGGAGTTCGCGGGCGAAGGGGCGGGCAGCACCGGAATCGGAGACGATGGCTTCGACGACGAGCGCGGCGCGTTGACGGCCGGGTTCGCCAAGGCCGACGAGGGCGCAGCGGGTGACGCGGGGGTGGGCGCGGAAAACTTGTTCGCAGGGCTCGGTGTGGAGGGTGCCGAAGGGCGTTTCGACGCGCTCGGCTTTGCGTCCGCAGAACCAGAGGCGCCCGGCGGTATCGAGGTAGCCGCAGTCGCCCATGCGGTGCCAGACCGTGCCGCCGGGCGGCGCGGAAGTGACAAGTGGCAAGGGGCAAGTGCCAGGAGGAGAGGCGGCTGTGCCGGATCCCTGATACTTGTCACATGTTACTTGGATCTTTGCCAACGCGGTGGCGGCGGGGAGGGCGTCGTAGGATTGGGTGACGACGGGGCCGCGGACGATGATTTCGCCGATTTCGCCGCGGGGGAGTTCGCGGGTGGCGGCGAGCGTGGCGATGGGGCCGTCGACGGGTGCGATGATGCGGATGTCGATGCCGGGGATGGGGCGGCCGACGCAGGCGCCGAAGGGATTTTCGAT
>CALRZR010000144.1:0-19163 GCA_943372705.1 Opitutus sp. GAS368 | reverse complement strand
GGGGATGTTGGCGGGGACGCCGCGGCGGATGGGGTCGACGTGTTCGGTCCACTGGTAGTTGGGTTCGGCGGGGACGCTGTAGCCTTTCAGGTGGACGAGGGCGCAGGCGAGGAGGAGGGCGCGGGCTAGCCAGCGGACGGGGCGTTGGGCGGCGTCGATTTCGAGGATGAGCAGCCACGCGAGGATGACGCGTGGGAGATAGAAGTAGCGGTCGCCGAAAACGAGGTTGTCGAGGTTCCACGTGTCGGGGCGCGCCCGATACACGCCGGCGGCCATCATGAGGAGGAAGGCGGCGACGAGTTGGGCGCGCAGGAGGCGACGCGGATGCGGGCGGAGGGTCCACGCGAGGAGGGCGAGGACGGGGACGATACCGAGAAGCGTGAGGAGAACGGGCGAGAGGTGGCGCGCGAGGTGGTCGCCGAGGACGGGCCAGACGAGGAGGTGTTGGCCGACGACGGAGAAGAACTTGGCCGCGTCGAAGGGCGGGAAGGTGAAGTGCGGGCCGGTGCGGAAAATGAAGTAGGCTTGGACGGCGGCGCAGAGGCTCGCGATCAGGAGCGGAGAGCTAAGAGCCAAGAGCTGAGAGCGAAGTGCTGAGAGCTGAGGGCTGAGAGCTGAGAGACGGGAGCCGGAAGATCCGGAGCGCGTGGGAGCGAGGGCGCGGAGGTCGCGGTAAGTGCGCCACGCTAGGAGGGGTCCGAGGGCGAGGATGAAGGGGCCGGTGAGACCGAGGAGGGCGACGAGGGTGAGGTCGGAGGGGCGTTGGGCGGTGGTGGTGGGCGCGGCGATGAAGGCCTGTTGAATGAGGAGGAAGGCGACGACCCACTGGAGGTTGGTGATGCTGAAGAGGACCTCGCCGGTTTGGGGTCCGAGAAAAAACGCGAGGGCGAGCCACGGGCGCAGGGCGGGCGGGAGCGGGAGGCGCGGCGAGTAAGTGCGGGCGATGACGGCGAGCCAGATCGCGAAGGCGGTGACGTTGTAGAAGGCGGGCCACCACGCGGGATCGAGGAAGCGCGAAGCGATCCAGGCGATGAGGCGCGGGAGCGTGTGGAGGTAGCCCATGTAGGGCTCGAGCAGGGCGCGGAGGCCAACGAGGTCGTTTTGGGCGAGGAAAATGGTGCCGTCTTCGGCGTAGGGTTGCGGGACGAGGAGCGCGTAGGGTTTGCGGAGGAAGAGGGCGATCGCGAAGGCGGCGAGGAGGGCGGGGGTGAGAGTGGTGAGGGCGCGGAGGGCGGAAGAGGGCGCGAAGGAGCGAGGGAGAGAGGGGGAGAAAGGTGCTCGGAGGGCGGAGGCGCTGAGGGTGGCGATCAGGAGGGCGGTGAGGCCGGTGACGGCGATGGCGAAGGGTTGGGGAGAGGTGGTGACGGGGAGGTTGGGGGGCATCCACGTGAGCGTGAAGAGGGCGAGTTGGAGGACGGCTAGGGCGATAAAGAGGCGGCGCGAGAGGAGGAGTGTCCAGGCGGTGAGGAGGCCGAGGAGGAGGAGCGGGACGACGTAGGAGCCTTGGTGGAGCAGGGTGCCAAAGGGGTGGAACATGAGCGCCAGCCAGAGGGCGAGCGTAAGGGTGAGCCACGTGAGGGTGAGGGCGTGGCGGGCCAGGGGGATGAGTTCGGGGGGGGACCGGAGCCCGGAATTCTTAACCGCGGATGAACGCGGATGAACACGGATTCGATCCGGGGTGGCTGAGGGCGCGGCGGGGGATCGGGAGGCGCGACGGTAGTGGGCGTAAAGGAGGAGAGGGAGCGCGACGGCGCCGAGGATCCAAGCGGCGGGGGAGCGGAAGGTGTGGAAGATTTCTTCGCTGCGGCGGCCGGCGATGGCTTCGCGGTCGCGGGTCGTGAGGAGGTGGCGCCACTCGCCTAGGAACATGATTTCGAGATTGGCGCGGCGAGTGGCGAGGGTAGCGGCCCAGCCTTGCGTTTCGTAGTTGGCGACGAGGGTTTCGAGGACGCCGCGGGAGTCGGGTGGGATCGTGCCGGCGATGTGCCATTTGATGAGGCGGTTGCCGGGCGGTTCATAGAGGCGTTGGTAGGCGAACCACGGGAGGGTGAGGACGACGAAGGCGAGGGCGGCGGGGAGGAGCTGGGAGCGGAGAGCTGAGAGCGGAGAGCGGAGGGCGGAGGGCGGAGAGCTGAGGGCGGAGAGCTGAGAGCCCGAGCCAGCGGCGCGCGGGGCGCGCCAGAGTTGCCAAAGGAGGAGGGGGGCGAGGGCAAGGAGAGAGAACATGACGCCGCCGTGGGCGAGGTGGCCGAGGGCGGCGAGGGCGCCGACGGCGAGCCAGCGGTGGCGAGGGGCGATGGCGGTTTCGGCGGCGAGGGCGGTGCAGTAGGCGAGGAGGACGAGGGCGGCGCCGGCGAGTTTGGGCCAGACGAAGATCGAGTTGAAGAGGAGCCAGCCCGTGAAGACGAGGGCGGCGGTGGCGGCGTGGGCGTCGCGTTCGGTGAGGCCGAGCCAGCGGAGGAAAACCCAGAGCGCGGGAATCCAGAGAAGTTGAAACCACACGCCGGCGGTGGCGCAGGCTTTGTCGTAGCCGATGTCGAGCGCGCGGAAGACGGGCAGAGTGACAAGGGCTAGGCCGGTTTGGAGAGGTGGCCGGTCGCTGCTGAGCCAATCGCCTCCGAGGGCTTTGGGGGAGACGCCGGTGTAGAGGCGTTCGGCGAAGATGCGGGGGATCTCGTTGTCGCCGGGCATCGTGGCGTAGAAGCGTTGGCGCGCGGTGTCGGTGAAGCTGGCGCCGGGGAAGATGAAGAGCGCCGAGATGTAGAGCAGGCCGGCGAGGGCGGTCAGGGCGAGGAGGCGAGTGTGTGTTTCGGGTCTGGGGTTTAGGGTTTGGGGTCTTGGGCGTGGGGTCTGGGGTTCGGGGGCTGGTGTTTGGGGGGCGCGGCGAACGAGGGGGACAAGGTAGGTGTGAGCGAGGGTGGCAAAGATGGCGGTGAGGGACAGGTAGCTGACGGCGCGGCCGAGGAGCGGGTGGGCGAAGTAGGCGGCGAAGGCCAGGTAGCCGAGGGCGCAGGGGGCGAGGGCGCCGAGGAGTATCGCTTCGAGGGCGGTGGAGCCTTGGCTGGTGAGGCGGCGGCGCCAGATTTGCGCGGCGACGCCGGCGCCGGAGAAGACGAGGCATTGCCCGAGAAAGACGAGGAGGGTGACGAGCAGCGACCGGTCGGGCATGGAGGGCGGGCGAAGCTGTTGGGGGACGGGCGGCGGGAGGGAAACCGCACTCTAACGAGAGCGGCTACGGGGACAGGCGCGGGGAGGGCGGCGGGCGGTAAGAGGGGGAGCGAGGCGGGTGTCGGGCGGAGCGGGAGAGGCGGCGGACCGCACGCTCACGCGTGCGGCTACGGAGAAGAGGAGGCGGGCTCAGAGTTTCACGAAGCGGTATTTCACGACAGCCCAGAGCCAGGTGAGGGGGTCGCGGAACATGGAGATTTTTTTGCCTTCTTTGAATGAGCGCGACTTGTAGCTGATGGGAATTTCGATGGGGCGGTGGCCTTTGCGGACGAGCTTCATGAGGAGCTCCCAGTCGAAATCGAAGCGGTTGCACTCGAAGGTGAGGCCGTCGAGGCAGTCGCGGCGGAAGACTTTATACATCGTGAACGGGTCTTTCAGCCAGATGAGGAGGGACACGTTGATGAGGAGGGTGAAGCCCCAGTGCGCGAGGTTCAGAATGAGGGCTTGGACGGGCTGGTCGGAGAACTTGCGGATGGCCCAGCCGCCTTCGCCGTGGCGGGAACCGAGGACAAAATTTTGGCGGCCGGCGGCGAGCGGGGCGAGGAGGACGTCGTAGTCGTTGAGGTCGTATTCGAGGTCGGCGTCCTGGATGAGAATCACATCGCCGGTGGCGGAGGCGAGGCCGGCGCGGACGGCGTGGCCTTTGCCGCGGGGGCGATCTTCGAGGATGAGTTTGACGCGCGGGTGGGAGGCGTAGGTCTCGACGATGGCGCGGGTGCCGTCGGTGGAGTTGCTCTCGACCATGATGATCTGGAGCGTCCAGCCGGGGACCTGTTTCGCGAGGATGGCGTCGAGGGATTGGCGGACGGTCGCGGCCTCGTTGTAGATGGGGACGATGACGGAGAGCGTGCCGTTGACGATGGGCGGGAAGGGCGAGGGCGAGGTCGGCATGGAGGCGGGACGAGGCGCGAAGGAGTTAACCACTAATGGGCACTAATCAGCACTAATGTGAGAAGCAGGTTTCACGGCGCAGGGCATCGCGGAGACGCCGTAGAGGTGGTCGACGAGGCGGACGAAGGGCGGGAATTTGAGTGCGAGATTGGCGACGAAGCGGAGGGCGGGGCGGTGGCGGAGGCTCTTGACGACTTTGAAGACCACGGCGCCGTGGTAGCGGACGGGGAGCGGGGTAAGTCCGTGGGCGGAGTAGAGGCGAGCGAGGCAGCGGGGGTTGAAGAGGCTGACGTGAATCTCGGGGGCGCAGTAGCGGTAGTGAATGCCGTGGCGGCGGGCGACGGGGCTGTCGAGGTTGCCGGTGGTGAGGAGCAGGAGTCCGCCGGGCTTGAGCAGGCGCGAAACGAGGGCGAGGGCGGGCGCGGGCTCGGGGAGGTGTTCGATGACTTCGATCATGCTGATGACGTCGAACTGGGCGGAGGGCTCGCGGGAGATTTCGTCGAAATCGAGGATGCGAAAACCGTCGGTGGTTTTGAGGAGTTCGGCGTAGGAGCCGACGTCGTGGCCGGTGAGTTCGAGCGGGCGGCCGGCGAAGGAGGCGCGTTCGCGGAGGAATTTGAGGAAGCCGCCGGCGCCGCAGCCGAAGTCTAGCCAGCGCAGCGGGGCTGCGCTGGCTGGACTTCGGGTCTGGGGGCTTGGGTCTGGGGTCTGGGGGCGGGAGTTTGGGCTCTGGGCAGGCGAGGCGGAGAGGTGGGATTCGGCGAGGCGGGCGAGGTCGGCGAATTCGAGGGCTCGGTCGGTGCGGCGGTAGTCGCGGTATTCAGTCTCGTAGTCGACGAAGGGGTCGGGGCCGGCGCCGCGGTAGTAGGCGTCGTTGTAGATTTCGAAGCCGGAGAAGGGCTCGACGAAGAGAAGTTCGCACGCGCGGCAGGTGTGGAAGGAATATTCCTCGCGGATGAACTCGCCGGATTTTTTTCCGCGGAGGACGAGATCAGTGGAGCCGCAAGCGCGGCAGCGGGGGGTGGGGGCGGTCATCCGAGGGAGGCGGGGCCGTTTTTCGCGACGGGGGTCGTGGGATCGGCAAGCACGGGCAGGCTGCCCGTGCTACGGGGGCGGCGAAGGGCGAAGACGAGGGAGAGCGCGAGCAGGACGGCGCCGGTGGCGAAGAGGGCGAGGTTGCGGGGCCAGTTTTTCGGGACGTAGCGGAGGGTGATGAGGTAGTCGCCGGGGGCGTCGACGGTGACGCCTTTGAACGTGTGATTGAGGCGGAGGACGGGAGATTTCTTGCCGTTTACCTCGGCGCGGAAATCGCCGGGCCAGAAGACCTCGTTGAGGACGACGACGCCGGCGGAGCGGGCGCGGACGGTGAAGGTCGTGGAGTTTTCCGTGAGCACGTAGTCGGTGGCGGGGGCGACGGTGCGCTCGGTGAGTCCTCGGGGAATCGCGAGGAGCGCGGGGGTGCGGGCGAGGTCGGGACGTTGGGAGACGGCGAAGGGGCGGCCGTCACCGGCGCGGATTTTTTCGATGAACTCCTCGGGGCGGTCGTAGGTATCGAGACGATCGGTGAAGAAGGCGCGCGGCCACGCGGTGGGGCTCTCGTAGATGTCGAGGTCGGCGGTTTTGACGAGCTTGAGAGCTTTGCCGAGGACGCCTTGGTCGCTTTGGAGGTCGAGGTAGTAGCGGACGTTGAGGACGTCGAAGAGCGGGCGGGCGACGGCGGCGTTGGCGACGTCGACGTAGATGCGCCAGTCCCACCAACGCTCGATGGCGGGGTTGGCGATGGCGGCGGTGATGAGCTCGCGGAGGAACGGGTTTACGAGGGCATCGGGGCCGTGGATGGTTTCGAGGCCGTAAGCGCCGGTCCAGCCGGGGTGGAAATTGCCGTGGAAACCGAAGCCGCGGGAAGGTTCGCGGCGCTGGGCGTCGCGGAGAAATTCCATGGCGGGGGATTTGGCGTGGAAGTTAACGCGGTCGGTGACGTGGCCGGTGTAGGTATCGAAGCCCACGGCGGGCGCGTGGAGTCCGGTGCGCCAGAGGAAGACGACGGCGCAGAGTGTGAGGAGCAGTGCGGCGGCGGGAGTGAGGAGGCCGCGGAGAAGGGCGCGGCGTGCGGTGACGGCGAAGACGACGGCGGCGGCGAGAAAGGCGGCGAGGGAGGCCCAGACGAAGGGGTTGACGGGAATCGTCTGGCCGGGGCCGAGGGTGGTGAAGGTGGTGTTGGGGCCGAAGAGTGAGCGGTGGGCGGCTTGGCGGAAGGCGATCCACGCGAAGACGAGGGCGAAGAGGAGCAGGCCGGCGGAAATCAGGTCGGCGCGGCCCTCGGGTGTGCCGAGACGGCGGACGGCGGTGGCAAAACCGATGCCGGCGAGGAGCGACCAGAGCACAATCAGGACGCAGCTGAAGGTGTTGTCGAGATGGGCGATATTGGAGAGGAACGGGATCTGGACGATCCAAGCCGGCGGGATCAGGCCGAAGGCGAGGGAAAGCGGGAGCAGGGAGCTGACCGCGAGCGCGAGGGCGGCGCGGTGCGTGAAATGGTGCCGGAGTGTGGCGACAAAGTAGAGCAGGCCGAGGAGCAGCAGGAAGTTGAGGGAAGGATCGAAGGTGCGCTCCTCGGCCATGAGCGGACGGTAGAAAAGTTCGTCGAAGGCGCCGAGGAGGAGGGCGGGCTGGATCTGGAAAGCGCTGGCGGCGTTGTAGCCGGTGTAGGCGTTTTTGAGGGTGGTGAGAAACGTGGCCCAGATCGGGGCGGTGAGGAGGGCGAAGATGAGGCCGGCCCACGAGAGAGCGGCGAGTTTGGCGAGGCGGACGCGGAGTGGGGCGGCGGAGGAGAGGAGGAGGCAGGCGCCGGAGAAGTTGAGGCAAAGGAGCAGCATGTAGGCTTCCTTCACGGTGCCGCTGTTCATGAGCGCGAGGTTGGCGACGATGAGGGCGAGTGCCCATGTCGCGGTGGGGCGGCGGGTGGTGGGATCGGCTTCGGTAACGCGGAGCCAGCAGTAAAGCACCCACGGCGAATAGCAGAGGCTAAAGAAGGCCGGGTGGTTGAGGCGGTAGAGGAAGAAGCCGACGAAAGGGGCCGCGAGGGCGACGAGGGCGGCAGGGAGGAGGGGGAGAGGGGGAGAGGGGGAGAGGGAAGCAGAGGAGGGGGACGTGAGGCGGAGGACGATGAGGCCGAGGGCGGTGGCGAAGAGCCACTTGGCGATGAGGTATTTGGCGTCCCAGGCCCAGGAGGCGCCGTTGGCGGCGATGACAAAGAGGTGCAGTGGGTCGCCGAACATCGACTGGCCCTGTGCGAGGAGCGGGACGCCGGCGGCGTTGTAGCGATTCCACAGCGGCAGCTCGCCTTGGCCGAGGGCGCGGCGCTGCATCATGGAAAACGGCACGTGTTGCCACATCACGGCACCGACGTCGGAGCCGCGGACATCGACGGTCTCGCCGCTCTTATAGCCGGGGAGCGTCGGATAGGCGTCGTAAAGGAGGACGGTGCCGAGGTTGGGCGAGACGTAGCTCTTGCCGAGGAAGACGACGGGGTAGGCGCTGGCGATCACCGCAATGGCGGCGATGATCGCGACGGCGCGAGCGGGGCGGGCGGCGAGCGAGGTGGCGGTGGCAACGAGCGCGGCGCGGAGGCGGGCGGCGCGGTCGAAGGCGAAGAGGACGGCGGCGAGGACGGCGAAAATGAGCGCGGAGCGTGGAAGCCAACCGTGAATGAGGTCGGAAAACGTGGCGGCGACGACGAGCGGCGGGGCGAAGTCGATGGCGAGCTGAGGATCGTTGGCGCCGGGAGCGACGATGAGTTCGAGGCGGCCGTCGCGCTCGCGCAGGGACTGGATTTGCTGGGCCGGCTTGAGTTCGCGAAAGGCGAGCGGACGAATGACGCGGTCGCCTTGGCCGACAACGCGGACCGAGGAGATGTTGACGGTGCCCTCGCGGTCGATGGGGTCGAAACGGAAGGAGCGGTAGGTGCCGGGAGGGAGGGCGAGGCGGTAAGTGACGGGGGTATCGGATTTGACGAGGTTCACCCGGGCAACAG
This sequence comes from Opitutus sp. GAS368, assembly GCA_943372705.1. Taxonomy (GTDB): domain Bacteria; phylum Verrucomicrobiota; class Verrucomicrobiia; order Opitutales; family Opitutaceae; genus GAS368. The sequence continues at coordinate 11,011 of CALRZR010000144.1, read as the reverse complement.
CGCCCTCGTTGTAACCGGCGCCACCATCATAGTAGAGAACCACTTGGCCGGGCCCTGTGGATGTCATCCTGGCTTCGACGGCAAAGAGGGCGGACTGCGTTTTGGCGCCGGGCAAAAACGGCACGACGACGACCGCGCTGAAAAGCGCGGCGACGAGAAGGGCCGGAAGCGTGAAGAACCTCATGCGAATCGCGAAGCTTCGGGGAAACCGACGCCGCGGGACAAGGGGGAAAGCGGCAGAAGCGACGGGAAACGGACGAAGAGGCTCAGAAGGGAAAAAAGCCATTGACGCGCGCTGCGCGGCTTGGCCTATTCATCGGCTTTTCCTTTCACCAACACGTCCGCTCACATGTCCATCGAAATCAAAATCCGCAAAAATGAGCCCATCGACCGTGCGCTTCGCCGCATGAAGAAAAAGCTCGATCGCGAGAACATCATCAAAGGCACCCGCGCAAAACGCTACTACGAGAAGCCCTGCGAAAAGCGCCGTCGCAAGAATAAGGTCCAAGCCTTTACCCAGATGCTCCGCCGCCGCTACGCGGAATAATCCGGAGGACGGAATTATCCTTTTTATGACCGCGCTACCACTCAAACGGTAGCGCGGTTTTTTTTGCTAAGTAGTTTTTCAACGTGCAACTTGGAGTCGCGCCGCCTCGTCTCTGACTCAAACCCTCTGTGAAGCCGATCCTCTCCCTCTCCACGAGCTGGTGCTCGCACCGCCACAATGACGGCTATGCAATGTTGCGCGAGATGGCGGCATTGGGCTTCGAGTATGCCGAGTTGAGTCACGGCATCCGGATCACGCTGGTGCCGGGGATTCTCCGGGCGGTGGAGGAAGGCGTGATCAAGATCTCGTCGACCCACAATTTTTGTCCGTTGCCGACGGGGGTGGTGCAGGCAGCGCCGAATTTGTTCGAGCCGTCGGCGCGGGAGCATCGCGAGCATGACCAGTGGCTGCGCCACACGAAACGCTCGATCGATTTCGCGGCGCAGGTGAAGTCGCGGGTCTTGGTCTGCCACTTGGGGAGCGTGTCGTTTTTCTGGTTTAATCCCTCCCGCGATATCCGGACCTACCTCAACGATCATCCGGATGCCGGTCGGACGGCGGACGACAAGGCGTATCACGCGCTGGTGGCGAAATCGTTGGTGAAACTGCGGAAACGGATGGGGCCGTTTTGGGAGCAGGTGAAGGCGAGCCTGAACGAAATCTACGACTACGCGTCGCAGAAAGGCATCAAGCTCGGGCTGGAAAATCGCGAGAAGTTCGACGAGTTGCCGGTCGACGCCGATTACGCGGACTTCATCAGCGGACAACCGCCGACCGCGCCGATCGGGTATTGGCACGATACGGGCCACGCCGACATCAAGGAAGGCATGGGGCTCCTCAAGCACCGCGAGCACCTCACGAAGAACGCGCCGCGGATGATCGGTTTCCACCTACACGACGTAAATGCCAAGGGCAGCGACCATCAGGCTGTCGGCTCGGGCCATATCGATTTCAAGATGGTGAGCAGTTTCTGGAAACCGGAGCACCTGCTCACGTTGGAATTGAGCCCGAGAATTTCGGTCGAAGACGTGAAACTCTCCAAGGAGCGCGTCGAGGCGCTGATGTAGGCGATAGACGGCGGGACCTCGAACGGGCGTGTCGGGCGTCGTTGGCGAAAATGGGGAGCAGATGCCGCAGGCAGCGTGGGCGAACTCAGTTTAGGTTTTGGGCTAGAATTTCAGCGACCCAGCGGCGATGCGGGCCGGAGAGCGTGATGTTTTCCAGTTCGCCCACGGGAATCCAGACAAGATCGGCGGGGAGTTTTCCACGGGGTGCGGGCGCGGCGTAGATGGACTCGGTAATTTGGAAGCGCGTGATGCCGCGGCGTTTTTTCGCGAGAAGTTTTCCGCGAGCGGCGGCAGCGGAGGTGAGGCCGAGGTGCTCGGCGGTGGGGAGTTCGTGGATGTTGGCGAAGCGGCGGGCGCCGGCGGCGGCGCAGTGGAGGAGGAGGGCTCCGGCGCGTTCGCACCAGACGCGGGTGACGGCGCGTTGCTCCATTTGCTTCGCGGCGAGACGGGGAAACGCCTCGGGTTCGCCGGTGCGGGCGGCGGCGCAGAATTCGCGCACTGGGCAGGTGAGACAGAGAGGTTTTTGGCGGAAACACACCGTCGCGCCCAACTCCATCATGGCTTGGTTGTGATCGCCGGGCGTATCGCTCGGCAGGAGCGCATCGGCCAGCGGGGCGAACACCTTTGAGGCGCTGGCAGAGTCGCGAAATGCGGTGGCATCGGCGGTGAGGCGCGCGAGGATGCGCACGACGTTGCCGTCGACACAGGCGGCCGGCGCACCGAAGGAAATACTGGTGATTGCGGCGGCGGTGTAGGGGCCGACGCCGGGAAGTTCGCGCCAGGCCTCGGGTGTGCGCCGCAGCTCCGGCCAGGCGACGACGGCTTGGGCGAGCTGGTGGAGATTGCGGGCGCGAGAGTAGTAGCCGAGGCCCTCCCAGAGTTTGAGGACACGGGCGTCCGGGGCGGCGGCGAGTGCGGCGAAATCGGGCAACTCCACGAGCCAGCGCGCGAGGTAGGGCAGGACCGTTTTCACCTGCGTCTGCTGAAGCATGAACTCGCTCACGACGGTGTGGTAGAGTGACGGGTGGGTGCGCCACGGAAGCGGGCGCGCGTGGACGCGATACCAGGCGAGGAGGGCGCGTTGGAATTCGGTGCGCCGGGCGATCAGTTGGTGGGCCACAGGAGGCAGGAGAAGACACAAAAACCGGAGCGGCGGAAGCCGTGTTTTCTTTTTCGTGCCTTTTCCGGTTTTTTGTGGCCACTCAGCCCATGCCGAAAAAATTCAACGACGAGCCTGAGGCGCCGAAGAAGCTGGCGTCTTACACGGCGAAACTCGACGACGCGCAGATGGCGAAGCTCCAATCGATCTGCGTGGAGCGTGGCTGGACGCCGTTCGAGGTCGCTTACACGCGCTTCGCGTTCAAGGCCGACCACCTCAAGACCAACGTGAGCGCCTACACGAGCGGCAAGGTCGTGGTCGCGGGGAAGGGCACCGAGGATTTTGTGCGCGACGTGTTGGAGCCCGAGGTGCTCGGCGCGGCGACGCTTGGCTACGATGAAGTGCTGCATCCGGACTGGTTTGAGTCGCACGCGGGGCTCGACGAAAGCGGCAAGGGCGACTTTTTCGGGCCGGTGATCGCGGCGACGGTGGTGGCCGACAAGCCGGCGATCGAGGCGTGGCGCAAGGCGGGGGTGCAGGACTCGAAGAAAATCGCCGAAGGGAAAATCCTGCTGCTCGACAAACTCATCCGCGAAACGAACGGCGCGATCGTGCGGACCTGTTTCTGCGGAATGCCGAAATATAACGACCTGATGTCGCGGCCCGGTGCGAACCTGAACCGGCTCCTCGCGTGGCAACACGCGACGGCGCTCGAGCAGGCACTCGTCGCGAAGAAGGTGCCGTGGGGTTTGCTCGACCAATTTACCGAGCAGCCTTTGGTGCAGCGCGAACTCGCGAAGAAGGGCGTGAAGGATTTTGAGCTGAAAATGCGCACCAAAGCGGAGTCGGACCCGGTGGTGGCGGCGGCTTCGGTGGTCGCCCGCGCGGAATTTGTGCGGCAGATGCACCTGCTCTCGAAAAAATTTGGCGCGCCGCTGCAGAAAGGCGCGGGGCCGCTGGTGAAGGAACAGGCGCACAAGATCATCCAGCAGTTTGGCGCGCGGGCGCTGGGCGAGTTTGCGAAATTACATTTTCGCACGGCCTACGAGGTCGTCTCGGCGGCGGGGAAATTGGACGAGTTGCCGCTCAAAGAGCCGGGCCCGAAAATGGAATGGTAACGTCCACGGCGTCCGCCTAGTTCTCCCCTTAAACTCGCAGTGCCCCCTGAAAACTCCGAAGCGTCCCGTTGGTTTTTCGCCCACGTGCAGCCGCACGAGGCGCTGCTCCGCGCGTGGCTGCGGGGGCAGTTTCCTCGTTTGGGCGATCTCGACGATGTGATCCAAGAGGCGTTTGTGCGCGTGTTGCAGGCGCACGAGACGCAGGCCATCGAATCACCAAAGGCGTTTCTCTTTGCGACGGCCCGCAACCTCGCGCTGGGGCGGCTGCGGCATGAAAAGGTGGCGAACGATTTTGCTTTAGCGGAAACGAGCCTGATGGGCGTCTCCGAGGAGAGCGTGAATGTGGCCGACGAGGTTGCGCGCGCGCAGGAACTCGAACTCTTGACCCAAGCCATCCAGTCACTGCCCGCGCGCTGCCGCCAGATCATCACTCTGCGGCGGATCTACGGTTTGTCGCAAAAGGAAGTCGCGGCCCAACTCGGGATCGCGGAACACACGGTCGAGGCGCAGGGCACGATCGGGCTGCGCAAACTGACCGAGTATTTCGAACGTATTGAGCGCCGCCCGCGCCATCGTCGTGAGTGAATCTTCGGCCAACGAACCGGTGCCGGAAGCGATTGCGCAGGCTGCGGCCGCGTGGGTCCTGCGGTGCGACCGCGGCTTGACGGCCGCGGAGCAGGACGAGTTTTCGGATTGGTTGGCGAGCGATCCTAGGCACGGCGAACAACTCGCGCGCCATCGGCGGCACTGGCAGCGCCTCGAAGCGCTCGCGCAGTGGGGGCCGGAACACAGTGCGCGCCCCAACGCCGATTTGCTGGCGCCGTCGGGGGCGCGGTGGTCGCGCTATTGGCCGGCAGCGGTCGGGCTCGCGGCGGCCGCGGCGGTCGCAGTGGTTTTTTGGAACGGCGGAGCTGACAGAGCGGAACGTGATTCGCGTGTGCCGACGGTCGCCCGCGCTGCGGAAGAAGACGTGGCGGCGGTGGGTCGACGGACGTTGGAGGATGGCACGGTAGTGGAGTTGAACCGCGGGGCCGTGTTGACGGCGCAGTTCACGGCCGGCGAGCGGCGGGTGCGATTGGAGCAAGGCGAGGCCCACTTTTCGGTGACCAAGAACGCGGCGCGGCCGTTTGTCGTATCGGTGCAAGGGATGGACGTGCGCGCGGTAGGGACGGCTTTTAACGTGCGGCTAGATCGCGCGGCGGTCGAAGTGCTCGTGACGGAAGGGCGGGTGCGCGTGAGCGAGGCGAGCGCCGGCCCGGATACGCGTGGCGAAAGCGGCGATCGCCCTACGCTCGTCCCACTGCTGGAAGCGGGGCAAAGGGCGGTCGTATCTCTGGCGGCGCAACCGGAGGCGCCGCAGATCGCGACACTGACGACGAGTGAGATTGAGCGGGTGTTGGCTTGGCAGCGCCGGATGCTGGAATTTACCGCGGCTCCGCTGGGAGAAATTGTGGCCGAGTTTAACCGGCGAAACGCCGTGCAGATCGTTGTGGTTGATGCGGAGTTGGCGGCGATCCGGATCAGCGCGTCGTTTCGGTCGGACAATATCGACGGATTTGTGCGACTGGTTGAAATGGGGTTTGGCGCCCGGGCTGAACGCAACGGGGCCAACGAAATTCGCCTGCGCCGGGCGCGGTAGGCAAGGGGAGCGCGGCCGGGATGGGGCCGACGCTCGCGGAAGCGCGACGGAAAATTAATTGTGTGCAAAATTTTTTAACGGAAATCCCCGGCCGGCGCATCTTGGTTGGCGAATCTGTCCGCCGTGGAACCGATGAACCCCACATCTCATGCTCTCCTCTGGTGTTTTCCGCCGAACTTTGCACCTCGTCGTGAGGTGGTGGGCGTCAGTGCTGATTGGGCTGATCCTCGGAGCGATCGGGTTGCGAGCGGCCGAACCGGTGCGCCAGGCGTTCGATCTGACGGCGGGCGACGCCGCGGAAACGTTGCGGCGTTTTGGCGGGCAGGCCCAGCGCGAGATCATGTTTCCCGCGGAGGCAGTGGCCGGTGTGAAAACGAATGCCGTAAAAGGGGAGTTTTCCGCCCGTGAAGCGCTCGGCCTCATGGTGGCCGATACCGGCCTCGTCATCGCGGAAGACGCGAAATCCGGTGCGTTGATGATTTTCCGCGCCGCACCGTCGAAACCGCCGGGCGCGGCGGCACCCGAAAAACCCACACCTCCTCCGACCAAGGAAAAACCCAAAGCTATGAACCGAAAAACTCCGTTCGCTTTTCTCGGCGCGCTATTCGCCGTCGTCGCCGCACCGGCCCAAACGTCATCAGCGGCGTCTGCCGCCGCCGATCCGACCAAGGAGGAGGCGGTGCTTCTGGCGGAATTCCGCGTCGATACGTCGAAAGACAAAGGCTACCTCGCCACCAATGCCACGACCGGCACACGGCTCAACATGGCGATCAAAGAGATTCCGATGCCAATCGAGGTGATCACGCGGGAGTTCATCGACGACATCGGCGCGGTCGATGTGAAGGAATCTTTGCGATACAGCGCGGGCATCGTGCAGGACACGGTGACGACGGCGAACAGCTTTACGTTCAGCCCGTCCGGTTCGGGCAATGCCGGTTCGATCAACCGCGACAGCGTGCAGGTGAACATCCGCGGGTTCAACACGCGCTCGTTTCTCCGCAACGGGTTTCGCCAGGATACCGTCACCGACGTGGTCAATATCGACCGGCAAGAAGTCGCCCGCGGACCGCAGGCGCTGCTCTACGGCGTCGCCGCGCTGGGCGGCATCGTGAACATCACGCCGAAGTATCCGAGCAACACGCCGCGGAGCACGGCGCGGTTCGCGTTTGGCTCGGAAGATTTTTATCGGTTCGAAGCCTATAAGAGCGGTCCGGTGCTGAAGAGACCCAACGGGGCCTCGCTCAACTACGGGGTCGGTTTCGTTTATCAAAATCAGAGCACTCCCGATGACCACGATGATCGCCGCCGCCTGCTCATCACGCCCGCGTTCGATTTCCGGCCCTTCAAGAACACGAACGTCTTTGTTGATATCGAATATGGGAAATTCCGCACGGACGGCAATGGCTTCAAGGACGTCGCGGATGCGAATGCCGGCAACGTGATCAATCGTTTCGGCCTCCGGGTGGCGGAAAACGTCAACGAGTTTAACGAAGGTGCGACGGTGGCCCGCGACCGGTTTGGCCGTGACCGCTTCTTCCGGATCAGCGGCGGCGATACCTACACCAAGGACGACTATTTCACGGGCACGGTGGAAGTGACCCAGCGGATTTTCGACGGATTGAGCGCGGTGCTCGGCGCCAACTACACGGATGTGCTGACGAAGCGCCGTTCACTGGATTCCCAGGGTGTGGCCACGAGCAACACCGCGACAGCGGTGGCGCCGACTTCGGTGGGCATCTGGACGAATGTCGGCCCCAATCCGGTCACGCCCGCGCAGACCTATTGGAAAACGATCAACTACCAATGGGCGAACGGCATTACGCACAAATTTATCAAGCAGGTGCGCGCGGAGCTGACGTATGAATTTTCGCTGCTGGGCAACAAGCAGGTGTTTCTCGTCGGGCGGCAGGAGCAGACGATCAACCAAACCGACACGTCGACCGCGCAGGTGACGAGCAACACCCCGGGTGGCACGAACCGCTCCTATATTTCCTTCGGTGATTTGAGCGGCGTGCGCTACGCGGGTGAACAGACGCGCGTGTTTCGCGAAACACCTTTCTGGGAGTGGAACACCGGTCACTACGCGACCTATCAAGGCAAGTGGTGGAACAACCGGATCACGGGCATCGGCGGCGTGCGTTGGAATCGCTACATGGTGCGCACCTACAACAACACGTTTGTGAAGGCCGATGCGACGAAGCCTGACACGGACCTCGCCAATTGGGTGAAGCCCGCTTCCCCCGATGCTACGTCGCTCAACAGTGCGCCCGGAGCCGTGCCCGTCGTGAACGGCTACCGGTTTGGCGGCAAGGTGCAGACCGATACGAGCCCGACGGCCGGCGTGAGTGTCGCGCTGACGAAAGACATTTCTCTCTACGCGGTGAGCGCCGGCGGCATTTTCCCGAACACCGGGCAACGCGACGGCGCGGGCAGTCCGTTCCAAGCGGAGAAAACCAAGAGCAAGGAAATCGGCATGAAGTTTGATATTTGGAAGGACTCGCGTGGACGCTCCCGCGTGTCGGCTACGGTCGCGGGATTCCAAATCGACCGCGAGAATGCGATCTACAATCTGTTCTGGGCGCCGCAGCCGCGGAGCAATAACCAGGCTACACTGCGCGCGGGCTTCACGGGCAATGTGGTGGCGACCGGCACGGGCCCGGGCGCCTACTCGGTCACGAATTCGGGTTACACCACCTTCCAAACCGACAAGCCCGTGACCTACCTCGTCTCGTCGAGCTACGTCGCAGCGGCGGATGCGAACAATCCCCGCGTGACCGGCGCGCCCCAGCAGGCCGGTTTCATTCTCGTCGACTACGCGAGCCTCGGCAGCGCGGCGACCGATCCGTTGCGCCGCGCATTGGATGCGGCGGCCAACGACGCGAATAACTTCACGGCGAACCAGACGACAAGTGTCGGCTCCGGCGCGACCGGTCTCAACGCGAACAACGCCTACATGAACCGAAATTCCGATACCGCCTACGACGACCAAACCCGCGGCATCGACATGCAGGTTTATTTCAATCTCACCGAAAATCTTTCGACCGTGTTGACCTACCAATACCTCACGCAAGGCGTGCAAGGCGGCTTCCGGGTCGTCGATCAGCCGAAGAGCACCGAGTATGACTCGTGGTGGAACTACATGGGGGTGCCGCTCGAGACCCGCCGCGCGAATCTCGACGAGGCCTCGTATGATTTTTCGGGCCAGACGAAGGGACGCCGGACGCTCGATAACCCGCGCAACCAGCTCTCGATTTGGAACAAATACGACTTTACGACAGGTGCGCTGAAGGGCCTCGATCTCGGGCTGGGCGCGCAGTTCAACGGCCAGCGTCAGAGCGAAGTGTTGCTCACCAATGGTGCGCGCACGACCGAGGGTGTGGAGAATGTCCGCTACAAGCCTAAGTTCAAGGCCGACTACAAACTCAACGTCGGTATCGGCTATCGGGCTACACTGGCCGGGCGAAAGTGGAACTTCCGGGCGAATGTGAACAATTTGCTCGATGAACAAAAGAAAGTGGCGACCGGCGAGAGCACGTTGTTCGTCGATCCGGTCAGCGGGGCCCTCGTCGCCTCGACTGTGGCCGGAGCCCGCAAGATCACGGTGCCCGAACGCGCCGTGCGTTACTACGACCCGATCTCGTTCCGCTTCACGGCGAGCGTGGGCTTCTGACGCTTCGTCCCCGGAGGATAGGCTCAGGGGAGTTCGCCGCCCCTGAGCGACGGAGCGGCCATGGCGGGCCGCGCAATCGTCGCGGTGCCCAAGGACGGGAGTTGCGCAGCGTTCACTGCGACCGCTAAATCGTCCGCCTCATGGCCAAACGCCGACAACTCCGCGGATTCGATCTCAAGCAGATTGAGGGTGTCGCCGAGCTCATTGGGGTCGATGAAGCCGGTCGCGGTGCGCTCGCGGGACCGGTGGTGGCGGCGGCGGTATTGGTCAACCGGGAGTTTCTCGAAAGCCGCTGGGCGCTCGGGCGGGCCAGTCGGGTGAACGATTCCAAACAGCTCACCGCCGCCGAGCGCGAAGAGCTGTGGTTTGAGTTTGAGACGTTGACGGCGCAGGGGCAGATCCACGCGCAGTTTGGCACCGCGGACGTCGCAGAGATCGAACAGCTCAATATTCTCGGCGCCACTAAGCTCGCTATGCGGCGGGCGCTGGAAGGCATATATCCGCCGGGTTCGTTTCAGCAAAAAACGGAGCCCGACCTTTTTGCGCCGCCGGAGGAAGTGGCGAATTTTACTCCGACGGTTTCGTGCCGCGTGCTGGTCGACGGGCTCGCGCTGCGGGGGTTTCCCTACCCGCACACGGGGATCGTCAAGGGCGACGGGCGCTCGTTGTGCATCGCGATGGCGTCGATCATCGCGAAGGTGACGCGCGACCGGATGATGAACGAGCTCGACGGGAAGTTTCCCGGTTACGGTTTTGCGCAACACAAAGGTTACGGCACCGAGGAGCATCGCGAGGCGGTGTTGAAGCTCGGCCGCACGCCGCAGCACCGGGAAATGTTTCTGCGGAAACTGCTGTCCGGCCGCGTGGATCCGGACCAGATGGATTTTCTTGGCGAATAGCGGTCGGGCCGGCGCGTCGTTGACCGCGGGGGGCGGCTGCGCCAAGAAGTCCGGCGATGGCCGGAAAAAAACATTCTTCGCTCGACCGCGTGCTGGGGCGACTTGATGCGCTCGATTCGGTGAATCTCGCCAACCTCGTGCAGCGCCTCGCGCGCGAGCGGGGACTATTCGAGGAAATCTTCAACGTGCTGCAGGAAGGCGTGCTCGTAATTTCGGCCGACGGGGCGATCGAATACGCGAACGATGCGGCCCACCGCTTGATCGGGATCGGCGACGACGAATTGGCCGGACAGACGTTGTGGCGGCTGGTGCCCGGGCTGCGTCCGTCGATCGACGCCGCGCTGGACGACGGGCCGGTGCGGGGTGCGCTGCCGGTCGTCGCGCGGGAGTTTGAGCTGACCTATCCGGAACCGCGGAGCGTGCGGCTTTACATGGTGCCGTTTCGCGGAGGTGGGCGCGGTTCGCCACGGAGATTTGCGGTGATCCTGAGCGATGTGACCAAAGAGAAATTGACGACGGAGCGGAGGATCGAAGACGAGCGCACGTCATCGGTGTTGTTGCTGGCGGCGGGCGTGGCGCATGAGCTCGGCAATCCGCTGAACTCGCTCACCATCCACCTCCAGCTGATCGAACGAAAGTTGAAGAAGCAGAAAGCCTCGAAGGAGGTGGAATCACTGACGGAATCGTTGCGCGTCTGCACCGACGAAGTCGCGCGACTCGACGGGATCATCAGCAATTTTCTAGAGGCGATTCGGCCGCGCCCGCCAGATTTGGCGGAAACGAATCTCGCGGAGATATTGACCGAAGTGCTGGGCTTTCAACAGCGGGAGTTTGCGGACCGCGGCATCGTGGTGGAGGCCGAGACGATCGATGCATTGCCCGCAGTGATGGCGGACCGGAATCAGCTAAAGCAGGTTTTTTTCAACCTTACGAAAAACGCCATGGAGGCGATGCAGCCCGGCGGGAAACTGA
>CALRZR010000143.1:0-19252 GCA_943372705.1 Opitutus sp. GAS368 | reverse complement strand
CGTCATATGTCGCGGACAAGCTGCCGAGGCTCACGGTCGCGAGCGCCTTGTTCACGGTGAGGACGTTGCCAACCGAGGTTGCGGCATTGTAATTGGCGTTACCACCTTGGCTGGCTGTGATCGTGGCGTTACCCGCACCGGTAATCGTCAGGGTAGTGCCGTTGATGGTTGCCACGGCAGGGTTCGAGCTCGTGAAAGATACGCCGAGGCCGGAAGTCGCGGTCGCAGACAACGTGATGTCCGGATCTTTAAAGGTCACCGGTGTCAGTGCCGCGAAGGTGATCGTCTGGTCGGCTTTCGAAACCACGAGCGTGCCGGTCACCGATCCGGTGTGGTTGGGGTCGACGATCGTTGCAGTCACCGAGTAGCTGCCAACTTCGGTCGGAGGAGTTGGGCTGCCCGCGCCTGTGCCATACGTAACCATGACGGCTAATCCAGAGGGGTTCGTGGTCGTCGCAGTCACTACACGATGACTACCGTTGTAAGTCTGCGCGAGGCCGACCAGCACCGGTGTGACGGCCTTCTTGGCGACAGTAAGAGCGCGCGGGACATCCGCTGCGGCTGCGAAGTTGGAGTCGCCCGCCTGCTTGGCGGTGATCGTGGCATTACCTGCACCGACGATCGTAACGCGGTTGCCGACGATGGTGGCGACCGCAACATCCGAACTCTCGAAGGAGACTTGGAGCGCGGAAGTGGCAGTGGCGGTGAGGTCAAACGGGGCGTCGCCGAAAGTCTTTCCGGCGAGCTCGGTGCCGGCGAAGGTGATGGTCTGACCGGCGTTCAAGACCGTCAGCACGCGACTCACCGGAGCAGCGGGCTCGAAGTTCTCATTACCGGCGTGGCTAGCGGTGATCGTCGTGGTGCCGGTCTTGATGAGGTCGACGACGTTGCCAGTGACCGTGGCGACCGTCGGATCAGAACTCGTGTAAACCAACGAAAGACCGGAAGACGACGTGCCGGTGAGGGGGAAATCGGGGTCATTAAAGGGCTTCGAATCGAGCGCGGCAAAGGTGATCGTCTGCGGAGCCTTCGCGATCACGAGGCTACCGGAGGCGGTGCCCGTGTAGTTCGGATCAACAACCGTGCCAACCACAGCATAGGTGCCGGCATTGATGGGCGGCGGCACGTTGCCGTCATAGGTAAAGTTTACGGCCAAGCCGGCGGGCGTCGTGGTGGCGGATGCAACCTTGGGCGAGCCGTCATATGTCGCGGACAAGCTGCCGAGGCTCACGGTCGCGAGCGCCTTGTTCACGGTGAGGACGTTGCCAACCGAGGTTGCGGCATTGTAATTGGCGTTACCACCTTGGCTGGCTGTGATCATGGCGTTACCCGCACCGGTAATCGTCAGGGTAGTGCCGTTGATGGTTGCCACGGCAGGATTCGAGCTCGTGAAAGATACGCCGAGGCCGGAAGTCGCGGTCGCAGACAATGTGATGTCCGGATCTCTAAAGGTGACCGGTGTCAGTGCCGCGAAGGTGATCGTCTGGTCGGCTTTCGAAACCACGAGCGTGCCGGTCGCGGTGCCCGCGAAACTCGCATCGTTGATGGTCGCGACCACCGCGTAGCTTCCCACGTTGGACGGAGCCGTCGCGCCGCCGTCATAGGTGATTCCTACGGTGAGGCCGGCAGGATTCGTCGTCGCCGTCACGGCGCGAGGACTATTATTGAAGGTTTGGGCGAGTCCGCTGAGAGTGACCGATGCCGTCGCCTTGCCGACCGACAGCACCTGAGTGGCATCGACCGCCGCATTAAATTCAGAATTGCCGCCTTGGCTTGCGGTGATCGTGGCCGTGCCGACGGCACCGACCGTGATGGTATTCCCAGCAACGAGCGCTACGGTCGGATTTGAGCTGGTGTAGGTTACGCCCAACCCTGAGCTGGCTGTGGCGTTGAGAGTGATTTGGCCGGCGCCAAATGACGTGGGAGCAAGCGCGCCAAACGTGATCGTTTGATTGGCTTTGTTGACAGTGAGCGTGGCAGCCGCGGAGTTGGCGGGAGAACCGACACCATTCGAAGCCACTGCACGATAGCTCGCGACGTCGGTTGAAAGCGCACCGGTGATCGTGAGCGTTGCAGATGTCGCACCCGAGATGCGTCCACCATTTGCGAGGTCGGTCCAATTTGCACCAGCGTCAGTCGATTTCTGCCAAACGAACGTGGGGGCGGGATTGCCAGAAGCTGCTACGGTGAAGGTGGCATTTTGGCCCGAGGTGACCGCCTGATTCGAGGGGGAGGACGATATGGCGGGTGGCGTCGGAGCGGGGGTCAGCACAATGTTAGCGACCGTCTTCGCATCAACGACACTGGTCGTCTCATCTGTAAAGCTGGCCTTGATCGCCGTGAGGGACACGTCGCCAGTTTGGTTGGCCGGATAGCTCACTACAAAACTGAAGCCCGCCGGACTGGTGGGAAACGCCGAGTAGGCGAACCCCAAACCAAACGAACCCAAGTCATCGGCCGTTGGCGATGTTTGCGGAATATTGGGCCCCGCTACGGAAACAAACTTCCAACCAGCAGGGGTCTTCAGTTCAAAATCTAGACCTGCGAGCGCCGTTGTGTAAGTTAGCGAAACCGTAATTGTGAGGTTGCCACCGGCGGCCGAGTAACTCGTTGCCGACGGTGTCACCGTGACGGAATTGGCCGCCACCGCAGAGAGCGCGGTTCCGGAAAGGAACAGGGCGAAGGCAAAACGAGCAGCGCGAATGAGAGTATTCATGGCGAAATTTTGGCGTGGAAAAATTTGTTCGAGTAAAAAGGTTAGGGAGCGCGCGTTGGATCCGTGGTGTAGCCATCTACGGTCGTCACTCCCACGGCCACCTTATAGTATCCGGTTCGAACCTTGCCGGCGCCGGTATCGTAGCGCGTATTGTAAAGGGTTATGATGCGGGTGAGCTCCGCCAAATCGATCTTACCGTTTCGATTGTAGTCTGCGGCATGATAACTGCCGAAGTTGACGACCACTGAGGGATCGCGAGCCGCATCCGTAGCAAATCCATCGGCGGTCCCCGCCTGCAACTTGTAGCCGCCGGTTCGCACTTTGCCAGCGCCGGTGTCGAAACGAGCATTGTAGAGAGTGATGACGCGAGTGAGCTCGGACAGATCGATCTTAAAGTTCTGGTTGGTATCCGCCGAATGCGTGAAAATCTGGTTCACAGGAAGCGGGTCGGGGGTGGCGACGAGCTGCAGGGTCGTTTCGCCAATACCGTAAGCCACCATCGCAACCAGCGATTGCGAACCTTGCGCATTCGCAGGCACCTTGAGTGTATAGGAAAATGTCGAGCCAGAGGCAGGCGCGGTCGCCCACGCCCAATCCAGCACTGAAATATCGTTGGCAGATGGCTGGGTAGACGGGCTGCCGGCGTTCACGCCTGATTCGAAGCTCCAGCCCGCCGGTAGCAATACGCTCCACGACAGGCTGCTCAGTTCACCCGTGTAATTGATTGTGTTGGTCACAGTCACGGTCCCACCGGGGGTGTAACCGGGCCCCTGCAAAACATGCGAGGCACTGAAACCACTTGGCCCCAAGGCAATCACCGCAGCATTCGAGGTGGCATTCGGCACGATGCCATTGCTTGCCACGACGGTGTAGCTTCCAGCATCGCCGGCCGCTACGGCAGAAATCGTCAACGTCGCCGAAGTCGCCCCCGATATACGTCCACCATCGGCAAGAGCCGTCGCGCCCTTCATCCATTGGTAGGTCGGAGCCGGAAATCCCGAGGCGGTCGCAGTCAATATCAGATTTCCCCCGGTAGATACCGACTGGGAGCGGGGATGAGTCACAAACACGGGAGCAGAATTTACCGACAATACGGCGACGGACGAAGTGGCGTCGGGGAGTGCACCGTTCGAAGCGATCGCGCGAAAACGGTTTCCATGCAGTGAAGCAGGCACCGCGGTGAGAGATAGCGTGGCCGTGGCGACCCCTGAGAAGGTCGCGTCGTTCGCGAGGTCAGTGAAGGTTACGCCACCATCGATTGAGCGCTGCCACTTGACCGCCGGCGCGGGAGGGCCCACGGCAACCACCGTAAAGGACGTGTTCGCGCCGGAATTAACCGTAGTGTTGGAGGGCTGACCCGAAAAAGTCGGCGCCACCGGTGCACCGATGGTCAATGACGCCACTGAAATATCCGTGCGGACCCCGGCGAGGCGGGTATGTCCGGAGAATGCGAAAACCTGATTCCCGGTGAGTCCCGCAGGATAGCTGAGAACAAACGTGAACGACGCACTCGCAGACGGCGGGCCGGCCTCCTCGGGATAAGTCCAGCCTAGCTCGGAGCTCGCAACGGCCGGATCGGTCGTCTCACCAACGGCCGGCTTCAGACCGGGGACGTTTGAACCACCGGTGCTCACGTGGGCCCACGTCGCGGTCGGCGGTTTAGCTGCGAAACCCACTGCCCCGACTTCCGCAGGGTAGCTCAAGTTCACCGTAAACGTGATTTGCCCACCGGCGGGGTCGTAGGTCGTGACACTCGGCGTGACTGTCGCGGTCTGCGCGAAGCTGCTGACTGCGCCGGCAAGAACCGCGGCGACAAGAAGGAGTATTTTTTTCATGGGGCGGGACATGCTAAAGTTTTCCTGAAACGTCCTGATTCTTACACAGCGACGGGAGACATACTGGTCGTGGGCTGAGATACGGCCGGGAAAATCGCTTCGAAGGACATGCTGAACTCAGTTTATGCGGACGTAAGGATGAAGTCGAAGCGATGAGGGTAGACTTGGCGGCGGCAGGGCTGGAGTGAGAACGCTACTTACCCGGTGTCAATTTATTGCCCGGGTGAAATGTGCGTAACATTACGCACGATTCGACGAATAAAGCTCAGAACCGTCATTCCGACTAGGCAACTCACCCCATACCAGCAAAACATTCCCAAAAATTGCTCGGGAAGGTGCCCCAAGAATCAGAAAAATTCCACGAATCATAACGCGCCAACGCGTCAGCACCAATTTCAGCCAAAAATTGCCCAAGTGCGATCAGGCGATGGAGGCGACCGATAGACGTGCACGGTCACGCCTGAAAACACCACGGCGCGCATCCCCGCACCCAACCGCGACTGCCACCATACACCCGGCACGGCTCAACTATGGAATTTCGTAGACCTCCACCAACACGACACCCGACGCCGCGCCGACTCCAGTGACCTGGGCGGTGTAAGCACCCGGAGCCAAATTCACGACGAGCGCGGCGTCGTCACTGCCATTCACAAACGGGAAGCCCCCTACCCTCGCAGCTGACTCGGCGATGGTCACGGAATCGCCCGACGTGCTCCAGCCGACATTTTGCGCGACCGTTTTGCCGTCGGAGATCAGAGTAAGCTGCGGTTTCGCCAAAACACCCGTGAGCCCAAATTGAGCCAGCGCCGGTCCCGCAGCGCGAATCAGCAGACGTTTCGGGGCACTTCCACCGACCACTACTCCGGCGATCAAGGTCGCGTCGCCAGCTCCGGCCACCGCGCGCGTTGAGATATTGGTCAGCTTTTGAGCAATCGAGGCGCCGGAGAGATCGTAAACCTCCACGAGCCCCACCCCGGCCCGCCCGTCGGCTGCGCTCACGACTGCGCTGTAGGTGCCCGGCGCAAGCGTGAGAAGCAGAACCGAATCCGCGCTCGTCTCGCCCAGCGGAAACGCCCCGGAACGCACGGCTGCCGCGGCAATCGCCGCGGCGTCGCCCGAGGTGGTCCAGCCGGTATTGCGCGCCACGACATTCGCCCCCCGATTGAGCACGAGCTCCGGGGCACGGAGGGCGGTTTCGACGCCAAAGCTGCCGAGCGTTGGCCCGACGGCGCGGATCAGCACCGGTTTCGATTCGATGCCCGAGATCACAAAGCCAACGATCGCGACCTGCTCGCCCACTCCGGCTGTCGTGCGGGTCGATATGTTTACCAGCCGTTGCGTGGCCAAGCCGCTCGCACCCGCGGCGTATCCGGAAAAGGCAGTCGTCGCGCCTTTGCCATCGGTCACCGATGCTGCAAACGTCGCGCTGTCGCCCGAAACCGTGGCGGTGAGCGTCTGTTGCGCCGCGGTCGTCAGGCTGACCCGCCCCGCCGCGTCGAGCGTGCCGCGACCGGCATCCACAGCCGCACCCGCCTGCACCACGGCCTGCACCTGGCCCTGCGGCCCCACGAGGGCAAAGGTCTGCGCCGAACTGCCCCCCGATCCTGCCTGGTAAAATCCTGCGGACGACGCACCGGTGTCAGCCGCGCGTGCAGCCGAGAGAGCGATTGCCGGGGACCCGCCGAGACTCCCCGACAACACGCCGCTCGCCGAAATCGTTCCGGAAAAACTCACGTCGGCGGCCGCCGCGACGACGTCCGCACCGGCCGGGCGCGGTGCCGCCGCCGGAGTCGGAGTGCCCGTGAGGCTCGACGCCTTGATCTGCAGCCGCCCCTCGCCGTCGACACTTGCCTCCCGGCTCACAAACGCGGTGCGCGTGCCGGGCAGAAAGCCGAGAAACTCACCCGTGTTATCATCGTTGATACGCAGCGCAAACGAGCCGTTGTCCCCGAGCGTTCCGAACCAAAAACCCGCGTAGCTGCGAGCCAACACCGCGAGCGCGGCTTCGGCCGACGTCACTCGCCCCGCGCCATTGCTCACCACAACGGTGTATTGGCCCGCGTGCCCGGCGTTCAGGGGCGCCAGCCGCAAAGTCGACGACGTCGCGCCGGAGATTTCGATTCCGTTTCTTTGCCACTGATAGGCGACCTCGGGCGCGCCGCTCGCCACCACCGAGAAGGCCACCGAACGTCCAGCCACTGCGGATACCGACGCTGGTTGCCGATAGACAACGGGGAGCGTGGCCGCGTTGGTGACCGACAAGGGCGCGAGCGAACTCGTCGCCGTGCCCGCACTGTTCGTCACCGCGACGTCGTAAACGCCGGCGTTGGCGGACTGCGCATTTGGAATCGCCAACGTCGCCGAAGTCGCCCCCGTCACGGCGGCCCCGTTGCGACGCCACTGATACTGCGGAGCCGGATTGCCCATCACCTCGACGGCAAACGTCGCCGTGGCTCCCGCGAGCACGACCTGCGGTGCCGGCTGAACCAGGATGACAGGGGCACTCGCGCGATCGTTGACGGTGATCGTCGCCACCTCTGTGGTGACTGTCCCGATGGAGTTGGTCACCGTCGCCGAATAGGAACCGGCGGCCCCGAGTGTCACCGAGCCGAGCAACAACTCTGGCGACGTCGCCCCGGAAATCGCCCGTCCATCCTTGAACCACTGATACGTGAGAACCCCCGGTCCAGTAGCCTCTACAAACAGCGTCGCCGTGGCTCCCACCAGCACTGGGCGTCCCACTGGCTGCCGGGTGATCGTGGGGCGGTCCGGTGCCACGAGGAATTGCACGAGGGCCGCAGTCGAGGAAACGGCGCCTGCGGAGTTCGTCACGATCACCGAGTAACTGCCGGACACGGCCGTGGTTCCGGCCAGGATCAGGGTTGCCTCGGTGCCGTTGGCTACCGGTTCACCCTCGCGACGCCACTGGTAGGTCAGTGGGCCACCCGCGCCCGTTGCGGTAACGGTCAAGGTAACCGACGTGCCAACCGTGACGGTTTGCCCGACCGGATGCTGCGAGATCACGGGAGCGCCGACCACCGGCGCATTGACGGTGAGCGTCGCCGAATTACTCGTGCGCGAGCCCGCAATATTCGCGACCACGACATCGTAGTTCCCGGCATCCGCACTCGAGGCACCGTTTACATTGAAACGCGCCGCTGTCGCGCCGGCGATCGAGAGGCCGTTCCTGCGCCATTGAAAAGTCGGCGCGGGCGTGCCTGTTGCGCTGACGGAAAAGGTCGCGACCTGGCCCTGCGCGACGACCTGGCTCGTGGGATGCGAAGAAATGGTCGGAGCCACATTTACCGTCAGCACGGCAACAGACGAAGTAACTGAGCCCGCGGAATTCGTGACGACGACGTCGTAATTGCCCGCCTCACTCGCACCCACGTTGGCGAAAGCGAGTGTCACATTCGTCTGGCCTGCGAGCGCCGCTCCGTTGCGGCGCCACTGGTAGGTCGGCGTTGGCGTGCCCGTCGTCATCACGCTGAAGGCAACCGGCTGCCCGGCGAGCACCGTGGCATTGGCCGGCTGCGCGGTGATCGTCGGCGCGATCGCGGAGCTCGTGCCGGTGCTGGTTATCGTCACAGGGAGAATCGAAATCGTGGTGGTAGGAGCCCGGTAAACAGCCGAAGCGAACACCGTTTGGTTCCCAACGAGTCCGGCAGGATAGGAAACCGTGATCGCAAACGAGGCCGAGCCCGCGGGAGCGGAAGTAAAAGCATACTCCAGCGAACCCGTAGTGCCGGCAGACGGCCTGATTTCGGGGGCATTCGGACCGGCTGTGCTGACAAGGGCCCAGCCAGTCGGCACGGTAAGTGCATAACCGAGCGCGGTCGGAGCCGCGACCGAGGAATACTCGATCGTCGCAGTGAACACGACTTGGCCGCCGGTCGCCGCATAGGTGGCGACATTTGCCGTGAGCGATGCAGTCGGTTGGGCCGAAACGTGGGACGAAACAAAAAAGGCCAGCAACGCGATGAGGACGGTGGGGAAAAGGGAGAGGCGCACGCGGGCGGAAGATATGTTCAGCCCGCGCGAGAAATCACGCGAAAATAAATTAGCGCCCGACTCATGGCGTCTCACGGCCCGGGCGCGAAGCCGTCTTCAGTGCTGGCTTGCGCGTGATACCTCCCCGTGCGCACCGAGCCACTGCGCGCATTGAAAAGCTCGATCACGCGGGTGAGTTCATGGAGAGCAAAACGCCCGTCGGAGTTGGTGTCGGCGGTATGGTAGGTCGCGAGCGTGCCGGCGGCACCGGATACACCGGGCTCAGGCGCGAAACCATCGACTGTGGGAGTCGTCGCCACGATGTAACGCCCGGTGCGCAGCGTGCCGTTACTCGTATTGTAGAGTTCGATCACTCGCGTGAGCTCAACCAGGCTGAGCGCACCATCGGCATTGGTATCGGCGTTGTGGCGTGGGCCCAGTTCCGCGGGACCAATCGAGAGTGACTCCGGCTGCGCGGCGACCTGCAGGGGAACGGCTGAATCGCCAGCATATAGCAAGGCCGCCGCACCAACTGTTTTGGCTCCAGCGGTTCCGGCCGGAACGGAAAGCGTCACTTGAAACACGAGCGGGCTCACCTGCGCCGCCGTCCATTTCCACTCCAACAAACCACCGGCGCCTGCTGCCGGCTTTACGTCGCCTTCGGCGCCCGCGCCCGACGCATAACTCCAGCCCACCGGCAATGAAAGCTGCCAAGCGAGATTCGCCACGCTCCCGGAAAAAGTGAGCGTTTGCGCAAGCGTCACGGTGCCCGCCGCCGTGGCCGTCGCGGTATAGCCAAGGCTGCCCGCGGCAAGCGACTGCGTGCCGGAAAGCGTAACCACACGCAGGCGATTCGCGGAGTCGACCACCGTGCCGCCGCTGTTGGTCAACGTCCGCAACACCGTGAGTTCGAAACCGGCGAGATCGAGCGTCCCCATCACCGTAAGCGATCCGGGCAACGCGGCATCACGATTCAGGCGCCACGTCTGCCCGGTCGGTATGGTCGCGACGCCATCGGCACCAACGACCAGCAACGGCAAAGTCTGGCTCGCGACATCCACGCCGTTGGTGCGCTCGATCACCAGGATGTAGACTCCGGGAGTGGCGCTGTGCGTGCCGCTGACAACGCCCGTAGCAGCGTCGATCGCGAGCCCGAGAGGAGTGACGCTGCTCGCTCCAAAACGAAACGTCGCGGGCTGGTTAAGTGCTCCTGCTCGCAGATCGGCAACGAACGCACTGTTGGCCCCGCCGTTGCCGGCACCGGGGGTCGCCGAACCTGCGGACGGCTTTGCCCAATTTGCGAGCAGGTCGGCCCCGGCGTCGGTCCCGCCCTGATACGCGGCGGCGGTGGCCGAACCGACCGACCCGAGTGCCGGCGAGTGAATCGTGTTGGCATTGAAGGACACGCCATCGACCGACGCACCCAAGGCGGTAGCGAGCGCCAGAAACTCCGCCGAGCTATTGCTGAGACCAGGCCAATTGCCGCTGAAAAACGCCGCATTGTTGTGGGCGATGACGAGCGTCTTGCTGGCATCCAGCACGGCGCGATCAGCCGGAAGGACGCTATCGCGATCGGCGCCGTTGTAGACCACGACGAGCGTGCCGGCGGGGAGGGCAGCCCAGAGTGCATTTTGTGAAAACGTCAACGTCCCGGAGTTGCTGTCCGCCAACGTCCAGCCGCGCAGATCGGTAGTAGGTGCGAGCGTGATCAGCTCAACCCACTCTTTTGCCCCCGTAGAGCCCTGGCTAAATTCGTTGATCAAAGCAGCGCGGGAAAATGTCGCCGAGCGATCCGTGACGAAAAGTTCCGAATCATAGGTGAAAAGCGCTCCCGTGCGCGCCACAATCGGCGGGCGGCGGTTCAACGCACGGGGCTCGGTCAAAAAGGCTGCGCCTGCGCCACCGGCGTCGGACGCGGTCACCCGACACCTAACCAGAAGACCCGCGCGGGCCGAGTCACCGGCGAGGATGGCCGCCGTGGCTCCGGCGATATCGGCGAAAGTCGCTCCGTCGGAGGAAAGCTGCCACTGATAGGCGTAGGTGATTGCGTCGGCCTCGGGGTCATTGGCGACAAGTCCGGCGACGGCCAACGGAAGTTCGGCAAACGCCTCGGGACCGGGCGAGAGGATCGCCGCCGTCACCGCAGGGCGACGGTTCAGGGGAGCAGCGGGAGTTCCGTAGACTGTGAGCGCGGCACTCGTCACCGAGCCGGTCGTGCCGGCCGCGAGATCACTCACCGTGAGCGTCCAGACGCCTTGGGATGACTCGCCCCAGTTGCGCACCGTCATGAAAGTCCACGCCGAGTAGTTCGCCGCGGAGTCGGTGTGTTTTTCGGCGAGGCGGCTGACCGTGCCAGTCGGTGACGTAAGCGTGACCGCGATCTGGCCCCGGTTGGCATGAGCAATCGTGAGCGTCACCGTAGCCTGTTCGATCCGGAGATTGGATTGCGCGGAGAGATCGAAGGTCACGCTCGTTCCGGCCGAATTGTTGTCGGGAATGGACTGGCTCAGGCTCGAACGGGCCAACGTCTGGCTGGTGGCGACAGGCAGGTTGGTCCAGGAGGTGGCGAGGCCGACCGCGGCGGCGCCGTTGATCAGACCTGCGCCATACTTGTGGTTGAAGCGAAAACCGGCCGCGTTGGTGATCCAGTCCGAATCGGAGGGAGCGACCTGCGTCGCCGATTTGAGCAAAATTTCCTGCACATCGCGCCAACCGAGCTGCGGATTCGCCTGGAGAATCAGCGCGATCACGCCGGCAGCGAGCGGTGCGGCGGACGAGGTGCCACCAAAGTCATTCGTGTAATCGCGGCTCGCATGGTTGCCGCTCACGCCCGTCGCGTTGTAGCCATCATCGCCGATCAGATCGACGGTCGTAATGCCGAGGTCGGTGCCGCTGCCGTTCGAAGGCGCCGTAACGATGAGGTTCGCGCCGGGTTCGCTGTAGTAGGACTGCTGCGCCTTGTTGGTCAGCGCAGCAATGGCGATCGTGTAGATCGAGTTCGCATAGCCGTCATAGTTGGAGTTGTCGCCCACATCACCGCCATTGCCACCGGCCCAGACAAAGATCGTGCCGAGGCCTCCCCTCCCCGTGGTAGCCGCCTGCGCGAAAGCGGCGGCCGCGAGCGGGCCGGGAGCCTCCAGCGTTTTTCCGTCGTCCCCCGGGCCCCAGGAATTGCTCTTGATGGGGATCACGTCGTTTTTCCAGGCAATGGCCTCGGCCTCCTGCGCATCGGTCGTCGCCGCCGCGATCAACCTCAACCCGACCAACGTCGCGCGAGGCGCCGCGCCCGAAACACCCAGCCCATTCCCACCCCGAGCCGCCGCGACGCCCGCACAGGCGGTCCCGTGATAGTCATCGGCGGTATTGGGATTCGGGTCGTTGACGGTGCCGGGCGCGCCATTCCAGTTGTGATGATTGGTCGCGACGGGATCGATATTCGGACTCAGGTCCGGATGCGTGGTCTGCAATCCGTCATCGACAATCGCAATACGCACACCGTCGCCCAGCCGGGTATCCCAAACCGACGAAACATTTACATCGGTGCCCGCGATGCCACCGCTCTGGCCCGAGTTGACCAAGTGCCATTGCGAAGAAAAAAGCGTGTCATTGGGGATGAGACGACGTTGCTGCTGGCGCGCGAGCCCGGGTGCGGCGTGCGTCACTTCCATCCGAGCCCCAAGGGCCGCCGCCGCGGTGAGGGCCTGTTCCGACGAGTCCGCGGTGTAGACCAAAAATCGTGCGGGGGCATTGGTGAACGCGGGACGCGGACGCAGGCCAAGCGCACGCGCGGCGGTATCGGTGACCGCGGGATTGGAGCTGATGGCGACGACTTCAGGGCGAACGATGCGGCGACCAACAGGGCGCCCGGCAGCGTCGATTTCATCTACCACAAGCCAAGCCGGACGCCCGGTATCGAGAGCCACTCGCCGACGCTGAACAAGCGCGTCCGCAGCGCTGGAGGGAACGGTCGCATTGGGCGGCGGCACGGCCAGGTAAGTATCACGACCGTCCGGCCCGGCTGTCGCCACCACGTCGGTGACAAGGCGAAACGCACGGGGCCGCCCGGCATCATTAAACCGAAACTCGGTCGGCAGATCTTGGGCCCCGGCTGAAGCGGCGAACGCCAGCAGCGCCGAAAAGCACAACCTCAAGACTTTGGAAAAAGCGAGCGGCGGGAAACCCATGAAGGCGCGACTTTCGAATACGGCGAACGCCGGATCGAGCGGAAACCGGCCCGCCAAGCAAAGATCCGGTCACGAGCCGATCGACGGCGCTGCGCAGCGGCACCAGCCGTGCCCTGCCCACCTCACGGGCCCGGGGCGAAGCCGTCTTCGGTCGTCGTGGTCGCGAGGTGATAGGCTCCCGTGCGCGCGGTGCCGCTGCGAGTGTTGAAGAGTTCGATCACACGCGTGAGTTCCACGAGGGCGAGGCGGCCGTCGCGGTTCGTGTCGGCTCCGTAGTAGTGCGTGAGGGCGATCACCCCGCCTCCCACCGAAACGAGATCGGGCGCGAAACCGTCCTCGGTGCCTACCTGGGTCAGATAGCGCCCCGTGCGCGTCGTGCCAACGCGGGTATTGTAGAGTTCGATCACGCGGGTGAGTTCGAAGAGCCCGATCCGCCCATCGCGGTCGGTGTCAACTGCATGGCGCGGGTTGACCAGCAACGGATCAGGTTGCGCGAGAAACTGCACCGCGGTCCCACCTGGATTGACGGTGACCATCGCGATCAACGATTGATCGCCGGAAGCCGTGGCCGGGACATTCAGCGTGTAGTCAAATGTCACCGTGCCGACCGCAAGATCCGTCCACTCCCATTCCAGCACCGTCGTGGCGCCGACATTCGATTTGAAGCTACCCACACTGCCCCCGCTCGACGTAAGCGTCCAACCCGCCGGCAACAGCACGGACCAACGCAGGCCTGCCGCCGCCTGGCCCAGCGAAACGGTATTTGTAACCGTGGCGCTCCCGCCGGGGGCATAGCCTGCGCCGATCACCGCATGGGTTGCGACCACACCGCTCGGGACAATGCTCAGACTCGCCTCCGAACTGGTCGCCGCGCCAAACCCGCTGGTGATGCCGACCGTGTATTTGGCCACGTCCGTGGGTAGCACCGAGGCAATCGAAAACGTGGCGTCGGTGGCACCGCTCACATTGACCCCGGCTTTCTTCCATTGGTAGGCCAACGGCGGCGTGCCGCTCGCCACCACCGAAAACTGGGCGCTGCCCCCGGCGGCAACTGCTACGCTCCGCGGCTGCGTGGTAATGGCGAGCGGCACTTGCACCACGACCGCAGCACTCGCGCTCGTGACGCTGCCATAGCTATTCGTCACCACCACGACGTAGCTGCCGGTATCGCCGGCCTGAAGACCGGCGAGCGTCAAAGTCGCCGCCGTTGCACCGGGCAGCTCCTCGCCGTCTTTTTTCCACTGATACGTGAGCGGACCCACGCCCGTTGCCGTCACGGACAACAGGCCTCCCCCACCCCCGGCCACCGCGAAAGCCACCGGTTGCGCCGCAATCGTCGGCGGTGCCAACGCCGCAGTCACCGCCAAACCCGGGGCGCCGCCCCCGCCGACCAGGAGTCGTCCGGAATCGAGCATGGCCAGCGCCGTCGGCGCACTGAGGAGCCCGTAGAGCGCGAAACTGGGATCGCGCGCGCCGCGCGCATTCAGGCGCGCGACGTAGGCGGAGTCGGCCGCGCCGCTGTAGGCGGCAATTTTTCCGCGGACGATCAGATTGCCGTCCTCCTGAGGCACGAATCCCTGCGCAAGCCGCTCCGTTGGTGGCAGAAACCCTGTATCAACCGCCCCTTCAGATTGGGTGCGCATGAGGACATTGGGGCCACCGATC
This sequence comes from Opitutus sp. GAS368, assembly GCA_943372705.1. Lineage (GTDB taxonomy): Bacteria > Verrucomicrobiota > Verrucomicrobiia > Opitutales > Opitutaceae > GAS368. The sequence continues at coordinate 4,862 of CALRZR010000143.1, read as the reverse complement.
AAAATTTTCCCCGACGCTTCGAAGGTCATCGTCGCGAGCCCGTCCAGCGACGTGGTGGTGGTAAACGAGGCATCCCGGACCCCGCTGGCGAGGAGCCGCACACTTGCACCCGTGGCACCGCTCACGCCACCCACCACGAGTTTTCCGTCCGGCTGCGCCAGCAGCGTTCGCACCGCGCCGACGCCCGCTTCGCTGGCAAACGCGGACTCAGGCGCGCCGTCCGTTTTTAGAACAGCGACACCCCCACCCAGCGCCGCGGCATTGTAAGTCGAAAAATCGCCGCCAATCGCCAGTTTCCCGCCAGGCAATGCCGCGATGGCGGCCGGCACCGTATTGGGACCGCTCCCGGGCATAAAAACCGGGTCGAGCGTGCCATCGGCGTTGAGGCGGGCGAGCTTGCCGCGGGCGATACCGTCCACTTTTGCAAAATTTCCAGCGACCCAGACTTTGCCATCGCCCACCGCCGCCAACTGCGTGACGGGACCATCGGCGCCGAGGCCAGACGGGTTGAACGTGGAGTCGACCGAGAGGTTGGCGTTCAAACGGCCGAGATTATTCGGGACGATGCTACCACCGAGAAACTGAAAATCTCCGCCGACCAAAATCTTGCCGGCCGGCAACAGAAGCAGGGAATTCACCGTGCCGGGGAAAAGAGGCAACGGAGCCACCGCCGCATCCAGTGCGCCGTCGGTCGCAAGGCGGGCGATATGGAAGCGAAAGGTGGTGCCGATGCCGTAGAAATATCCGGTTACCAGCAAACGGCCGTCGGCCTGCCGCGCCACCCCGGCCACGGAGTTATTGGGAGCGGCGCTAAAGGCGCTGTCGAGCGATCCATCCGGCAGCAGACGCACAAGGGAATTAACCGCTTGGCCGTTGAAGGTGCGAAATGCACCGCCGACGACGATCTTACCATCGGGCTGAACCGAGAGCGCATAGACGCCGGCATCGAAGCCCGCGCCCGCGTCGAATTCTTCGTCCAGCGCGCCGGTATTCGTCAGGCGCGCCAGGCGTCCCTGCGCGATGCCATTCACCGACGTGAACTCTCCGGCGAGAAGGATTTTACCATCCGGCTGCACCGCGACCTGATAGACAACGCTGTTGGTGCCAGGGGTGGGCGCAAAAGTAGAATCGAGAGCGCCATTGGAGGTGAGCCGCGCCACTCCGAGGCGGAGGGTGCTCCACGCATGCGTGATCGCGCCGCCAATCACGATCCGATCGTTCGTATCGACTGCAATCGACCACACCCCACCGCCGAAATTGTAGTATAGCCCGGCCCGGAAAGTGGGGTCGCGGCTGCCATCGGCATGGTGACGCACGAGAAACGTGTTGTTCGACTCACCCTCGTAGGCGTTGAACGAACCGCCGATGAGCAGCTTGCCGTCTGATTGGAGCGCGAGCGCGCGCACGGTCGCGGCCAGATTATTGGCGGCTACCGTGTCGTCGAGCGAGCCGTCCGTTTTAAGCCGCACGAGATACGCGTAGGTCCGGGTCGCGCCGCGAATTTCCCGAAAATCTCCTCCGACCCAGACTTGGCCATTGGCAAGTGGCTGGATCGCGCGGACCGCACCATTGAGTGGGGGCGGCACAAAGGTGTTGTCGAGCGAGCCGTCGGCATTGAAGCGCGCCACCCTCCCGCGCAACCGACCGTTGATCGACGAGAATTCGCCACCGACGTAGAATTTCCCATCGGCCGCCACGGCAACCGTGTAGACCCAACCATCGAGCAACTCGGCCGCGACGTTGATCGTGGGATCGAGCACAACCTTGGCCGGATAGCTCGTGGGTGCGATTTGGAGTCGGGTCGGACTCGACGCGCTCACCGTCGTGCCATCGGTCACCACGTAGTCGTAGTGGTCCGCATCGCCCCGACTGGCCGCGCCGATCGTGAAAGAGGTTCCGGTGGCACCCGCGATCGGCACACCGTTGCGGCGCCACTGGTAGGTCGCGGTGCCAGCGGGTGCCGGAACATTGAGCGTAACCGGTTGCCCGGCGACGGCGAGCATCCCGGCGGTCGTGGACGGACCGCTGAGTGTGGCCGGAGCGCTGGTGACACTGCCGTAGGCGTTGCGCACGGTCACCGTATATTGCCCCACATCGGCCGCCTGCACCTTCGTCAGGGTCAGCGTGGCGCCATTGATCCCGGAAATATTGGCGACCGCGTCCGCTCCGCCGGAGAGCGCGGAGCCGTTTTGTTTCCACTCGTAGGTGAGCGGATAGGAGCCCGCCGCAACGACCGAAAACGAGACGGTTGCCCCGGCGGCCACCGTCCGGCTCGCAGGGCTTGTGAGGATCGAGGGAGCGTGCGGAATAAACAGCGCTATCTCTGCCATGGACGTGGCCGCAATGGCCACGACATCGGTGAGGCTGGCAGGCAGCGCCGGAGTGTAGTTGGCAAGATCGCCCCACTTCACCACGGAGCCGTCGGCCTTCAGGGCCGCGCTATGCCACCGGCCAGCCGCGATGCCGACCACGTTGGTCAAGTTGGCCGGAACCGCCACGCCGCCGCCATAGGTTTCACCCCACGCCACGACCGTTCCATTGGTCTTCAAGGCGAGACAATGCGTTTCCCCGGCGTTAATCGCCATCACGCCGCTCAAAGAAATCGGAGGTGGTGCCGTCGTGCCCCACGTGACCACAGTGCCGTCGGATCTGAGCGCCATCGATTGGTTGGCGCGGGCGGCGATCGCCACCACCCGGTTCAAACCGACGGGCAAGGTCGCCGCACCGTAGTTACCGGAGCCCCACGCCACGACCGTTCCGTCCGCTTTCAAAGCCAAACTGTGCGCCGCACCCGCCGCGATGGCCGTCACCCCGGTCAAGCCGGCCGGCACGCTGGCTTGAGGACCGCTGCTACCCCACGCCACCACGGTCCCGTCGGATTTCAAGGCGAGGCTGTGCCACGTTCCAGCGGCCACGCCCACGACACCCGTGAGGCCCGGTGGCACGGAAACCTGTCCCTCCAGATTATTACCCCACGCGACGACGGTCCCGTCCCGCTTGAGCGCCACTCCATGCCAATAGCCACCCGCCACCGCGATCAGATCCGAGATCCCCGGCGGAAACGAAAGCTCGCCGTTGCTCGTCGCTCCCCAACCCGCCAACACTCCGCCGCCGGTCAGCACGGAGAGCGGAAATCCGGCACGAGAAACGATTCCCGCCGCATCCGTGGCCGTGACCTCATACCAACCGCGGTCCGCCAACGTCGCGGAGGAAAGCGTGAGGACGGCGGTCTGCGCGCCGATGATCGGCCGCCCATTATGCGTCCACTGGTAGGAAATCGCCGGAGCATCGGTCGCGGTCACAACAAAGGAAATTGACTGGCCAACGACGACCGTCCGGATGGCGGGAGTCGATGCGATCACCGGCGGAACGACCATCGTGAGCTTCGCCGCGGCGGACTCCACTGCACCGAGCGCGTTGGTCACTACGACGGAGTAGTTGCCGTTATCGGTCTTCTGGGCGGCGGCGATCATGAGCTTGGCCGTCGTGGCGCCAGAGATTTTTCCACCGTCCGCGAGGGTGACTCCGTTCTTCTTCCAGCGGTAAGTGGGATTGGGCGCCCCCGAGGCAGCGACCGCGAACGTCACCGTGTCGCCCACGTTACGCACCGTGCTGGCCGGTGGAGTTGCAATCGCCGGTGGCTGCGCCGCGACCAACGCCACCGTGTTGTTTCCAGACGCAGAGATGGCGACTGCAGTCGTCATCCCCAACGGCAAGGTGCCCTGGCCTTGGGCCGTGCGTCCCCAAATCACGACCGAGCCATCGGTCTTCAGGGCCACGCTGTGCGCCGCGCCGGCCGCGATCGCGACCACTCCGTTTAACCCGGCCGGCACGGAGCATTCGCCCTCGATATTCGGTCCCCACGCGACGACCGTGCCGTCCGATTTTAACGCCAGGATATGGGCATCGCCCGCGGCAATCGCCGTCACGTTGGCCAAGCCGGGCGGCGCGGAATAATACCAATCGCCCCATGACACGACGGTCTCATCCGACTTCAGGGCCGCGCCGAAACGATAGCCCGCGACGACGGCGATCACATTGTTAAGGTCCGTCGGTGCGGGAAAGATCGAGTAATCGTAGACGGTCCCGGCGGCGCGAAGGAAAATTTCTCGCGAACCGCCCGAGACCAACCCCACGATGAAACCCAATTCAGGAGGTATCCGGTTGCTGCCCGAGTAACTCCAGCTGACGGGCACCCCGTCGGCTTTCAGCGCGAGGCCACTGCTGCCAGCCGAGAGTGCGACCACGCTCCCGAGCCCGGCAGGCGGAGGCAACCGATCGTAATAGTTGGGCCCCTCCCAATTCAGCACCGTGCCATCGGATCGCAGCGCCAAGCCACAATTTGACGCAGCAGCCACGGAGACAAAACCACCCACTGCATCCGCCAACGCCGACGTAAGCCCACCGCCCCATTGCACCACCGCCAATTGCGCAGGCACCGTCGCGGCGACGTTGAGCATCAACACCGATTCGCCCGTCCCATAGGAGTTGGTGGCCAACACCTCGTAGGTGCCGCGATCTGCCCAACCTACGTTGGCGATCGTAAAAGTAGTTCCGGTGGCACCGGCGATGAGTTTACCGTTTCGTTTCCACTGGAGGGAAATCGGACCGGGGCCGGTCGGCGTAGCCGAAATCGTCAACGTCTGCCCCAGCGCAACAAGCCGGCTCAGCGGCCGCGCGGTAAAGTCCGGCACCGTGAGGACTTTCAGCACCGCCTCGCCCGACGTTACACTCGTAGCGGGATTGGCCACGATCACACTATAGGCGGCCGAGTCCACGATCTGGGCGTTGGCAATCGTGAGCGTCGAGGTCTGGGAGCCCGCCACCGAGGCACTGTCCGTGAGTGACTCACCGTTTTTTCG
>CALRZR010000142.1:0-19315 GCA_943372705.1 Opitutus sp. GAS368 | reverse complement strand
CGCCGTCGAGCGTGGCGGCGACGGGATTTGCGCTGACGGCGTGGTGCATCGGTGAGCAACGCGGGTGGTTGCGGGCGGAAGAGGCGCGGCGGCGGGTGGTGCAGACGCTGCGGTTTGTGGCGGACGGGCACGCGCACGAACGGGGATGGCTGTATCATTTTGTCGACGCGACGAACGGGCGGCGGGTGTGGGCGTGCGAGGCGTCGACGATCGACACGGCGCTGTTTCTCCAAGGTGCGCTGCTGGCGCGGGAGTATTGGCGCGACGCGGAGGTGACGGCGCTGGTGGATAAAATTTATGCGCGGATCGACTGGCGGTGGGCGCTGAACGGCGGAAGCACGCTTTCGCACGGGTGGAAACCGGAGAGCGGTTTCATCGCGCATCGTTGGGACAATTATTCTGAACTGATGGGGCTTTACCTGCTCGGCATCGGAGCGAAAGCCGGGGCGCTGCCGGCGGAGACGTGGCACGCGTGGCGCCGCGAACCGTGGGTGAGCCGCGAGGGTCGGTCGTTCATCCAGTGCGGGCCGTTGTTCACGCACCAGTATGCGCACGCGTGGTTCGATTTTCGCGGGCGGCGCGATGCGCACGCGGACTACTGGCAAAACTCGGTCGATGCGACGTTGGCGCAACGCGAGTGGAGTGCGGCGCAGAGTTCACGGTATCCGTATTGGTCGCACGACCTGTGGGGACTGACGGCGTCGGACAGCGCACGCGGATATGTGGCGTGGGGCACACCGACGAGCCGCGCGGACGACGAGAGCGATGGAACGGTGGTGCCGTGCGCGCCGGGCGGGTCGTTGCCCTTTGCGCCGGCGGAGTGTCTGACGGCGTTGCGCCGCATGCGTGAGGTGGGCGGCGAGCGGCTGTGGGGACGCTACGGGTTTGCAGATGCGTTTAACCCGCAGACGGGCTGGGTGGCGCCGGATGTGATCGGCATCAACGTGGGGATCACGCTGGTGATGGCCGAGAATTTACGGAGCGGGCTGGTGTGGAGGACTTTTATGCGCGCGGACGAAGTGCGGCGTGGGATGCGGCTCGCGGGATTTGCGGAACCGGTGCGGTTGGACGGCGGGAGATTGGCGACGAATCCGTAGAGGGCGGCGGATCAAGGGCCGATGGCGGGAGACGAGGGGGCGAGGCGGGTGCGGCCGGAGTGGGTGTTTTCCGGAATGGTGTGTGCCAGCAGTTTGTAGAGGGCGCGGACCGAGAGGCGGAGGCGGAGCGCGCGGCGGGCCAGGCTCGTGTGCGCGAGGTGGTGGCGGTAGTCGACGCAGGCGTCGTGGAATTGGCGCGGATGCCGGAGGCGGCCGACGGTGCGCACGAGATCGAGGTCGGCGTCGAAGAAATCGGGGTAGATGCGCGAGATGAACGGATAGAGGAGCCGTGCCGGCGGATAGAGGGAACGGACGAGAACGGCGCGGTCGAAGTGCTCGGGGGGCACGCGGTATCGGGCGCAGTAGTAATTCGCGAACGTGGACATCGCTCCGAGCGACGGCGGTGCGGCCGGCGGGGGCGAGGACGCCTTGACGAGCGGCGGGGTTGGGTTGACGAGCGGTGGGGCTTGGTGGGCGAGGAGCGGTGGTTTTTTTGGCCGAATCCGGCACACCAAAATCGAGCCAAGGCATGAGCCACAGAGGGCACGGAGCCCAGACACAGAGGGCACGGAGCAAGACAGTAGGGTGGTCGTTTGAATGCCGTGTTCGAGCGCTGTGCGCTCGGTAGAAGAATCGGCGTGCAAACGGGCGATGGATGCCGGCTAGGGGCGAAAGGACCAGGCGAGGAGGCGGCTTTGTTTTTGGCCTTGGCCGAGCGGGAGCACGCGGACGGTGGTCGCGCGGATGCGCTCAAGGGCGCGGGTGAGTGCGGGGAGGTGGCCGCGCGACGAAACGAGCGTGGTGAACCAATGGACTTGTGACGCGAAGTCAGCGCTCTCGGCGATCAGGCGGGCGAGGAAGGCGGGTTCGCCGCCGGGGCACCAGAGTTCGTTGGGCTGACCGCCGAAGTGGGGAGTCGTGGTGCGGGGATTGGGGAGCGTTTGTCGGCGCCGCGGGCCAGCGGTGGCGGCGGCGAGCGAGGCGTGGAAGGGAGGATTGCAGAGCGTGAGAACAAAGTTGTCGGCGTGGCGGATGACGCCGTGGAAGATCGCGGTAGGGTCGGTTTGGAGACGGCAGTCGACGCGGCCGGCGAGGGCAGTGTTGGCGGCGACGATGTGTTCGGCGGACCGCAGGGCGACGGGGTCGACGTCGGAACCGACAAAGCGCCAGCCGTAGTCGTGGACGCCAATGATGGGGTAGATGGCGTTGGCGCCGACGCCGATGTCGAGGACGGTGTGGGCGGGGCCGCGGGGAAGCGTGCCGACGGGTGAGGCGAGAAGGTCGGCGGCGTGATGGAGGTAGTCGGCGCGGCCGGGCACGGACGGGCAGAGATAGCCGGGCGGGATTTCCCAGGTGGTGAGGCCGTAATCGGCGAGGAGGAGCGCGCGGTTGAGGGCGAGGACGGCCGCGGCGGACGTGAAATCGATCGTGTCGCCGCCAAGCGGGTGGGGAATGACGAAGGCGGCGAGGTCGGGCGAGGCGCGGACGAGGGCGGGGAAATCGTAGCGGTCGCGGTGACGGTTGCGCGGATGCGGGGCGCCGCGCGGGAGCGAGGGATTTTGCGGGCGAGGGGGCATCGAGCGTGGTGGGCGGCGGAGCGCGCCGCGGCGGCAGAGACGCGCACGGCCGGCGCGGCGCGGGATACGATGGCCGACGCGTGAGATGGCGGGCGGCGCGCTAGACGCGGCGGAGTTTGGGCGTGCCGGCCTCGACGACGAAACTGGCGCGGGTCTGCAATGGGGCGCCGGGCTTGGAGACGTAGGGGACGGTGCGAAAATCGGCGCGCCACTGCTGCGGGGTGACTTCGCAGCTCACGTAGCCGCGCTCGGCGTTGTGGAATTTCACGCAGGGATTTTCGGCGATGAGCTGATCGGTGCCCTTCGGGGTGTCGACGCCATCGCCGCCGGAGCTGATCGAGGTGCCGACGAATTCGGTGGCGACACTGCGACCGCCGAGGTCGTCGAAGTCGGCGATGAGTTCGTTGGCCCAGTTGGAGTGAATGTCGCCCGTGAGCACGACGGGGTTTTTGATTTTTTTGTCGTGGAAGTGGCGCAGGATGCGGCGGCGTTCGAATTCGTAACCGGGCCACTGGTCCATGCTGTAGTTCACCGCGGGGCCGCGCGTTGTGTCGACGCGGGCCATCATGACCTGTTGGGCGAGGACATTCCAGGTGGCGGAGGAGCGTTCGAGTCCGTGGAAGAGCCAGTCGCGTTGTTTGTCGCCGAGGAGCGTGCCTTTCGGGTCGAGGAGCACGGGGCTGTCGGGTTTGAGGCCGTCGCCCTGAGGTTGATCGGTGCGGTATTGGCGGGTGTCGAGCACGTGAAACTGTGCGAGGCGGCCGAAGCCGAGGCGGCGATAGAGCGTCATGTCGGGGCCGACCGGGAGGGCGGTGCGGCGCAGCGGCATGACCTCGAAGTAAGCTTGGTAGGCGGCGGCGCGGCGGCGGAGAAAATCGGTGCGCGGGGTGGGCTTGGCAGGGATGTCAGCCGCGTAGTTGTTGGCGAATTCGTGGTCGTCCCACGTGACGATCCATGGGGCGACGGCGTGCGCGGCTTGGAGGGCGGGATCGGTTTTGTAGAGCGCGTAGCGGGCGCGGTATTCGTCGAGCGTTTGGATTTCACCGCTGTTGTGGCGGCGGACGAGACCGTCGCGCGCGGCGCCTTCGTAAATGTAGTCGCCGAGGTGAACGACGAGATCGAGGTCCTCGCGGGCGAGGTGTTCGTAGGCGGTGAAAAGGCCGGTCTCGTAGTGTTGGCAGGAGGCGAAGGCGAAACGCAGGCGATCGGGGAGTGAGGCGACGGGCGGCAGTGTGCGTGTGCGGCCGACGGGGCTGACTTCGCCGCCGGCGCGGAAACGATACCAATACCAACGGTCGGGGCGGAGGCCCTCGACCTCGGCGTGGACGGAGTGGGCCTGATGGGGATTGGCAACGGTGGTGCCGGAGCGGGCGATTTTTTTGAAGGCGTCGTCTTCGGCGATTTCCCACCAGACGATGGCGGGCGCCATGGGCATGCCGCCGCCGGGTTGGAGTGGCTTCGGCGCGAGACGTGTCCAGAGAATGACGGCGGTCTGCGTGGGTTCGCCCGAGGCGACGCCGAGAGTGAACGGGTAGTTGGAAATTTTGGCAGCGGAGGGCGTGGCTCCGCTAAGCCGAGACATCAGGCCGGCGGCGGCGAAGGAAGCGGAGCCGAGGAGGAAGGCGCGGCGGTCGAGCGAGAGCGCGGGCGAAAGCGGGCCGGAGTGGTGGGAGGCGGAGGACATGGGAGAGTGGGCGCGAGACGTGTGGCGAGGCCGGTGGTAACGCCGAACGATTATTCGCTGGCGGACCACGCGTGCACGGGCGAAGCATCGGAAGTGGGCCCGCGAGCGCAACGCTGGACACGGGCGCGCGGGTCTCGCTAGACCTTGCGGCATGAATCTACCCCGAATCCTTGGAAATGTTTTCGTTAAGGCAGCCGTGCTGGCGGCGTTGGCGATGGGCGTCCGCGCGGCGGACTATGATGTGGTTGTCTATGGCGGCACGGCGGCGGGTGTCACGGCGGCGGTGCAGGCGAAGACGATGGGCAAGAGCGTGATCATCGTGGGGCCGGACAAACATCTCGGCGGACTCACGAGCGGCGGACTCGGGTGGACCGACACGGGTAACAAGGCGGTGATCGGCGGGCTGGCGCGCGATTTCTACCACCGCGTGTGGAAACACTACGACAGGGAGGCGGCGTGGCGCTGGCAGAAGAAATCCGAGTATGGCAACACGGGGCAGGGCACGCCGGCGATCGATGGAGCGCAGCGCACAATGTGGATTTTTGAGCCGAGTGTGGCGGAGAAAGTGTTTGAGGACATGGTGCGCGAGCACGGAATCACCGTCGTGCGCGACGAATGGCTGGACCGCGCGAAAGGCGTGAAAAAGAGCGGCGCGCGCATCGCGGCGATCACGATGCTCAGCGGGAAGACCTACGTGGGGAAAATGTTCATCGACGCGACCTACGAGGGCGACCTGATGGCGGCGGCGGGGGTGAGTTATCACGTCGGACGCGAGGCGAACGCGGTTTACGGCGAAGAGCACAACGGCGTGCAGACGGGCGTGCTGCACCACCGGCATCACTTCGGTGTGTTGAAGGATAAGATCAGTCCCTACGTGGTGCCGGGCGATCCTAAGAGCGGTGTGCTACCGCGGGTGAGCGCGGCGCATCCGGGAAAATTCGGCGAGGGCGACAACAAGGTGCAGGCCTACTGCTACCGGATGTGTCTCACGAACGTGCCAGAGAATCGGATACCGTTTGCCAAACCGGACGGCTACGATCCGAAGCAGTATGAGCTGCTCGCGCGCATCTATGCGGCGGGCTGGAAGGAGACGTTCGGGAAGTTTGACCCGATTCCGAATCACAAGACGGACACGAACAACCACGGACCCTTTTCGACGGACAACATCGGAATGAACTACGACTATCCCGAGGCGACCTACGAGCGGCGGAAGCAGATCTTGAAGGAGCACGAGACGTATCAGAAAGGCTGGCTCTACTTTATCACGACGGACCCGCGCGTGCCGGCGGACGTGCGTGCGGCGATGAGCAAGTGGGGTTTGCCGAAGGACGAGTTCAAGGACAACGGCGGCTGGTCGCACCAGATCTATGTGCGCGAGGCGCGCCGCATGGTGGGCACGTATGTGATGACGGAAAACGAGCTGCGGAAAAAGAAACCGACGCCGGACTCGGTGGGCATGGGCAGTTACACGATCGATTCGCACAATGTGCAGCGCTACATCACGCCCGAGGGCTACGTGCAGAACGAAGGCGATATCGGGGTTTCGGCGGGCGGCCCGTATGCCATCGCCTACGGTTCGCTGGTGCCGAAGAAGGCGCAGGCGGAGAATCTGCTGGTGCCGGTGTGCCTCTCGAGTTCGCACATCGCGTTTGGATCCATCCGCATGGAGCCCGTGTTTATGATTTTGGGGCAGTCGGCGGCGACGGCGGCGGCGATGGCGATCGATGCGAAGAGCGCGGTGCAGGACGTGCCGTATGCGAAGCTGCGTGAGCGGTTGCTGAAGGACGGGCAGATTTTGAGTTATGCGGCGCCGAAAGGTGAAAGCACAAAAGGTGCGGCGGATGATGCGAAAAAGGCGAAGAAGACGGAGTGAGGGAGGGCATCCAATCGGTGTCCTCGTGTGTGGTTGGTTGCGATCTGCTGAGTAGACGGCTGGTCATTGTGCAGCGAAAACCTCATCTCCGTTTTCCATGACAAAGCGTCGCAGGGCAGCGGCACCATGGGCGGCGTTAAGAGTATACGTGGCATCAAGGCGGCGCACAGTGAATCGATAGACGCCTCCAATGATGCCTCCGCCGTAGGCGCCTCCCGCAGCGACGATGGCATCGACCAAATTTGATCCCGACGGGAGCACGATTAGCCCGGGGTTTTGGACCGAGCCGTGCACGGAAAATTTCACTGTTGAGCTGCTCATATCGGAGCGGGCGTCACTCTTTGAAGAACGCTTCGTCGCCGCGAAAAAATCGGCTGGATATTCGGAACGCCACGAAGGCGCGGGTTGAGACGGGTGGCTGCAGGCGGTCAACGCTGCGAGAAGACAGAGGATGAAAACCTTCATGGTTTGTCGGTTTCTTTTTGTGATCCGTGCATCGATCTATGGCCCGCGAGGGTCACCAAGACATGCTTTCAGCATCGGCCATGGAAGGCAATGTGGTGATTTTCGATTCGCCGTTCATCGTGCCGTTTGGTGCGAAAAGCGATCAGATGGATCGTGTTGCCGCGGCGCTGCGGAACGTCGTGCGCACGAGGCGGCGGGCGCGTTCGCCGGAGACGCTGAGGAGGAGGAAGTGGCGCAGGCGGCTTTGGTTTTCGGGGTGGTAGCGGTATTCTTCGAAGTCGAGTCCGATATCGGCGGTGGCGGTGAGTTGGCCGAGGTTGGCAATGAGGTCGTGGTCGGCGGCGAAGAAATCGGCGTCGAGCGCCTGGATGAGCGGCAGGAGGAGGCGCGCGGGGAGATGCAGCGTGTCGCGAAAGGCGGCTGCGGCGTAGGCGTTGGGCGGGAGGCCGTGTTGTGCGCAGTAGAGTTCGGCGAAGGTAATACGCTGCGCGGACACGCCGGCGGGAGACGCGGGTGCGGGCGAGAAGGAGGTAAAGTGCGGAGAGGACGTGGCGATCATGGCGGAAAGGGGACGTGGGCGGGAAGAGAAGGAGGCGGCCGACAGGAGGAATTTTTTCGCTATGGGCGCGGAGCCGCGATGCAGAGTGTCCGGCGAAAGACCGTGGGGAGTTCGGTGACCTTGCGATTGATCGTGGGATGAAACAGCCGATCACCCGGCGCGTGGTTGGCGGCGGAGGAGGGATCGTCGGCGCCAAGCGACGGCGAGGAACGAGGCGAGGCCGAGCAGGGCGGCGTAGGTGGACGGTTCCGGGATGGCGGAGGCGGTGAAGGTGAGGTTGAGGTCGTGGCCCGCGGCGCCGACGGACCAGGTGCCGCCGCCGAGCGCGTTGGTGAAACCGGCGGTCGAAAGCACGACGTTTTGGGACGTGAGACCGATGAAGCCGCCGCTGGCGGTGGCGATGGTGTAACTGGAATTTATGGACGAGTTGAAGTTGATGACGTGGCCCGCGGAATTGTTGGCGAGGAGCGAGGTCAGCGAGATGGTGAAAGGGTTGCCAGCGGTGGCGGTGACGGTGAGGGCGCCGGTGATGTTGAGGAGATCCCATTGGCTGCCGGCCGTGCCGGTGGCGTTGTTAATTTCCCAAGTGTAGGCACCGCCGGGGGCCCAGGTGGTCGCGCCGGCGGAGAGGGTGCCCGGCGAACTGCCCGGCGAGAGCGTGCCGCCCGCCGAGATGGTGAGCGGTCCCGTGGTGCCGGTGCCCGTGAGGGTGCCGCCGGAGACGGTGAACGTGCTCGAGGCGGCGGAGCCGGTGAGCAGGAGGGTGCCGACGGAGACGGCGGTGCTGCCGGTGAAGGCGGAGTGTGTGCCGGAGAGGGTGAGCTGGCCGTTGCCCTGCTTGGCGAAGGTGCCGCTGCCGGAGAGCACGCCGGCGAACGAGGTGTCGGCGGAGGTGGAGACCGTGAGCGCGCCGCCCGCGAGGGCCACGGTGCCGCCAGTGCCGGACAGGCCACCGACGGTGGCGGAGTAGCCGTTGAGGTCGAGGGTGGCGCCGGTCGAGAGGACGAGCCGGGTGGAGGCCGGGAGGGCCCCCGCGGCGCCGAGCTGCAAGGTCCCGGCGGAGAGGGTGGTGTTACCGGTGTAGGTGTTGGCGCCGGAGAGGGTCAGGGTGCCCGCGCCGAGCTTGGACAGAGCCCCGGTGCCGGAGATGACGCCGGCGTAGGTGAGGGCGTCGCTGCGGTTGAAGCTCAGGGTGGCGTGGTTGACAATTGCCGCGGAGGCGAGGGAGCCGGTGGTGCCGCCGTCGCCGATGCGGAGTTCGCCGCCGCTGATGGTGGTGGTGCCGGTATAGGTGTTGGCGCCGGAAAGCGTTTGGGTGCCCGCGCCTTCTTTTACGAAGGCGCCGGCAACCGCGCCGTTGGCGAGCACGCCAGAGAAGGTGCCGGAACCGCCATCGACGCCGAAGGTGAAATGATCGTAGACGGCATTGCCGTGACCGGAGGTGATGGTGCCGACGCCGGAGAGGGCGTCGACGCGGACATTGGACTCGACGCCAGCAAAGGTGGCGCCGGAGGCGACGGCGAGGCCGGAGCGGTTGTTGGTCCAGTCCTCGTTGGCGAAGGAGCCGCCGGTGAAGGTGCCTGCCTGCACGTCGATGAGACTGCCAGAGCCGAGTGCGAAGGTCGCGGCGACGTTAGTCCAGGCGATGCCGCCCACGCCGGTTTTTCGCAGGGTGCCGGTGCCCGAGAAAGATGTGGTGGTGGTGAACTCGAGGGAACTCGACGTGGTGATTTCGAGCACGGCGCCAGAGCTAATCGCGAAGTTTGGCGAGGCGTTGCGATTGGAGAGCGCGAGGATGCCGGCGGAAATCGTGGTGTTGCCGGTGTAGGTGTTCGTGGCGGAGAGGAGCAGAGTGCCCGCGCCGGTCTTCGTGAGACCACTGGCGACCGCGGTGGAGGAGTCGGCGGAGCTGCGGGAATTGAACAGCGGTGCGGAGATGGTGAGATCGGCGGCGGAGCTGGCGGTGACGTCGGCAACGGAGAAGGTGGTGGCGCCGCCCGCGGTGTTGTTGCCGAGTTGAAGGCCGGCGTGAGTGGCGCCGGTAGTCGTGAGGGAGGAGGCGGCGGAACCAGAAGCTGTCACGGTGCCCTTCAGCCCGAAGGAGGCGAAGGTGGCGCTGAGCCCGCCGGTAGCGCGGAGCTCGCCACCGGTGAGCGTGAGGTGGCCGAGTGTCGTGAAATAGGCGCCGCTGGTGGCGAGCGAGCCGGACGCGAGGGTGAGCGTGGTAGCGGGCGTGGTGGTATAGGCGCCGAAGGTGTCGTTGCGTGCGAAGGCGAGGGTGGCGCCGTTTTGCACGAGGATGTTGCCCGAAGCGGTGCCGCCGGAATAGAGCGAACCGGAGCCGGAGAACGTGAGGGTGCCGCCGGCGATCGTGGTGTTGCCGGTATAGGTGCTGGAACCGGTGAGCGTTTGGTTGCCCGCGCCTGCTTTGACGAAAACGCCGGCCGCGGAACCGTCGGCGAGGACACCGGCGAAGGTGCCGGAACCGCCGTCGACGCCGAAGGTGAAATGATCGTAGACGGCGTTGGTGTGACCGGAGGTGATCGTGCCGGCGCCGCTGAGGGCGTCGACGCGGACGTTGGATTCGACGCCGGCGAAGGTGGCGCCGGAGGCGACCGCGAGGTCGGAGAGGTTGTTGGTCCAGTCTTCGTTGGCGCTGGCACCGCCGGTAAAGGTGCCGGCTTGCACGTCGATGAGACTGCCGGAACCGAGCGCGAAGGTCGCGGCGACGGAGCCCCACTGCACGGCGTGATCGCCGGTTTTTCGTAGGGTGCCGGAGCCGGAAAACGAAGTGGCGGTGGTAAAGCTGAGGTTGTTGCCGGACGTCGTGAGTTCGAGCGCGGCACCGGAGCCAATCGTGAGGTTTGGGGAAGTGTTGCGATTCGCGAGCGCGAGGGTGCCGGCGGAAATCGTGGTGTTGCCGGTGTAGGTATTGCTGGCGGTGAGCAAGATTCGGCCGGCACCGGTTTTGGTGAGCGGGCCGTCACCACTGATGAGGCCGGACTGCGTGGCGGTGGCTCCGGAGGCGGCAAGGGTAATGGTGACGGGCGACGCTGCGGTGGTGGACGTGGCGGTGCTGCGCGTCTCGTCGGCAGTGAAGGTGATGGTGGTCTGGCTCCATGCGGATCCAGCGAAGGTCGTGAAGGCAAAAATCAGCGCGAGGCGGAGGGCGAGGCGGGGGCGGCGAGGTGTGGTCGTCATGCAACGGAGCGGGTGCGCGCCGAAGCAGACGGGTGCGCGCAAGCGATGCACGCCGACTGTGACGAGTGCGGCGCGCGTGGTGACGAGTGCGCACAGGGCGAGGACCGCGGCGCACGGCGCGGGGGCGAGCGGGGGGCGAGCCGGAGTCGCCTCCTAGTCCGCAAATTTCATGAAGATGATTTCCGCAGATTCAGGATTCCACAGATTGATCTCCGTGGATTTCTGAATCTGCGGGAGAATCTTCGGTTGGTCGCGCGAACATCGTGCGGCCGTCCTCAGAGAGAGTGTGTGAAATGTCCGGACTATTGAGATTCGCGCGCTAGCCTGACGAGTCATGGGTGGACTGGCACGTCCCCGTCCCAGCATGAACGCCCTCGCCCACTCCCACCATGCGGGCGCGGGGACGCGCCCGCCCACCGCGGTCAGTCGATTGCGCGAGTCTCAAAAGTTTGCCTGTTCGAGGAGGTAGGCGCGGCGCTGGTCGGCGAAGGCTTTCAGGCTGCGGGGGCTCTCGGTGAGGCTCGCGGCGAATGCTTCGTAGGACTCGAGTTTGCGGGTGTCGCGTTTGACGTCGGCAGCAATGAGGGCGTGGTGGCGCTCGGCGAGCGGGCCGAGGCGGGACCAGTCGAGCCAGCTCGTGGCGAGCTCGCGCACGTAGGCGAGGTAGCGTGTGCGCAGCGCGGGCACGGCGAGGAGTTTGGCGGCCAGCGGGGCGTTTTCGGAGGAGGCGAGGAGGAGGGGATCGGTTTTCACACCATTGCCGCGGGCGCCCATGCCGCGAGGGCCGCCGCGGGGAAAAGCGCCGGCGGAGGTGGCGCCGGGGGGCGGACCACCGCGACCGCCGCCGGGGCCGCCGCCGAAGCTGAAGGTTTCGTTCATGTCGTGCGGGATGAGGTGGAGGCGGCCTTGGGCGTCTTCGGCGATGCTGTAGTCGCTGGTGCGGGTCCAGTAGCCGTCGCCATTGAGAAAGGTGATATCGAGGGCGAGGAAGCGGAGCGCGCCGTCGACATCAAGGAGCGGGGCGAGGGCGGCTTCGAGTTGGTCGGCAGGCGTTTCGTCGAGCGTCTTGGTGAGGCGGATGAGTTTGGCCCAGGCGGCGGGTGTGTCCTTGGATTTGATTTCGTAGATGCGGCGGTAGGCGGCGGGGTCGTCGCCGAGGTAGCCGAGGCCGCCGCGACCGCCGGGGGAACCGGGGACTTTCCAGCGGGCGCCTTTGGTGGTGCCGAGGCGCGATTGCGTGAAATCTTTGTTGAACTGCTCGGCGTTGGCGTAGATGCCCCAGTTTTCGCCGTTGATGACGACGCGCACGAAATTCACGCGCGGGGTCGGAAGGTAATTTTGCGCGACGGCGCTGTAGAGGACGGGGCGGAGAAACGAGGCGTCTTCGTGGGAGTTGAGGAGATTGAGGGTGCGGAAGCCGAGGAGGTTTTGGTCGGCGTGGACATCGTCGACGGAGAGGTTGAGCGAGCGTTTGGAGCCGGCGCGGACCATCATGTAGGAGGAGGCGCCGCGGAAACGGACGCCGACATCGCGGTAAGTTTGGCCATCGACAACGACGGTGGCGGGCACGTCGACGTCGGTCTTGTGGAAGACCTCGAGTTCCTTTTCCCAGTCGGCGGAATCAAAGGTGAGGAAAATCGTGCGGAGGGCGGTGGGATCGTAGAGGGGGATTTTTGCGTCGTAGGTTTTAACTTCGGCGGGCGTGAGCGGGACGCCGGGCGAGGTGGGTTCGGAGCGGCCACCGCGGCCGCCGGGTCCGCCGCCGGGAAATCCGCCGGGAGGAGGGCCGAAGCCGCGACCGCCGCCGAAGCCGCCGCGGCCCGGGGCGGGGTGGGCTTGCAGGAATTCGCGGGCGGCGGCGCGCTCGGTGGCGTCGAGGCGCTTGTCGGCGTTGGTGTCGAACTGGGCGCGGATCGCGCGATCCGGTTGCATGCCCGGGCCGAAGCCGCCGGGACCGGGGAAGGGTGGGTTGGCGTTGCGGATTTGCGCTTGGCCGAGCGGAGCGAGGCAGAGCAGGGCGGCGAGGGAAAGGAGCTGCGAGACAGACGAGGTTTTCATGGGGAGCGCGGGATTGCCAAGGAGGACGCGCCTGCGGCGGAGTCGTCTCGCGAAAATAGGGGGAAGTGGCGCGGCACTAAAATTCGAGGTGGTGGGAAAGTTCGGCGCGGAGGAGCGCGACGAGGTCGGGGTCCATGAATTCGTAGTCGTCGGGGATGCGAAGGGTGATGAGGGGCTTGTCACCGAGCTCGGCGGCGAAGCGCTCCGTGACGGCGGCGGCATGTTTTTTCTCCATGCAGAAGATCAGATCGGCCCAGCCTACGTGGCCGGCGGTGAGTTTAACGCGGGCGCGATCGACCGTGCCGGCGGAGCGGGCGTCGTAGCGCGGATGATCGCGGAAGAGGGCTTCGGCGGTGGGGGAGCGCCACTGGTTACGTGAGCAGAGAAAGAGGAGTTTGGTTTTCATCGCGGGAGGTGGGCGAAGATTGGGCGAGGCCCAGTTTTGACGGGACGAAGGAAATGACGGAGTGGGAGCGGTGAAGTTGTGAGGTATCGGCGGGGCGCGGACGCACCTCGCGCGAGAGACATGGCTTCGACGTATTTTGTGCAGATACGTTTTCCGCCGGTGCGCCCTTTCCGTGGACCCCTGCGAGGTCTCTCTCGGGTAGTCGGCTGTGAGGTGGGAAAGAAGATGTCCCGGCGTGAGAGTGAAACTCGAATCGCACGGTTTCCCGTCAGTCGAGAGCCAAGGGCTGGACGTGTTTTCAGATGCGGAACTCGCGATAGTGACTTGATGGCCGGTTTTGTCTGCGGCGTCACTTGCGGTAAGTTAGTGCCGCGAACGGAGGCTGGCGGAGGACGCGGGGTTCGCAGACTGACGTCGGTGCGCCTCCTGAAGTTGTGGGCGGGACCGGCGCGGGTGGTCGGCGCGAAGAGCGTTGCGTTCGCCGGGAGCGCGCGTTCGTTTTCGCGGCCGACTACACCGTGAGAAAGCGCTTTCTGGTTATCCTCGCCGGGTTTGCCGCTGCTGCGCTGGGATTCACCGCGCTGCTCTATGTGTTCGGCGCGTCGTTGCGGCCGGAGGTGGCGACGCCGGCGGCGGCCCCGGAAAAGGACGAGTTGGCGGCGGTGAACGCGGCGCGTGACAACGCCAAGCTGCTCGATCTCGCGCATCCGGTCGTGGTGACCAAGACGGTCGACTACTCGTTGGGGTCGCGGGCGCCGTGGTGGCCGAAAGGCGAGTCTCCGGTGCTGGCGGAACTCGTGCGCGAGCGGCGGCTGCCGCCCGTGGCGGAGCGAGTCGGGCTGGAGCCGGTGGTGATGGAGGGCGTGGACGGCATCGGGCGCTACGGCGGCTCGTGGTATCGGCTCGTGAATTCGATCACGGACTTCAGCACGATTTATTGGCGAATGTCGGGGGCGAGCCTCGTGCGTTGGTCGCCGCAGGGCTATCCGCTCGTGCCGCATCTCGCGAAGGCGTGGGAGATTTCACCGGATTATCGCACGTTCACGTTTGCGCTGCGGCGCGGAGCGCGTTGGTCGGACGGGCATCCGCTCACGAGTGACGACATCGTGTATTGGTATGAAAACGAGGTGCGCTACTTCAATGCCCAGCCGCGGTTCCTGCGTGCCGGGGGAACACTCGGCCGGGTGGAGCGCGTGGACGAGTGGCACGTGCGATTTTTGTTCGATCAGCCCAATCCGCTCTTTCTGGAGCGGCTCGCGACGACGGGCATGAACTATGAGGACTATACGGACCACATCGTGCCGGCGCACTACCTGCGCAAATATCATCCGGCGTTGGGCGACCAGGCGCACATCAAGGCGACGATGGCGACGCTGAAGCTGTCGAGCGCGGTCGCGGTGTATAAGAAAATGAAGCACTATCTGAACCCGGAGCATCCACGGCTGTGGCCCTGGGTGGTGCGGACGAATCAGCCGATCTCAACGCAGACCTTTGTGCGGAACCCCTACTACTACGCGGTCGATTCGCGCGGACGGCAGCTGCCGTATCTGGACCGCCTGGTGATGGACGTGAAAAACAACAATCTGATCGCGTCAGCCGCAGCCAACGGAGAGCTGTCGATGCAAGACCGGCACATCCGCTACGAGGATCACATCATGCTGCTCGGCGGAGCGGCGCGGAATGGTTACCAAGTCTACCATTGGAAACCGAGCACCCAGTCGTTGTTCACGTTGTTCCCTAATCTCAACCGACGCAGCGATCCGGCGCGGCCCGAGACGAAGCGGAAACATGAGCTGCTGAACGAAGCGCGGTTTCGGCAGGCGTTGTCGCTCGCGATCAACCGCCGCGACATCATCAACGCCGAGTTCAACGGGCAGACCGAGCCAGCCCAAATCGCGCCGCCGCCGGAGTCGCCCTACCACAATGCGCGGCTCTACCGCTCGTTTACCGACTACGATCCGGCGCGGGCGAACCGACTGCTCGACGAACTCGGGCTCACCCGGCGCGACGCGGAAGGCTACCGGACGTTTGCCGATGGCACGCGCATGACGTTTGTGATGAATCTCACGGACTACACGGTGCAGGGGCCGGCGCAGTTTGTGGCGAACGACTGGGCGGCGGTGGGCGTGCGTGCGTTGCTGCGGAACCGCGCGCGCCGGTTGTTCGAACAGGAGAAGCTCACCTACGAACACGATTTCACGGTGTGGACGGGGGAGAGCGAATTCTACCCGTTGGTGGAGGCGCGGAATTTTGTGCCGACCTACTTCGAGTCGTTTTTTGCGCCCGGTTTCGGCACGTGGTATCAGTATGGCGGATTGCATGACGATCCGGCGGCACGCCGTCCCAACGCGCTGGCACCGCCCGCGGGCCATCCACTGCGGAGGGCGATGGAGTTGTTGGAGGACGCCAACCGCCAACCGCGTGAGGCGGACCGCATCGCGCGCTTCAACGAGATCCAGGAAATCGCCGCCGACCATGTGTGGACGATCAGCGTGTCGACGCCGCCGCCGCAACTGGTGGTGGTGAAAAACGGGTTTCGCAACGTGCCGCGGGTGTCGCTCTTCGGCGCCAATGTGCAGTCGCCGGCGAATACGGGAATCGAAACTTATTACTGGGAGCGCCCGCCGGGCGAGCCGGCGGCGTATGCGCAGACCAAGCGTGCAATCATGACTACGCCCTCCGCGGGGAATTTTGTGACCGAAGCCGACGAACCAATCGCGCCCACGCCAGCCAGTCCACTGGTGGCGATGTTGCGGGGGTTGCTGGGACTCGGTGCGGGCGCGGGTTTGGTGTTGGTGGCGTGGCGCCATCCGTTGATCGGCCGACGGCTGTTGCTGATGATTCCGACGATGTTCGCCGTTTCGGTGATTGTCTTCACGCTGGTGCAGTTGCCGCCGGGAGATTTTGCGGAGATGAGGATCGCGCGCCTGTCGATGGAAGGCACCGCGAGCACCGACGAACTGGCGGCGGACCTGAGGAAGAACTTCCGCCTGGATGAGCCGATGCCGAAACGCTACGCGCTGTGGATGGGACTCATCTGGTTTACCACGTTTGAGGCCGGAGACATGGGGCTTTTGCAGGGAAATCTCGGTCTATCAATGGAACACGAGAAACCCGTGGCGGATGTGATCGGCGACCGCATCGTGCTGACTGTCGTGGTGTCGCTGGCGACGGTGCTGTTTACGTGGATACTGGCGTTGCCGTTTGGAATTTACTCGGCCGTGCGGCCGTATTCGGCGGGGGACTATGTGCTGACGTTGGTCGGTTTTGTCGGGATGTCGGTGCCGTCGTTCTTGTTCGCACTGGTCTTGATGTATCTGGCGAAGCAGTGGTTTGGACTGAACATCGCGGGGCTTTTTTCGCCGGAATTTGCGACGATGCCGGGATGGAGCTGGGCCAAATTTGTCGATCTGTTGAAACACCTTTGGCTGCCGGTGGTGGTCCTCGGCTGCGGTTCCGCGGCAGGGATGATCCGGGTAATGCGGGCAAACCTGCTCGATGAACTGAAGAAACCCTATGTGACGACCGCACGGGCGAAAGGCGTTCGGCCGCTGCGTTTGCTGCTGAAATATCCGGTGCGGCTGGCGCTCAATCCGTTTGTGTCGGGTCTCGGCGGGCTCTTTCCCCATCTGGTATCGGGCGGCGCCATTGTCGCGATGGTGCTGAGTCTGCCGATGATCGGGCCGACGCTGTTCGACGCACTGTTGGCGGAAGACGTCTATCTGGCCGCGTCGATGTTGATGGTGCTGAGTCTGCTCGGTGTGGTGGGGACGCTGGTGAGCGATCTGCTGTTGCTTTGGCTCGATCCGCGCATCCGCTTGGGTGGCGGCGCCCGCTAGGCGCAAAAAAACGCGGACCGAAGTCCGCGCGATTGCTCCAGAGGATTGTCGGTTGGCTCAGCGCACGGTCGGGGTGGCCGATGCGGAGAGGCGATTGCCGCTCGGAGCGACGCCGAAAAATTCCACGATATGGCCCACATCGACATAGCCGCGACTGCGCAATTTCGCCTCGACCGCGGTGAGCGTGCGGCTCAGTTCCAGCGAGGTTTCCGCATCCAGTTCTTCGACGCGGTCGGTGGCTTTGCACACGACGTGGTAGCGCATCGGTTGGCCGAGGTTGATCTCGTAGAGCGCGGTTCCGTTGTGAAAAAACGCGCGCCGGACGAGGCCGATTTCTTCAAACGCCGCCATGCAGCGATAGACGGTGACGAGGTCGCAGGAAGAGCCGCCCAAGTTTGCGTGCAGGTGTTCTATACTGGTCGGCTGAGAACATTTGCTCAGTTCGGCGAGAATCGCGATGCGGGGTTGGGTAATGCGGAGCCCCGCCGACTTGAGTCGAGCGGTCGCGAGGTCGATGGGCGTAGCGCCATGCGACGGGTTTTTTCCGCCAGCCAGCGGGTGATTCGTTTGGGTTGAAGCGATCATTAGTAACCGATTTGTTACATAAGTTGGCGCGGATGCCAGTCAATTGCCCTAGGGTTTATCACGGATGTCCGGGGAGGTAATGGCCGCCGTGAGCGGAAGGTTGCGTGGCGCGGTCCCGCGTGCCAACGTCCCCACCGCGACTATGCAAGACCCGGATTTCACCGAGATCGTCAGCCTCATTTGCAAAGAAGATCCCCGCTTCGACCGGAAGGCCTACGATTTTGTGCGGCTTGGTTTGGATCACACAGTCAAGGAGTTGCGCAAAAGGGATGCCGCGCGGGCGGAAAAATCCCGCCACGTTTCGGGTGGTGAATTACTGGACGGGCTGCGCGTCTATGCTTTGGACCAATTCGGACCCCTGACCAAGACGGTGCTCAACGCGTGGGGAATTTCGCGGTGCACGCACTTTGGCGATATCGTTTTCAACCTGATCGAATACAACGTGTTCTCGAAAACCGAGAGCGATCGCCGCGAGGACTTTGCGGATATTTACGATTTCGACGACGCGTTCGTGAAGCCGTTTCAACCGACCAAGCGTTCGCGGATGGCGGGCGGGTCGACGGCGACCGAGGCGTTTGGCCCAGCCTGAACGGCAGTGCCCCCGGGGAGCGGGTGATCGTCCGGTGCCGCTCATTGATTTCATTTTACATGTCCAAACCTCTGTCCTCCGCCACCGCCGATCTCCGCCTGCTCGATTCGTTTTGGCGCGAACCTGTCGAGCGCACGGTGCTGCCGAACGGTCTCACGCTGATCCTCAAACCCGACCGCTCGGCGGCGCTCGCGTCGGTGCAGGTATGGGTGAAGACCGGGAGCATTCACGAGGACGCGTATCTAGGGGCGGGGTTGTCGCATTATCTTGAGCACATGTTGTTCAAGGGGACCACGCGACGGGCGGGGCGGGAAATCTCCGCGACGGTGCAGGCGCATGGTGGCTACATCAACGCCTACACGACGTTTGACCGCACGGTTTACTACATCGACCTGCCGAGCGAACACACGGCGGTGGCGGTCGATCTGCTCGCCGACGCGGTGCTGAATTCCACTTTGCCGGCCGACGAGACCGCGAAGGAGAAGGACGTGATTCTGCGCGAGATCGCCATGACCAAGGACGATCCGGACAACCGGCTCTGGGATGCGTTGTTTTCGACGGCGTTTCGCGAGCATCCCTACCGGCAGCCGATCATCGGTCACCGGGACGTGTTCTCAGCTGTCACGCGTGAGGATCTGTGGGGCTACTACCGGGCGCGCTACGTGCCGAACAACCTCGTCGTGGTGATTGTGGGCGACATCGACCTCGCGGCCACGCGCGCGGCGGTCGAGCAGCACTTCGGCGGTGCGGCGCGCGCGCGGCTCGCCCCGGTGTTGGTGCCCTCGGAGCCGTGGCAACTCGCGCCGCGGGCCGAGCATCGTTTCGAGGACGTGGAACTCACCCGTGGGGCGCTCACGTGGCCGATTCCGGGACTCACGCATGCCGATGCGCCGATCCTCGACCTGCTCTCCACGGTGTTGGGCGGCGGGGACAGCTCGGTGCTCTGGCAGGAGATCCGCGAAAAGGCCGGGCTCGTGCACAGCATCGACGCGTCGAGCTGGAATCCCGGGAGCAGCGGACTGTTTTTCATCGGCTACACGGCGGATGCCGACAAACGGGTGGCGGCGACGGCGGCGATCGAGAAGGTGCTCGCGCGTTGCGCGGCGAAAGGCTTCACCCCGGCGCAGCTCAAGAAAGCATTGCGGCAAATCGTCGTCAGCGAAATCAACTCGCGCAAGACGATGAGCGGCCAGGCGTCGCGGCTCGGCGCAGCGGAAGTCGTGGTGGGCGATCTCGATCACAGTCGGGCGTATTTCGAACAGTTGCGCACGGTGACGACACGCGATCTGCAGCGCGTGCTCAAAGCCTACCTCGTGTCGGCGCGGCAGACCTCGGTTTCGCTCAACCCGAAAAGCGCTGTGGCGACGGCCGGGGAAACAGAG
>CALRZR010000141.1:0-19358 GCA_943372705.1 Opitutus sp. GAS368 | reverse complement strand
CGCGACCTATTACGTCGCGCCAAACGGCGCCGATACCGCCGCCGGCACAGTCTCTGCGCCGTGGCGCACGTTGGCCAAAGCCACTGGGACCGCCATCGCAGGTGACACGGTTTTTCTGCGCGCGGGCACGTATCGCGAGACGCTCAAGCCCGCGGCCTCGGGCACGGCGTCCGCGCCGATTGCGTTTTCCGCCTACGCCGGCGAGGCCGTCACAATCACAGGTTTCGATCTGCTCACGCCCGGCGCCGGCGGAGTCGGCGCGTGGACACAACACAGCGGCAACATTTGGAAAATCCAGCTCACCGCCGCGCACGGCTTCGGCGCCGGCAGCACCGGCCGCAACCAGGTCGCGATCGACGGCGTGCCGATGCAGGAGGCGCGCTGGCCGAATGCGGCGGTCTATGCCGACGTCGCGCGCACGAGCCTCGCGATCACCGATGCCGGCACCGTCGACACCGCGTCGCGCGATGCGCAGGGCAACTACGCGTGCACCTACACCGATGCGGCGCTCGGTGGTTATGCGGCCAACGCCTGGGCGGGCGGCTTCATCCGGATGGCGGTGGGTAAACAATGGAGCCCGGCCGTCGGCACCGTGACCGCGAGCACGCCGACGGGACTGAGCTTCCGCTATCGCTACATCGGCGCCGGCAACGACACGCCCGCCAAGGACGATCCCTATTTCCTTTTCGGCCGGCTCGTCGCGCTCGACGCCGAGGGCGAATTTTTTCTCGACGACAGTGCGCGCGACGGCGCCGCGTATATGCTTTACGCCTACAAACCCGGCGGTGGTTCGCCGGCGTCGAGCACGCTCGAGGTCCGCACGCGCGACCTCGGGCTCGATCTCGCCGGACGCAGCTACATCAACGTCACCGGCATCCGCTTCCTCTCCGCTCGCGTGCTCACGACGACGACCACGGCGAATTGCACGCTCGACCGACTCGCGGTGGACTACGCGGGGCACCAACTCGTCATTCTGCCCAACACCGGCCAGGGCGACAGCGTCACGCTGACGGGCACCGCCAACACTGTGAAGAACTCGACGGTCGGCTATGCCACCCAGTTCGGCCTCTATTTTGGCTCCGGTTCGAATGCGTGCACGGCGGAAAATAACGTGATCCACCACTGCGGTTTCAGCGGGATCAGCACGGGCGATGCGCGGGCGCCGCTGGTTTTGCGTAACACGATTCACGACACGGGTTCGTTTTGCATCGCCTACAACTCCCGCGGCGGGCGTTTCCTCTACAACCACGTCTACTACGGCGGGACCTACTGCGTGGATATCGGCCTCATCAATGCCTTTGTGATCGGCGACGCCGAGGTCGCGGAGATCGGCTACAACTGGGTCCACGACAATCTCGCGCCGTTCGATCTCCCCGGCCACGGCTGGAACGGCGGCTGCGGTATCCGGGCCGACTGTGGGTTCGGCCCGTTTGCGAGCCTCAACGTCCTCGTGCACCACAACGTCGTGTGGAATACCACGCATCCCGGCTCCATCGTATTCTGGGGCGTGACCGATGCGCAATGGGCCGCGACGCCGCGCACCTATGCGCAAGGCTCCGCGTCGATCGATACGCGGAATTACGCCTACCACAATACGCTCTCGCGGAATATCGAGTTTGGCGCGGGCCGCACCGGCGGCGTGCCGATCTTCGCGAGCGGCGGCAGGCTGAAAAATAATTTGCTCGCCGGCACGTTCAACCCCAGCGGCGTCAATACCACCAATGTCGAAGCGACCCACAATCTCTTCGCCTCCGCCGTCTCGAGCTTTGCCAACAACACGGTGGCCGCCACGACCTTCGTCTCACCGTTTGACCCGGCGTTCAAGGTGTCCGCCGCAGCGATCGATGCTGGCACGATCGTCGCGCCGCATAGCGACGGTTATCGCGGGGCGTTGCCTGACCTTGGCGCCTACGAAAGCGGCGGGGAATTTTGGCTCCCCGGGGCGACGGTGTTGCCGGAGCAGATCGCGGCGCTCACTGCCACCTACGTCGCCACCTCCGGCCGCATTGCACTGGGCGGATTTCCGCTCGGCCGGCTGCTGCCCACTGGTGCGAAGCTCAAAGTGGCATCGGCGACGAGCACGGCCATTTTTCCCGCCCATGATTTGGCCAACCGCGCGCTCTCGGCCGCATTTGCGATCGACCTCACCGGTATCGGCGGCGTGCAGACCGTTGCCCTCTCGCTTGACGGCACGGCCTTCACGCCGCTCGCCACACCGCTCACGCTCCCGGGGGCGCAAAGTGGCGGCACTACCCCGCCGGCGGTCACCACCGCGCCGGGCCGGCTCATAAATCTCTCTGTGCTCACTTCACTCGGTGCGGCGGGCGAGTCGTTTTCGCTCGGCTACGTGGTGAGCGGCGCAAGTGCGACGAATCCCAAACCGCTCGTGATCCGCGCGGCCGGTCCGTCGCTCGCGGCGTTGGGTGTCAGCGCCACGCTGGCCGATCCGAAGCTGGAACTTTTTGCGGGATCGGCGAAGACCGGCGAGAACGACGATTGGGGCGGCGCGACTGCGGTGGCCAACGCGATGGCGGGCGTCGGTGCGTTTGCCTACACGGGCGCGACCTCCCGTGACGCGGCCGTCGCCGCCAATATCACGTCGCGCGATAACTCGGTGCGAATCTCCGCCGGGGCGACCTCGCCGGGTGCGACCGGCGCGGTGATCGCCGAAGTCTATGACGCGACGCCGGCGGCGAGTTTCGATTCCGCGACGACCCCGCGACTCATCAATTTCTCCGTGCTGAAAAATGTAGGCACGAGCCTCACAATGGGCTTCGTGCTTGGGGGCGGAAGCAGCCGCACGGTCCTCGTCCGGGCCGTCGGCCCGACGTTGGCTTCGCTCGGCGTCGCGGGGGCGATGGCCGACCCCAAGATCGAACTCTTCGACGCCGCCGGACGGAGCCTCGCGACGAACGACAATTGGGGCGGCGCGGCCGCTTTGACCGCAGCCTTCGCGCAAACGGGGGCGTTTACGCTCGCGGCCAATTCCCGAGACGCGGCGCTCCTCGCGACGCTGGCGCCGGGCAACTACACGGCGCAAGTGACGGTCGCCACCGGTGTAACGGGCGCGGCGTTGATCGAAGTTTACGAAGTGCCGTGAGCGACGAGCAGCGAGTGACCGGAGGGCGGCCGGAAATATCGGTAACATCCGTCGCCCACTTCGCGTTCAAAGGGCGTCTGTCAGGAGTCGGCACGCTTCCCTGTTGCTGACCCGTAGCCAGACACCAACCCTCCCACCACCATGAAAATCGCTCGCCCGTTGCTCCTTCCGATCATCGGTTGTCTCGCCGCGTTCCTCCTGCCCATCGTGTTGTCCGCGCAACCCAGCGGCACGTTTGCCATCATCAACAAAAACCTCCGCGCCATGCAGACGGGCGCAAGCACCACGCAGTCGCTCGTGACCGGTGGTTACATTTTTGATGCGCACGTCGGGGGCACACCCACGACGCCAAGCGCGCCAATCGCGGTGACTCTGCCTGGCGCCGGCGGCACGCGCGCGTTGAGTTTCGCCCCAGACCGCAGTGAGTGGACCTATACACAGGCTTTTGACTCCGCGGCAGCGCTCGGTGCGGCGTTTCCGAACGGCGACTATACTTTCGCGTTTGGTGGACGCAGCGTGGTGCTGGCATTGAACGGTGACCTCTATCCCGCTGCGCCGGTGGCGACCGTCTCGGCCGGCACCTGGAGCGGCAACACGCTCACCGTCGACCGGACACAACCGCTCACGCTCACGATTTCGTTTCCGCAAAATTTTCTGGCCGGTTCCTCTCGTCTGAGCATCGCGATCCAAGGTGCTCCGGGAACACCGCAGGGGCTCTCCGCCGACACGGCCAGCTCCGGGTTTTCCCAGACACAGCTCTCGCTTACCGTGCCTGCCGGCACGCTTGCATCCGCGACCACTTACACCGTCGAACTTGAGGCCAACCGGATCGTCACGCTCAACTCCACCGCCGTGCCCGGCTACAACGTCGGCGCGATCTACAGCGCAAGCACCACCTTTGCTCTCGCGGTGGCGTTCAGCGGGCCGCCGACGATCATCCAGGAGCCGGCCAATGCCCAAATTGCGAGCGGCACCACGGTGGTGTTCGGCCCCGTCATCAACGGCGCGACCTCCTACCAGTGGCGCAAGAACGACGCCCCGATCACGGGGGCGACCAATGCGCGGCTCGTGCTCTTCGGCGCGACGGCGGCAGATGCTGGGAACTACAGCGTGGTGGCGACCAACGCCAGTGGCAGTAAGACAAGCCTGCCGGCGACACTCTCGCTGGCGACGGGTTTCGATTTCGGGCGGCTCACCAATCTCTCGATCCTTACAGACATCACGGAGGCGACGCCGCGCTTCACATTGGGCACGGTGATCGGCGGCGCCGGAGTGACGGGAGCGAAACCGCTGCTTATCCGCGCAGTCGGTCCCTCGCTCAACCAACTCATCGGCACCGGCGCGCTGCCCGATTCCAAACTCGATCTCTACGAGGGCTCGACCGTGATCGCGAGCAATGACGACTGGGCGGGCGCCGCCGCCGTGACGGAGGTTTTCGGGCGCGTAGGGGCGTTTCCCTTTACGGGTGCGAACTCGAAGGATGCGGCCATCTTTCGAAACCTTGAGCCGCGCGATGGCGGCTACACCGTCGTCGTGAGCGGTGCGGCCGGCGCGACGGGTCGGGTGATTGCTGAATTTTACGATGCCACGTCGCCGACTGGGTTTCGAGCCACGACACCGCGGCTCGTAAATCTCTCGGTGAACAAACAGATCGAAGCCGGCAGCTCGCTCACGGCGGGTTTTGTGATCGGCGGGTCCACGGCGAAGACCGTGCTGGTGCGGGCGATCGGTCCCGGGCTCGGGGTTTTCGGAGTGCCCGGCGTAATGACGGATCCGCGGCTCGATCTCTTCAACGCGAGCTCCGTGCGGATCGCGGCCAACGACAATTGGGGCGGCGACGCGCAGCTCACGGCGGCGGGTTCACGGGTAGGAGCCTTCGAAATCGCCAACCGCCAGAGCGCGGATGCGATGCTGCTCGTGACCCTGGCGCCGGGCAACTACTCCGCCGAAGTTCGCGGGGCGAACGGCGGAGGCGTCGCGCTTGTGGAGGTCTACGAGGTGCCGTGAGGCGCGTCGGGCACGTGCTCATCGGGCTCGTAGCCGATGAGTTCACGGGCGCTCGTAAGATCGAGATAGTTTTCCGGACAGAGCGAACACGCGTAGGCGACGCCGTAGCCGAAGCTCGGGGCGGTGACGGCGAGGCGGAAAAATTTGGCGCAGTCGCGCGAACCGAGCCAGATGCGGTGGAGCCACGCCTCGCGCAGGCCGGGGTCTTCGTAGCGGCCGGGGAAATAACCGATGCGCACAGCGAGGAACTCCAGGCCGTAGGTATCGTGAAACCAACGACCGAGGTTTTCGCCGAAGGCTTTGGTGGCGCCGTAAGGATTGAAGACGTGGACGGTGTCGGGTTTGAGCTGAGGGAGATCGGTGGCGCCGAACGCGACATTCGTGGAGCTGGCGAAGATGAAGCGCTTCACGCCGGCGAGCCGCGCGGCGTCGAGCATATGCCACATGCCCTCGAGGTTGGGCTTCACGAGATCGCGCATGAAATCCGCCTCCATGCGCGGGCAACCGCCGAGGTGGATGATGGTGTCGACCCCGGCGACGGCACGGTCGACGGCGGCGCGGTCCGCGAGGTCGCCGATGTGCGCATCGGCGGCGCCCGCCGTGGGCTTGAGGTCGAAGGCGCGGAGCGCGAAGTGGGATTTGAGGCCGTGGAAGACGGTCTGGCCGACATTGCCGGCGGCACCGGTGATGAGGACGAGTTGAGGCGAAGCCATGCGGGAGAATCCGAAATCAACCGCCGAGTTTGAAGCTGGCGCTGACTTGGAAGACGGCGCTCACGATCGCGAAGGCGATGAATCCGACGAAGGTGAAGACGGCCATGAGCACGCCGCTCGCGATCACTTTGGTGAACATGCTGAGCTGATTCGAAATCAACTTTTGGTAGGCGGTCGCGACCTGCTTGAGACTGGGGACGACGTTGCCGGTGTTTTCGCCGACGGAAAGGCGATCGATGACGAGATCGGGGAAGCAGCCGGTGCGCGTGAGGGCGACGGAGAGCGCTTCGCCCTCAAGCACGCGGGCGGTCGCGATGGCAAAGGCGGCGCGGTGCACGAGATTGCCGATTTGTTTCTCGGTCATACGCAGGGCCTCGGCCGCGGTGATGCCGTTTTCGAGGAGCACGGAGAGCGTCTGGCTGAACGCGAGGACGGTCTGCGAGACGACGAAGGGGCCGATGAGCGGGAGCTTGAGCAACCAAGCGTCGGTCACGGCGCGGCCGGCGGTGCTCACGCGCCAGCGCCAGAAGGAAACGGCGCCGAACAGGGCCGCGAGGACGACGAAGACGCCGTAGTGAATCGCGAACTCGGAGAGGCCGATGAGGAGCTTCGTCGACGTGGGCATCTTGCCGCCGAGGGAGGTGAGCAGGGTTTGCAGGCGCGGCAGCAAAAAGAAGAGGAAGAACAGAATCACGCCGCCGGCGACGACGACCATAAAGACCGGATACGCGAGGGCGGCGAGGAGCTGGCGGCGGAGTTCGCGCTGCTCGGTGAGGTGCGCGATGAGGCGTTGGACGGTGTCGTTGAGCGAGCCGGTGGCCTCGCCGGCCTGAATGAGATTGGTGATCGAAGGATCGAAGACCTGGGGAAATTCCGACATCGCGCGCGAGAGCGGGGCACCTTCACTGATGCGTTCCCAGAGGCCGGCACAGAGCGAGCGGAGGCGCGGCTCTTTGATGCGGACGGAGAGGAGTCGGACGGCTTCACCGGCGGAGAGTCCGCTGGTCATCAGGTCGAAGAGGGCTTCGAGAAACGCGAGGCACTCTTTTTTTCCGGGGACGACGGCGGCGGCGCGCCGGGCGACGCGGGCTTCGGCGGAGGAAAGTTTGGCGGTTTTCGCGGCGCCTTTTTTGCCGGCGGTGGCGGCGGCCAGTTCGGTGACGGAGGAGGCGGTGAGCCCGCGCGCGGTGAGGAGGCGCAGGGCATCCTTGCGGCTCGGCGCCTCCAGTTCGGCGGAGGCCGCTTTGCCGGCGCGATCGCGGGCGGTGTAGGCGAAACGGGGCATCGAAGGATTTACGATTTATGAATTACGATTTTCGATTGCCGGAAGCGGGCGCGGGCGAATGTCGGGCCGTAGGGATCGAGGTGGGCGTCTGCGTGCAGGCGATGGCGGCGCGGGCTGACGACAGGAGCGCTGAATCGCTCCTACCTGTGGAGCGCGTGGAGGTTAGTTGGAAATCCATTTCGCGAACGAGCGTTTGATTTCCTCGTGGGGGATGACTCGACCTGCTTCCGCGTCGGCCACCCCTTCCCGCAGCGATTGGCGCAGGGATAATTCATCGAGGATTTGTTTCAGAGTGACGTTTTCCGGCATCCGCTGGACTAGCTCGATGACTGTCTGTTTGTCGCTCATGGGAGTGCCGTGGTCGCTCGCTCAGGAGTCCGTCAGCGTGACGACGCGGAGGACTTCGTCGAAGGTGGTGTAGCCCAGCTTGATCTTTTCCCAGCCGCTTTGGCCGAGGGTGCGCATGCCGTTCTTGCGGGCGCAGTCGGAGAGGACGCGGGTGCTTTCGCGCTTGAGGACGAGCTCGTGCATCTCGTCGTTGAGGCGGAAGATTTCGAAGATGCCGACGCGGCCGCGGTAGCCGGTGCCGCGGCAGCGGTCGCAGCCGACGGGGCTCTTCAGCATTTCGATGAGTTCGGCTTCGGCGGGGTCGGCGCCGAGGATGGCGAGATTTTCGCGGAGTTTGATCTTGTTCACCGGCGCGGGGCGGGCGCACTCGACGCAGAGGCGGCGGACGAGGCGTTGCGCGATGACGAGCTCGATGGCGGACGCGACGAGGAAGGGCTCGATGCCCATGTCGACGAGACGCGTGATGGCGCCGGGGGCGTCGTTGGTGTGGAGCGTGGAGAACACCAAGTGACCGGTGAGCGAGGCGCGGATGGCGATCTCGGCGGTGTCTTTGTCGCGGATTTCACCGACCATAATGACGTCGGGATCTTGGCGGAGGACGTGGCGGAGGGCGTCGGCGAAGGTGAGGCCGATCTCGGGGCGGACCTGCATCTGGTTCACGCCGGGGACTTCGTATTCGATCGGGTCCTCGATCGTGATGATGCGGAGATCGGTGGAGTTGATTTTCCGGAGAAAGGCGTTGAGCGAGGTGCTCTTGCCGGAGCCGGTGGGGCCGGTGACGAGGATGATGCCGTGCGGGTAGTCGAGAATGCTGACGATCTGTTTCTGTTCCTCGGGGCTCATGCCGAGGCGGTCCATCGAGTAGGCTTCTTTCTTTTGGTTGAGCAGGCGGAGCGAAATGGACTCGGCGTAGATCGTGGGGACGGTGGAAACGCGGATATCGAGGACGACGCCGGCGGCTTTGAAGTTGATGCGGCCGTCTTGTGGAAGGCGCTTTTCGGAAATGTTCATGCGCGCCATGATTTTGAGGCGCGAGATGATGGCGTCTTGGAAGCGCAGGAGGTTTTCCGGGAGCGGCACGGGCACGAGCAGACCGTCGACACGATAGCGAATGCGCAGGGCGCCTTCCTGCGGCTCGAAGTGAATGTCGGTCGCCTGGTCGGCGATGGCTTGGGAGATGACGTCGGTGACGAAGCGCACGACAGCGGCCTCTTCGTCGACGGTTTCTTCCTCTTGTTTTTGGGCCTCGGGCGCGACGTAGCTTTCGTCGCCATCGTCGAGGGAGCCGGCGCCGACGCCGAAGTTTTCGATGATGAGCTGGTGGACGCGCTCGGGAACGGCGAGATGCCACACGAGCGGCCGCGGCGTAAAGGTGCGGAGCCAATCGGCCATCAGCGCATCGGGGAGCCAGGCGGCGGCAAGGTGCAGCGGCTGAGCATGCAACGGCAGCGGCGAGGCGCTTTCACCGGCGGCGCCGAACTTAATCGGGATGATTTGATACTCGTGGACGAGGCGGGCGGGCAGGAGTCCGCGGGCTTCGGGATCGGTTTCGAGATTGCTCGCGAGCGTGAGGCCGGCGGCGGCGGCGAGTTTTTCGAGGACCTCGGGCTCGGGGCGCGCGAGGGCGGCGGCGAGAGTCTCGAGGCGTTTTTCGCGGGGGGCTTCGGCGACGGCCTGACGTTGTTCGTCGGTGAGGCGGTCGGCGAGGGACGCGGGAAGGAGTTCCTGATCGGGCGCGGTCATGGGCGGCGGGACGCGGGGCGCGCGATCACTTAAAAACCTTTTCGATGAGCGTCGGGGGCTTCGGCACGTAGGTCGGATCGAGGCGTTGTTTGACGAGTTCTTTTTGCTCGAGGCTGTTCACGCGGTCCATCGCGTTGGCGTTGTCGGCGGGCGTGTTGGTGAGGACGACCGGGCGAAGGAAGATGACGAGTTCGACGCGATTTTTTGCTTTCGTGCGGCCGCCGAGGAGGTCGCCGATGATCGGGATGGGCCCGAGGCGGCTGGTGTTTTTCGAGTCCTTGTCCTTCTGGTAGCCGGCGAGCACGAGGGTCTGCCCGCTGCGGGCGGTGACGTAGGACGTGGTCTGGCGTTTGCCGATGATGTATTGGGTGTTGTTGTCGATCTGGACGGTGCCGGTGACGTCGGAGATGTCCTGCTTGATGTCGAGCTGCACGGTGCCGTCGATGCCGATGAGGGGTTTGACGGTGATCTTGGTGCCGATTTCTTGCTGCTGGATATTCGACTGCGTGGAGAAACCGGTGGTGGTGCCGCCGGTGGTGGGCGTGGAGGTGGTGCCGCTGATGACGGGGCGCGTTTCACCGAAGAAGAAAATCGCCTCCTTGTTGTGCGTCGTGGTGATGCTGGGGGAGGAGAGGATGTTGGTGTTGTTCTTGCGCGGGGTGGCGCTGATCGCGATTTCGCCAGCGAGATCCCATGGGCCGCTGATGCTGTTGGTCGCGGTGGGGCGGGTGACCGTGCCATTGGTGATCGAGAGGCCGGCGCCGGTGGCGGCACCGGAGAAACCGATGAGTTTGTCGCCATCGAGCTTGAGGCCGAGGGCGCCGATGCCGGTGGTGCTGTTATCGTCGAGGGTGACTTCGGCGATGACGACCTCGAGGCGAACTTGGGCGAGGATGGTGTCGATCTTTTCGATCAAGGCCGAGAGCAGGCGAATATCGTCGACGGTGCCGGAGACGACGACGGCGTTGGAACGTTCGTCGGGGATGATGGTGACGAGTCCGGAGAATTCGTTTGAGCCGGAGCCGAGGAGGGAATCGACGCCGGGGATGTTGACGGCGGCGGGCGCGGCGGGTTGGCCGGGGACGGGGACGGCGGGCGCTGCGGGGGCGGGGCCGACTTGGCCGGGGCGGACGGATTGGGCGTTGTTTTTCTGCGAGGCGGCGGTCTGGCCTTGGACGAGCTGGGTGAGGAGCGTGGAAACTTTAGTGGCCTCGGCGTGCTTCAGATAGATGACCTCGTTGCGGGTGTTCGGGTCGGATTTGCCGTCGAGTTTGGTGATGAGCTCGTCGAAAAACGGATAGAGGCGCGGGTCGGTGACGACGACGATTTGGTTAGTGCGATCATCGGCGGAGTAGGTGGTGGCCTGGCCGAGTTGGATCTGGAGGGCGCCTTGGAGAATGGTGCGGAGCTTGCCGACGAGGTCGGAGGCCTTGGCGGATTTCAGCGTGTAAAATTTCGGCTGCATGCCGCCGGTGGGGCGGTCGAGTTCGCGCAGGAGGAGTTCGACGCGCTGGAGGTTGCTGACGGTGTCGGTGATGATCGCGGCGTTGGCGGCGGCGAGTTGGACGAGGCCCTGGAGATTCGGGTTGAGCATCGACTGAACCATGCCGGCGAACTCCTGCACGCGCATGAATTCGAGCTGGAAAATCTTCGTGGCGATCTTGCCGCTGGCGGGCTGGCTGAAGGCCGAGCCGGTGATCATCTCGGGCGCCTCGGTGCGGGTGACGGTGAGGTTGACGACCTTGAGGGCGTTTTCACCCATGGGCGCGACGCCGATCTGGTTGAGCGAAAGGATCGTGAGAAGATAGGTAATCGCCTCGGACTTCGGAATTTTTTTGTCGATCCGGAGATTGTAGGTGGCGGTCGGCAGGGCGGCCGGGCGCAGGATGACCTTGCCGGTGTAGAGCTCGAGCGTGCTGAGGATCGTGTCGATATCGGCGTCGGGGAGCTTGAGGAAGACGAGTTCTTCAGGTCCGCCGGCCTGTGCGGCGGCAGGAGTGACGCCGGTGGGGGCAGGGGGGATGGGGGGCTGGGCCTGCAAGGCCACGGACGTGGCGAGGAGGGCGGCGAGGAGCGGACGGGCGGGACGGCGGGTCATGCAGGAAAGGTCGAAAAAGGTTGGGCCGGCGATGGCGGCGGGAGCGGGATGAGAGGCCAAAGGTTGCGGCTTGTAAACGGTCTTGTGCTACCAGAGTGGGACGGCGTTTGGATGCGAAAGTTGCCGGAGATTCAGGCGCGAGGCAGACGGCGGCCGGATGATTGCAGAGAGGGATTTGCCGCTTGCCGGGCCGGAGTGCGCCGCCAACGTTCCTGCTCCCGATGCCGAATTCCTTCGGAAAACTTTTCCAAATCACCACGTGGGGCGAGAGCCATGGCCCGGCGGTGGGCGTTGTCGTGGACGGCTGTCCGGCGCGCCTGCCACTCGCGGCCGAGGAAATTCAGGCGGAACTCGACCGTCGCCGGCCCGGGCAGAGCGACATCGTGACGCCGCGTAAGGAAGAGGACCGCGTGGAGATTTTGTCGGGGGTATTTGAGGGGCGCACGACCGGCACGCCGATCTCGATGCTCGTGCGCAATGCCGACCAGCGCTCGAATGCCTACGACGAGATGAAGGACAAGTTTCGGCCGTCGCACGCGGATTTCACCTATCAGACGAAGTTTGGTTTCCGCGATCATCGCGGTGGCGGGCGGAGTTCGGCCCGCGAGACGATCGGACGCGTGGCGGCGGGGGCGATCGCCAAAAAGATCCTCGCGGTGGGCTGCGCCAAAGGGGCGGCGGCCGGCGGCGTGGAAATCCGGGCCTTCTTGACGGATGTGCACGATATTGCGGTGCCGGCCGGGGCGCTGGACGCGTTTCCTTCGCTGGCCGAAGTGGAGGCGACGGCGGTGCGTTGCCCGCATCGGGCGACGGCGGAAAAAATGATCGAGCGCATCAAAGCGGTGCGCAGCGAAGGCGATTCCGTGGGCGGCGTGATCGAGTGTCGCGTCCGCGGTGTGCCGGCCGGGCTGGGCGAGCCGGTGTTCGACCGGTTGGAGGCGGATCTCGCGAAGGCGATGTTGTCGCTGCCGGCCACGAAGGGTTTTGAGATCGGCAGCGGTTTCGCGGGCGCGCGGATGCGCGGGAGCGAGCACAACGATCTGTTCGAAACGCGCGACGGGCGGGTGCGGACGGTGACGAACCGCAGTGGCGGCACGCAGGGCGGCATCAGCAATGGCGAAGAGATCGTGTTTCGCGTGGCCTTTAAACCGACGGCGACGATTTTGCAGCGGCAGCAGACTGTGGATCTCGGCGGCGCGGCGACGGAATTGATCGGCCGCGGACGCCACGACCCGTGTGTGGTGCCGCGCGCGGTGCCGATCGTGGAAGCGATGACGGCGCTCGTGCTGCTCGATCACTGGATGCGGCAGTCGGCGCAGAACCAGACTTTTCAGTTTTAGTTTTCGCAACGTCATGGCCGCCGAAAAACCTCTCGTGTATCTCATCCTCGGCGCGGCCGGTTCGGGTCGGCGCGCGGTGCTGACCGATTTGCTCGAAGACGGACTGGTGGCGGGCGACCGCCCGGCCGTGATGCTGGCGGCGAGCGAAACTCCGGATGAGGCGGACGCGAAGTTGCCGGCGCTCACGCGCTGGTCGTGGAAGGACGGGCAAATCGTCGGAGGGCTGCCGCGCGATGCGACCCACACGTTTTTCATCAGCGAAGGGCGCGAGAATCCGGTGGAGCAGATTGAGGTGTTTGTCGCCTGGCTCGAGGCGCAGGGAGGGCAAATCGCGCGAGTGCTCACCGTGGTGAATTGCCAGCTCGCGGAGAAAAACCCGGCGCTGCTCGCGTGGTATGACGCGTGTGTGCACTTCTCGGACATTGTGTTGCTCAATAGGCGCGAGGGCGTCGCGAACAAGTGGATGAGCGATTTTCAGGGGCACTTCAAAAAGCAGTTTGTGCCGTGTCTCTTCGAGTTTGTGAAAGACGGGCACATCAAGAATCCGGCGCTCGTGCTCGACCCGCAGGCGCGGCGGATGTCGCACGTGTTCGACGACGAGTCGGATTGGATTTTCAAGACGACCGAGGGTGAAGTTATCGACGAAGACGAGGAGACCGAGGGCGATGAGGAGGTCGAGGCGACCCGGGAAGAGGACGAGTATTTCGCTCGCGATGCGGCGGGGCGGCGCGTGAAGCGGTTGCCGGATATCCGGCAGTATTTGTGAGGACGGCGCGGGGGGGGGTGAGCGCCGCTGCGGCGGTTACGCGTGCGGGCGGGTGAAGTGGGCGCGGTATTCGGCGGAGTCCATCACCTGTAGGAGATGAAAACCGAGTCTCGGACGCACGAGGTAGAGCGCGCCGCAAAGCCGGCTCAAAAATCGTCCACCGGGCAGGCCGAACCAAACGAGCAGGCCGGCGAGACAATAGCAGAGACCGAAGCCGACGGTGATGGCGTAAGTGCGCGGGCCGAACTCGACGCGTTCGAGATCGCGCGTGAGAAGGTGTAGAAGCAGGACGGAAACGAGGGCGGTGGCGCCGACGAGGGCGTGGGTGCGGGCCACTAGGACGACGCCGGGTGGGCGGGAACGGGGCGGGTGAGATGCTTCCATCGGTCGAGGTCGTTTTGGGTGAAGGCGGGAGCGGGCGCAATGCGGCAGCGGGCATGGGCGCGGTGCATCGCCGGGGGCGGAGTCGGACCGGCTTTCCGCTTGCGACTCGGCGGTGGCGGCGAAGACTTTTGGCGGCGTTTTTCGTTCCAACTCAATCCACATTCCTCCTATGGCCCGCTACTCGCGCATGCAGGTGCTCAACGCAATTTACGACATCAGTGTCGTGCCGGTTTTCTATCATCCGGATTTCGAGACGGCGAAAAATGTCGTGGCGGCGATCAGCCGCGGCGGCTGCAAGCTCGTCGAATTTGTGAACCGCGGCGACCACGCGTGGCAGGTGTTCAGCGAATTGGAGCGGCATTTCATGAAGGCGGATCCGTCGCTGATCCTCGGCGTGGGCTCGATCGTCGAGCCGTATACGGCGGCGCTCTATATTAACTGCGGGGCAAATTTTGTCGTCGGGCCGTCGCTCAATCCCGAGGTCGCGAAGCTGTGCAACCGGCGGATGATTCCGTATTCGCCGGGTTGCGGCAGCGCGTCGGAGATTTCGGATGCGCAGGAACTCGGCTGTGAGATCGTGAAAGTGTTTCCCGGCAAAGAAGTCGGCGGACCGGGCTTCGTGAAAAACGTGCTCGGGCCGATGCCGTGGACGAAGGTGATGCCGACGGGTGGCGTGGAATCGACCGAGGAGTCGTTGAACGCGTGGCTCGGAGCTGGCGTGGCCGCCATGGGCATGGGCAGCAATTTGGTGACCAAGGAAATGTTGGCCCAAAAGGACTGGCCGGCGATCGAGCAGAACGTGCGGGAGACCTTGGCCCGGGTGAAAACCATCAAGGCGAAGCTGCGCGGCTGAGTTGGGGTGGTCGGTAAGCGCAGCCGAAAATCTATTTTCTTGCCCGGGGAGGGCGGCCCGTGTCTCGTGGCCGTCCGCCTGATTGCCCGGGTGGTGGAATTGGTAGACACGCAGGTCTCAGAAGCCTGTGCCTAAACGCGTAGCGGTTCGAGTCCGCTCCCGGGCACCAAACAGAACTTTGCCCCGAAAGGGGTGATTGGGGAACTGGAGAGGAGTCGGACGTGACACGCGTTTCGGCAAGAAATGCCGAGGTAAAATCGTAAGGCGGGGAAAAATTGAAGGAAACAGTTTTGCGCGAAATCAGGCGGTTCGTTCCGATTTTCCGCATTAGTTCCGAAATCTCCTGTGGAGAATTCGAAACGTCGATTTTACCGGCTGCCTCTAAGGTATTTATGAATTCGTTGGTAGGTTCGATCCAGTAACTCGAACCCGTTTTCTGAAGACGCGACTTTTCGTGCTTCAGAGCGACTTTTTCGTTCACAAGTTCTGCGGTGGCAGACTTGAAACCGTCCTCGTCAATTATCTCCCGAGCGTAGCTCGAAGTAAGACGGTTGAGCTGTTCCTGAATGATGGTGAGACGTTCAGCGTTCTTGAGGCGTTCAGCCTCGGTGGCACGTGCGGCACTTGCCGCCTCATCGGCCACGATCTGACGGAGCAGGGTGGCTTGGTCGTTGCTGATACCAACGGGCCGCAACAGGCTCGCGCACTGCGCTGCAAGCGATTTCTCGCTGAGGTAAGGCTCTGAGCAGGCCCCGGCCTTCCGCGTGCAGCGGTAGTAGCGGTAAAGGCCGCCGTGGCCCTTCGCCCACTGCGCGGTAATCATTGAGCCGCAGGTGCAGCGAAACAGGCCTCTAAGTGGGAAATCGTGCCCTTTGCGGCATTTCCTCGGCTTGCTCCGGTCTCGAAGCGCCTTCGCAACCTTGTCGAACAGCTCGGCCGAGACGATCGGACGATATTTGCCTTCGTAGGTGACGCCGTTCCAAACCATCACGCCCTTGTAGAGCTGGTTTGTGAGCAGCTTGTGGACTTGGGATTTCGTCCACTTATTCCCTCCCTTGCTCACGATGCCGTGTTCGGCGAGACGGTCGGAAACCCAAAGCAAGCCGTGAGCACCGGTGCTCACCGACTCAAAAATTGCGAGGACGACTTTCGAGCGTGTCGGGTCAGGGATAATGTTTTTGAGGTTCCTGTCGTGTAGGTAGCCCACCGGGCTATTTCCCGGCCAACCGCCCTTAAGCAGCTTTTCATGAACGCCGCGGGCGACATCCCGTTTGTGATGGATGATGAAATCGGTTGCGCGGCCGCCCTCAACCGCGATGAGAATGCCGGCATCGGCGGGAAAATATGAGCGCGTGGGCGTGCGGATGCACTCGATGATGCCGCGTTGAAGCATCCAGCGAACACGGCCTTCGTCGGCAGGATTTCGGTAAAGGCGGTCAATGTCCCAAATTATGACGCCGCTGGCTTCCCCGTTTTCGATGCGTGAAAGCATCCGGTTAAACAGCGGCCGCCCGGGAGCCTTCGCCGAGTGGCTTTCTTCGATAATTTCGCACACCGCCAGTTTCTCCTTCCGAACAAGATCGCGAAGCTCCCGCTCCTGAGCATCCAAGCTCAAGACCTGTCGCTTCGTCTCGTCGGTGCTTTTGCGGACGTAGATGAAAAACTTTGTCGGTTTCATGCGATAAATCATATCATACCTGCTAGAGCTGTCTAGCAGGTAAATCTATTTCTATCCACTTCTCAGCACGAATTTGCGCAGGATGATTACGTGCTTGTCTGGAAGGGGCCTGTTCCTCCGGTCTGTCGCCAGAATGAACAAGTGATTGCAGACGAGGTGATTGAGTGCGGCAACCTGGCCTTTCTAGGTGGCGCTCCTGCTCGGTAGAATGCGGAGCAGGTCCACCGTCCGGTAAATGGACGGCGGGCACCGGCTTTTGGCTTTTAGATTCAGCTGGAAATGCGCACAACCAGTTCCTAAGCATAACTGACCCCAAAATCGATGCCGACCCAACAAGAAGAGAATGAAGTTCAGCAACTCTTGGTGCTTCTTCGTTCGGCTACCACCGGTGCAGTTCTTTCAGAATACCTGAAAAACAAAGGGCTTCACTATTCGGGCACCCGCGAGGACCTTGAACAGAAGCGAATTCTGCCTGCGTTTCGCGAAGGAAAAATCACGCTCCTGGAACTTAAGGAACTGCTGGCGGAAACAGAGGAATTCGGTGATTCGCACGTATTTCTTTACACCTGTGATGCGAAAAGCGTCCCCGCAATTGTAGATGAAAACCGCGTTCTTGGTATTGTTCAGATGCAGGGGCTTGATGCTGCGCTTGGGATGGGGAGACTCCTCGAGCTTCCCGAACAACCATCAATAGCTTCGATTCGCTGGGAAGATGACGGTCGCGGGTCAAAGTGCTTCGTAATAAAAATTGTCGAAAAGCGCCTTGAACGAAAATATCTCGGCGAAGTAATCGTAGATGGAAATAAAATCCGCCGAGAGTGGGAGATGCTTACAGTTCGTGCTGTTAATGTTGCCCGTTTGTTCTCAACAGGTCTCTTGGAAATTCGTTTAGCCTCTCACTGGATATCGACCAATTACTCCCCTGCGCTTAATCGCATTCGCGGCATCATTGAACCGTTTATTCCGAGTAATCTTTTCTCGCTTCGCTCACTCGCGCAGGAAAAAACGCAGCTTTGGGCCAAGCGGAAGGAGTTGACCGATCAAATACGGTTTAGCTCCACTACTCTCAAGACGGACATCGGCGGACGCATTGACGCTTCGGCAGCTGGCGAGGACGATGAAGGCGATATCCTTGCCGACCCAGCAGTGACGCACGGAGTCGATGCCTTTCTTCAAAAAGGGGCCTATTGTGACACCGCGAACGTCTTCTGGCTTGCGCAAGAAGACGGGTTGCCATCAAGGGAAACCCGGATGTTGTTATCGGGTCAAAGTAACGAATTTGCGATCACAAGCAGCTGCACCAAGCGAGACTATGAGTGGATCTTCGATCAACTTAGAACCCATTCGCAACCGGCACCCGTCTGAAGCTGAAAGCATCAAACGGTTGGAGGATGTGTTAGCTACTGCTTTTTCAACAAAGTCAGGTCCGCGTTATCGGTGGACCTTGGACCGCATGTGCAACTTAGTTTCTCCCCGCTCGCGTGATGAGCTCGCGCTTATTTTAGGGGAACTGGTCGCCCGAGGAATGCTGGATTATGAGATTCACGTGGAATCCCCGGAATCGCATGAAGTGATTGGCCGCTTCCAAAGCCTCAAAGAGGTGCCCGATGAGGTGCTTGATCGTTCTAGGGATATTCGAATACCGGTATCAGCGGATTCGTTACGATTCATCTATGCCCAACCACGTTCGGGATGACAATCGAAGAACTTCGGGAGCGGATTGACGCCAGCGCGGGACGCATAGCAAGGGCGTCGCCAGGTGATCAGCTATCTGTTTTCGATCGGGAACTTAGACAGTTCGATGGTTCCTCCAGAGATTTCGCGGCAAGTGAACTTGGAATGCTAACCCGTAAACTTGAATTGGAGCGAAGCGATACCTCTTCCAGTATGACCAACAGCTACTACAAGAATTTAGGGTTAGGGCTAGTTTTCGTCGTCATCGTGTTTGCTATCGCTCACGTGGTCTCCAAGTGGACTGGTGGATTCTTGTCGGCTGTCGGGGTGTCCTGCGGCACATTGTTTTTCATCGCGCT
The DNA here is from genome assembly GCA_943372705.1 of Opitutus sp. GAS368. Lineage (GTDB taxonomy): Bacteria > Verrucomicrobiota > Verrucomicrobiia > Opitutales > Opitutaceae > GAS368. Next base: position 1,010 of record CALRZR010000141.1, on the reverse strand, counting down.
GCTTCCAATGGTGCTCACTGCAACTTCATTGTCGGCGTTTCAAAGGGAAGTGCTTAGGATGTATCTGGCCGTGGCTGCCGCAGGTGTGGGGGCGGGCCTGCCGGGTTTCATTGAATTCTCAGCAAAAAGCTCACAGACTGCTTGTTCTGCTGGTGGGGCTTTGGCTTTATTCGTGTTGGTCTACTGGAAGAGTCCCAACTGGCTAGCGCCGGAAGGAGACTAAGCAGGAAAAAAGCGTCTCGATTGAGCACTTCCTAAATGGTCCGACACTCGAAAAGACCTGGTAATACCGTTCATCACAGTCGCGTGAAGCACCTCATATCCGTCGCAATAGGGTAACGTGCCAAGCATCAAGACTGGGTGCCTACCGCGCTAAGCGGAATTTTTTCCGATTTCTTGCTCCAACGCGCAAGGACTGCCTTACGCGCGAGCGCCGACCGTTCTTCTGGACTCAATTTCGCGAGTCGCGTCGAGGCAGCCTTGCTCGCAAGCGCTGTGCGCTCAACCGCGGTGAGGGTCGCCATGCGAGCCTTACCACCTTTAAGCCCGCCAAGCCTTCCGAGTAGGACGGCTGCGGGATTTTTTTCTTTCTGTGGTTTTGGGTGACTAACGCGTTTTGGCATATCGTGAATTCTTGTGAGAGTGTCGTGAACTAGAATCACGATAACAGGAAAATCGGAACCGCGCCATGTCGTGGCGCGTGCCTTCGTGAGAAGGCTAAACCGCCTGATTTCGCGCAAAACTGTTTCCTTCAATTTTTCCCCGCCTTACGATTTTACCTCGGCATTTCTTGCCGAAACGCGTGTCACGTCCGACTCCTCTCCAGTTCCCCAATCACCCCTTTCGGGGCAAAGTTCTGTTTGGTGCAGGCTAATATACCATCTTCGAACCTTTTTTGGAACCCCCCGGGCTCTGGAACAGGTATCCCCGCCACTATCCCCACGTGAGGACACCCGCTGATGAGTATTTTCCGCGTTGGATCATGCGCTTAGCTCTAGTTTCGGGATGCA
>CALRZR010000140.1:0-19420 GCA_943372705.1 Opitutus sp. GAS368 | reverse complement strand
GCAGGCGCACGAGGGCGTTGAAGATGTGGTGGATCGCGGTCTGCGACGAGCGGCGCAGGGGCGAGTTGGTGCCGAGCGTGTAGAGGCGATCCTTAAGGATGTCGTGGTAGACCGCGGAGAGGGTGACGGCGCAGAATTGGTTGCAGAGCTGGTAGACGCGGTGGAATTCGTAGGCGTCGTAGGCTTTGGTGCACTCGTTGATGAGTGTTGAGGTCTGGTGGAGGGCCCAGCGATCCAGCGTGTCGAGTTTCTCGACGGGCACGGCGTCCTTCGAGGGATCGAAGTCGAAGAGGTTCGAGAGCTGGTAGCGGAAGGAATTCCGGAAGAGGCGGTAGGCGTCGCCGACGTGTTTGAGAATCTCGTCGTCGACCGGGATGTCGTCACGGAAATCCTGTGACGCGATCCAGAGGCGGATGACGTCGGCGCCGTGTTGGGCGACGTAGGCGTCGCTGGTCTGCGGCTTCTGGTAGGTGCTGCTCTTCGAGATTTTCTGGCGCGCTTTGTCGACGATGAAGCCGTGGGTGAGGACGGCTTTGTAGGGGGCGGCGTCGAAGGCGATGACGCTGGTCCAGAGAGAGGATTGGAACCAGCCGCGGTGTTGGTCGCTGCCCTCGAGGTAGAGGTCGGCTGGCCATTGGGTGCCGCCTTGGCCGCGACGGAGGGTGGCGGCGTGGGAGGAACCCGAATCGATCCAGACGTCGAGGGTGTCGCGGCCGCAGGTGAGCGCGGAAGCGGCGGGCCACTCGGCGGGCAACGTGATGTCCGCGAGGATTTCGGCGGCGGTGGCGCTATACCAGAGATTGGTGCCGACGGTCGCGAACTTGTCGGCGACGGCACGGGCGACGCCGGCGTCGAGGAAGGCGGTTTTCTTTTCGTCGTAGAATGCGGGAATCGGCACGCCCCAGGAGCGTTGGCGGCTGATGCACCAATCGGGGCGAGACTCAACGGCGCCGCGGATGCGGGCTTCGCCCCAGGCGGGAATCCAGCCGTGGTGGGCGGCGATTTTTTCGATCTCGGCGAGGGCGATGCCGCGGCGGTTGGCTTTGTCGAGAGACACGAACCACTGATCGACGGCGCGGAAAATGATCGGGGTCTTGGAGCGCCAGCAGTGCGGGTAGCTGTGCGTGTATTTCGCTTTTGCGAGGAGCGCGCCGGCTTCGGCGAGCTTCTTCAGGACGGCGAGATTCGCGGGCGCAGGTTTTTTCGCGGCGAGATCTTCGACGGTTTCGAGGCAGGAAAGGCCAACGAGGTCGGCGGGGACTTGGCCGTCGTCGAGGTATTTGCCGTCGTCACCGACCGGGCAGTAGATCGGCAGTTTGTATTTGAGGCCGGTGAGATAGTCGTCGGCGCCGTGGCCGGGCGCGGTGTGGACAGCACCGGTGCCGCTATCGGTCGTGACATAGTCAGCGAGGACGACGGGCGAGGGGCGGTCGATGAAGGGGTGGCGAGCAGCCAAGCCTTCAAGGGCTTGGCCGCGAATGACCAATGACCAAGGCCCAATGTCCAATGAGGCGAGCGCGGGATTGGCTTTTTTCGCCGCATCGATGACGGCTGGAGCGAGGGCTTCGGCGACGACGATGCGTTCGGTGCCGAGGTCGGCGACGACGTAGTCAACTTCCGGGTGGAGCGCGATCGCGAGGTTGGCGGGGATCGTCCAAGGCGTGGTCGTCCAGATGACGACGAAGAGGGGCTTGTCGGTGGGGAGGCCGAATTTTTCCGCTTCGGCGGTCGGCACGGCGAACTTTACCCAGATGGCGATCGAGACGTGGTCTTTGTATTCTATCTCGGCTTCGGCGAGGGCGGTCTCGAAGGGGATGCTCCAGTAAACGGGTTTCTTGCTGCGGTAAACGAGGCCTTTTTCGACGAACGCGGCGAAGGTGCGGACGATGTCGGCTTCGAAGGCGGGGGCTTTGGTCTTATACTCGTTTTTCCAGTCGGCGAGGACGCCGAGGCGTTTGAATTGGGCGGTCTGCTTGGCGATCCACGATTCCGAAAACGCGTCGCAACGGGCGCGGAGCTCGGCGGTCGTGAGAGTGAGCTTTTCGTCGCGGACTTCGCGGGAGACTTTTTGTTCGATGGGGAGGCCGTGGCAGTCCCAACCGGGGACGTAGGGCGTGCGGAAACCGCGCATCGTTTTGTAGCGGTTGACGAAGTCTTTGAGGGACTTGTTCAGCGCGGTGCCAATGTGGACGTCGCCATTGGTGAAGGGCGGGCCGTCGTGGAGCACGAAGGCAGGGGCGCCGGCACGGTTGGCCTGGATGGCGTCGTAGAGGCCGGTTTTCTCCCAGTGGGCCACGCGGCCGGGTTCACGTTGCGCGAGTCCTGCGCGCATCGGGAAATCTGTTTTTGGGAGCTGGAGTGTGTCTTTCAGGTCTTGCGCCATGCCAAAGAAAAGTGCGCGAGGCTAGGTCCGGCCGAGGGGGAGTCAAGGGCTGCGTCGGAGGTAATTTCACGGGGCCGCAGACGCCAAAAAATTGCTCGCGGCAAGGATGCGGCCACGGTGGCGCAGGACCGGAAAAAAACGGGCGGCGCGAAGGTCGCGGTGCGGGTGGCGGCTACTTGCCGAGGAGGACGAACGGGCCTTCGGCTTTCGGGACGCCGCCTTTGCGCTCTAGCGTGACGGCGAAGGCGTTGATCGATTTCACGGGCTGCTTCGACTTGAACTGGAAACGGGCTTCGCCGGTCTGGGCATCGACGGTGAAAACGCCGCCGTCCACGGGATTCGGATACTGCGGGTCGACGACCCAGAGTTGGTAATCCTGATCGGTGGCGAGAGCGGGGAGTTTTTCGACCTTGAGGACGCCTTCCTGTTTGTCCGGATTCCAGACGGCGACGGCGAGGGCTTGGGGCGAGTTTTTCAGGAGCGAAGCGAGGGCGGTGATCTTGAGGTTGGCGAGATCGGCTTCGCGCTGGAGTTGGGCGCCGAGAGCGGCGACGCGTTGGGTGGCGGTGGCGAGATCGGTGTCGCGTTGGGCGAGCTGCGTGCGCGCGTCGGTGAGGAGGCGCAGGGCGTCGGCGGTCTGCTTCTCGGTGTCGAGGAGGCGACGCCGGGTCAGAATGCGTTCGGCTTCGAGCTGCTGTTGGGTGCTCTTGAGGGAAATTTCGGCGAGTGCGGTGGTGTCGCGGAGCAGTTGGGTTTCCGATTGGGCGGCGAAATAGAGCTGGCCCAGCCACGCGGCGGAGAGGGCGAGGGCGGCGGCGACGGCCCACGGGAAGAGGACGGGGAAGCGGACGACGTTGGCCCGGGGCTTGGCGGCCTTAGCGTCGCCGATGCTGGCGAGGAGGCGGGCGCGGAGCTCGGGTGGGGGCGTCGCGGCGGGAGCGGTGAAGGCGAGCGCGGCACTCGTGTCGGTGAGCTCGCGCGTGAGGGTGCGGAGGCGCGGATCGCGGGCGAGTTCGGACTCGAAGGAGGCGCGTTCGTCGCGCTCGAGCAGGTCGAGGGCGTAGAGGGAGGCGAGCTCTTCGTGGCGTTCGGCGCTCATAGTCGGCGCGCGAGCGAGTCGCGGAGTTTCAGGAGCGCGCGGCGGATGCGCGCTTTCACGGTGCCAAGGGGCTCGGAGAGTTTTTCGGCAATTTCCTGCTGGGTTAGGCCGCCGAAGAAGGCGAGTTCGAGGGCGCGTTTTTGGTCTGGCGGCAGCGAGGCGACGGCGGCGCGGACGGCGTGGGCCTGGTCACCGAGGGTGGCGCTGTCGTCGGCGGCGGGGCCGGAATTGTTTTCGTCGTAGCCGAGATCGGCGGGGGCGGAGGCGGTGAGGAGCTCGGCGCGGCGGCGGCGCATGCGGACGCGGTCGATGGCGCGGTTGCGGACGAGGGTGAGCGTCCAGGCGAAGGCGGAGCCGCGGCTGGTTTCAAAGGTGGCGGCTTTTTCCCAGAGGGTGACGAAGGCGTCGTGGACGATGTCCTGGGCTTCGGCGGGATCGGAAACGATGCGGAGCGCGGTGGCGTAAAGCGGGCGGGAGAAGCGGTCGTAGAGGGCGGCGAAGGCGACCTTATCGCCCTCCGCGACGCGTTCGAGCAGGCGCGCGTCTTCCTGCTGGCGCTCGTCGTTCGGGGGGAGATCGCCGGGTTCGCTCATACCGGGGCGCGGGGATTGGCGGGCGCGCTCGTCTGCACGCGCCACCGCATAGGTGAACACGTCGGGCAGAGCGGAGAGAGCGAGCGGCATTGGGAGTTCATACGCGCGGAGAAGGCGAAAAGATGCAGGGGCGAATCGGTTGGCGAGGGTTTTTTGGGGTGGGCGCGGCGCGGGGCGGCGAAAGTAGGGGCGCGGTCCGGCGGGTTTAGAGAACGTAGTGGCCAATGAGGCCGAGCACGATCAGCACGGCGAGGGCGGCGAGGATCTGTTTTTCGAGTTTGGTGACGGGCAGGGGCATGGGCTCAGAAGTTGAGAGCTGAGGGCTGAGAGTTGAGAGCCCGCATGGGACCTGAAAAATTGTCAGCGGTTGTTTACAGCCCGAGGGGTTGGGTGCGGGCGAAGAACTGGGTGAGGAGGGGCTCGTCGGCGAAGGTGGCCCAGGGGACGTTGCTGGAGACGCGCACGAAGAGTTGGTCGCCATCGCGGCGGAAGCCGTAGCGCCACGCGATGCGGAGGAGTTCGACCGCGGAGTAGGGATCGCGAAACGCGATGGGGCGGCCGTCAAAGAGATGCCAGAACCAGACGTGTTGCGGGAAATTGCCACTCTTGAAAAAGCGATATTCCGGCGGAGAGAGGGTGCGGCCGGCGACGGACGGAACCGGCGCGGCGGCGGGCGGCGCGAGCGATTGCCAACCGGCGCCGGGCCAGCACGCGTCGGGCGTGTGGGAGGCGACGGAACTGACGGAAGTCTGGCCGGCGCGCCAATAGGCGGCGTAGAGCGTGATCTGAATGCGCGAGTTGTCACCGGTGCGCTTCACGTAGGTGCGCTGCGCGAGGATGTCGGTCTGGAGCAGTGACGCGAACTGGTAGAGGTCGCCAGTGGTGTCGACCTCCCAGCCGGGCACGGTGGCAGGCAGAATCGAGTAGAGATTGGGCACGGGGGCATCGCGTCGGAGGGACGGCCGGGTGTTAATGACGAAAAAGGCGACGAGGGCGGCCGAGAGACCGAGGCCGGTCGTGAGGACGATGAGTTGGGCGCGGCGCGGCGACGGCGCGGGGTGGGCCGGCGAGGGAGGGGCGGCGGATTTTTTTTCGCGGCCCTCAAGCAGCAGGGCGAGACCGGCGAGAAGGGCGGCGGTGACGCCGAGGACGGCGAAACCGGTGGCGTCGTGCCAGGCGCCGGAGATGTTGACGCCGCGGTTGGCGAGCAGTGTGAGGGTGAGCGAACGGATAAAGTTCATCGCGATCGCGAGCGGCACGGAGAGTCCGATCAGAAGCGCGCGGGCCCAAGGACGGCGCACGAGCGTTGCGGAGAAAAACAGACCGGCGAAGACGCAGGATATCAGGCTGCGCACACCGCTGCAGGCTTCCTCGATGCCGACGCGGCCGTGGGCGAGTTCGATGACGTTGCCATGGCGCAGGGCGGCGATGCCGATGAGGTGGAGGACGCGGAGGACGTTTTCGCTGACCCAGAGTTGCAGCGCGAGCGTCAGGCGGGAGTAGGTGCCTGTGGGAAGGGGCGCACTCAGCATCCAGAGGACCAGCGCGATGACGGCGGTCCAGTTGAGCGGGACGACGCGCACGGATTCGGCGGCGAGTGCGACGAGAGCGGCTCCGAGTAGGGCGACGAAGGCGGCGGTGAGGGTGAAGTGGACGACGGCATGCGTCCAACCGAGTGTAGCGGCGTAGAGTCCGGAGGCGGCGAGCGCGACGAGCGACGCCAACAGCAGGGCGCCGAGGGCCGTGTTGGCGATGGGACCGGCGCGGAGAAAACGGGGCGGGCCGGAGCTGCGACTGTCGTGCAACAACAGGAGAAACACGGCGGGCATGAAGAGGCCGTGGGAGAGGTCGGGGTTCTGCCGCCATTCGGGCCAGAGGTGCCAACTGAGGGCGGCGGTGGCGACGGCGAGGGCGCCGAGGATGAGTTTCGCGAGGAGCGGGGCGCGGCCGAGGGGCAGCGGCGCGAGAGAGATGACGGCGCTCATGATCAGCGGGGCGCGGCGGCGGGGCGGAGCGTGCCGGGGTAGCGCTCGATGAGAGCGTAGTTGATTTCGAGCGGCAGCGGGAGAATCGGGAGGAAGCTGGTGATGCGCTTCTCGGCGGTCTCGCCACGGAAAAACGCCTCGACGAGGTTGAGGGCGGTGAACGGGGTGTTGGAGGCCTGTTTCAGGCGGAGCACGTAGGCGCGGAGCCGCGGGGCATCACCGACGACGCCGGCGGTGCAGAGGAGCGAAAACCAGATGCCGGCGGTATCGGTGGTGAGGGCGAGGCCGCTGCGCTCGACGCGGTCGGAGAGTTTGGCGAAGAGTTCGCGGTCGGGGCGGCGGATGAGATGGGCGCAGAGGATTTTGATGCGCGGGGCGTTGAGTTGATTGAGGACGGCGTCGAACTCGGCCCGGTGGCGTGCGGGGAAATTGCCGGCGGCAAAGGCCTCAAGGCGCAAGGTGACGCGGGCCTCGTCGTCGATCCGGCCGGGGGCTTGGGACTCGAGGCGATCGAGAGCGGCGTAGGTATCGCCGAGCTCGATCAACGCGCTGACCTGATGATAGACGGCGAAGGCGGGCGCTTTGGAAGGAAGGCGGTAGTTGAGTTTGGCGCGGGCCTCGCGGTTGCGGCGGGCGCGCAAGAGCAGTTCGGTTTCGAGGAGCGGACGCCAGACGGCCGCGGCGGGCGAAGGATTGGCGATCAGTTCCTTCAGCGGGGTATCGTCGCCGAGGCGCTCGGTCGTGAAAAGCAGGCTGCGAATCCAAACTTGGGCGCGGGGGAGGTCGGTGAGGATCTCGGTCTGGGCGACACTGGCGGCGCGGGCGAAATCACCGCGCGCGAGCAGGGCGCGGAACCATTCCTGCGAAGTCGTGCCGTGCTGGTCCGGGTGATCGCGGAGCAGGCGCGCGTAGTAGTCGTCGGAGAGGCGGGGTTGGCCGGCCTGGTAGTTTTTCGCGAGGGTGAGGCCGAGACTGTAGTTGGCGGGATCGAATTGGTAGGCGTTGTTGAGATAGAGGAGGCCCTCGGCGGTCTTGCCGGTGGCAAAGGAGCGGTTGGATTGTTCGAGGAAGAACCAACTGCGGGCCTGCGGGACCTTGTGCCAGAGATGCGGCAGGCCGACGTGCAGAATGCTCACGGGGTAGCCGATCGTGCGCAGGAAAATAAAAACCGTGAGGACGATCGTGCTGTAGATCGCGAAGAGCGTGCCGCCGTAGTAGCGCACGACCGGGCCCCAGAACGGACGGACATCAGCGGTGTTGGCCGAGCAAACGAGGCCGTCTCCACCCTCAACCAGCAGCGGACACACGCGGCGGAAACGGCTGGGTTTGTCCCAGTGAATGCAAGCGTCGCAGTGCGTTTCCATCGCTCGGCCGGAATCGCTGAGGCTCTGACAAGGGCTGCGGGAGCGTCCGCGACGAAGCCGGAACAGGGTTTTGCGCGTGTTCCAGTAGAGGAGGCCCCAGGCGAGGCGGAAGAGGTCAGCGAACCAACCGAGCACGCGCGGACGGTAGTGGGGGAGGGACCGCCGGCAACCTGTTTTGCGGGCGGCGATTGCGAACGCGCACGAGCACGGTGCGCGGGACGCGAGCTCAGACCTTCACGGCGAAGAGCTCGGGATGCATGTGACCTTCGGCGACTTTGTTCACCGTGCCGGTCATCATGATCGAGAAGTTATCGCCGATCTCGATGCCGATCTGGCCGCCGGGCATGTGCACGGTAACCGAGCGGTCGACGAGGCCGAGGCGGTGCGCGACGGCGGCGGAGGCGCTGCTGCTGCTGCCGGAAGCAAGCGTGTAGCCGGCGCCGCGTTCCCAGATTTCGATCTGGATATTCGCGCGGTCGAGGACCTTCAGGAACTGGACGTTGGTCTTGCGCGGGAAATTCGGGTGCGTCTCGAGGACCGGGCCGTATTTGTGCGCGATGGCAGGCGAAATTTCGTCGAGCGGGATGACGCAGTGGGGATTGCCGATGGTGGCGGCGTTGAACGTAAACTCGCGGTCGAGGATGGTGATCTTCTCGTGGAGAACCTCGCGCGGGGCGGTGGAGCCGGGGAGGTTCACGGGAATCTTGTCCGAGGCGAAACTCACGCTGCCCATCGCGATGGAGATGAGCTGGGCGTCGTTTTTCAGGGCGACGGCGACGTGGCCGCCGGGCGTCTCGACGGTGAAATTGGGGGTGGTGACGAGTTTTTGATCGTAGAGAAAACGGGAGAAGATGCGGAGACCGTTGCCGGATTTCTCGGCCTCGGAGCCGTCGGGATTGAAGATGCGCAGGCCGAACTGGCTCTGGGTCGACGGGAGCGGGCCCCAGAGGATGCCATCGGAGCCGACGCCGAAGTTGCGGTGGCACACCACGCGGATCTGGTCGACGGTGGGCGCGGGCGTCCACGCGGGGAAATCGCGCGGATCGAGGACGATGTAGTCGTTGCCGAGGGCGTGGTATTTGTGGAAGCGCATGGAAAAGTTGAGAGGAGGCGGGCCACGAAACACACGGAGGGCGCGAACGCACGGAGAAATTTTGGGGTGCGCGGGGGAGCGCAGCAATGACACGGGGGGCGAAACTTTTTCCGTGTGTTTCCTGGAAAGCGCGGGCAATCCATCGGGTTTCACACTCATGAGAATCCGCGCTTTTCAAGGTCTGGTGCCCAATCCCGCCCACGCGTCCGAAGTGGCCTGCGTGCCCTACGATGTCGTCAATGCTGCCGAAGCGGCGGCCCTCGCCGCGGGCAAACCGCGCACGCTGCTGCGCGTCGACCGCGCGGAGATCGACCTGCCCAACGAGACGAATCACTACAGCGATGCCGTTTACGCGAAGGCGCGGGAAAACCTGCTCGCGTTGCAGGCCAATGGGTCGCTCGGTCGCGAGGCGGGGCCGAGTCTGTATGTCTACGAGCAGCAGATGGGCACGCACCGCCAGCGCGGGTTGGTGGCGCTGTGCAATGTGGAGGACTACGACGCGGAGCTGATCAAGAAGCACGAAAAGACGCGGAAGGACAAAGAGGACGACCGCACCAAACTGATCGACACGCTGAGCGCGAACACGGGGCCGGTGTTTCTCACCTACCGCGACGAGGCGGGCGTGACGGCGCTGGTCAACGCGAAGGTGCAGGAGACGCCGTTGCACGATTTCATGGCGCCCGACGGTATCCGGCACACGGTGTGGCGGGTGGCGGGCGGCGCGGAGTGGGTGCAGGCGTTTGGGCGGGTGCCCCTTACCTACATTGCGGATGGTCACCATCGCGCGGCGAGTGCGGCGCGCGTGGCGCGGATGCGTCGCGAGCGCAATCCGCAGCACACGGGCGCGGAGGATTACAATTGGTTTCTCTGCGTGCTCTTCCCGGCGAGCGAACTGAAGATTCTGCCGTATAACCGCATCGTGCTCGATCTGCACGGCTTGGCGCCGGCCGATCTGCTCGCGAAGGTGAAGACGATCTTCGGTGGCGTCACGGAAAACGCCGCGCCGACGCCAACGGCGGTCGGACAAGTGAGCATGTATCTCGCGGGCAAATGGTATGGGCTGCGCTGCCCGATCGACCCGCAGGCCGACCCGGTGGGCCGTCTCGATGTGAGCGTCCTTCAGGACAAACTGCTCGCCCCGGTGCTCGGCATCGAGGACGTGCGGACGAGTAAACGCATCGATTTCGTCGGCGGCATCCGTGGCACGGGCGAACTGGTGAAACGCGTGGACGCCGAGGGTGGCGTGGCGTTTTCGATGTTCCCGGTGACGCTGGACCAACTCATGGACATCGCGGACGCGGGCCAGATCATGCCGCCGAAGAGCACTTGGTTTGAGCCGAAACTGCGCTCGGGACTGTTTATCCACACCTTTTAATTTTGGGGCGGATGGCGCGCGGTTCGGGCGCGGTGTGGCTTGCGCATTGGAGGCTGGTTCGTTCTCTCGGGGCGATGCTTTCGATGATTAACCCCAAAATTCGAGTATGGCTTGCGGTCGCAGGCTTGCTGTTCTGTGCGGCGAGCAGCTGGGCGGCCGACGGTGGCAAGGCGGCGCTCCCGGTGTTTCCGCGTCCGTTGGCCGAGTATGCGGCGGTGGATACGCCGGAACTTGGTGCCACGCTGATGGCGCGCGCGAAGGCGGAGCCATTCAACGTGGCGGCGACGGCGATTTTTATCTTGGCGGTGCTGCACACGTTCCTCGCCGGCAAGATCCGGCATTGGGCGCATTTGATCGAGGAGCGGCATCTGGCCCAGCTCGCGCAGAAATATGAGGCGACGGACGCGGATGGCGACGGCGTGCCGGATGAGGTGAGTTTCTGGGGGCAGGTGCTGCACTTTTTCGGGGAGGTGGAGGCGGTCTTCGGAATCTGGGTCGTCGCGCTCGGCGCGACGCTCATTTGGTTCAAGGGATTGGATACGACGGTCCACTATATTGCGGATTCGGTGAACTACACGGAACCGATCTTCGTCGTGGTGATCATGGCGCTCGCGTCGACGCGGCCGGTGATGCGCCTCGCGGAGCAGGCGCTGCGCGGCGTGGCGTCGCTCGGCGGAGGGAGGCCGGTGGCGTGGTGGTTGTCGATTTTGACGGTGGCTCCGTTGCTGGGCTCGCTGATCACGGAGCCGGCGGCAATGACGATCGCGGCGCTGCTGCTCGCGAAACAGTTTTACGTCCTGAATCCGAGTGCGCGGCTGAAGTATGCGACGCTCGGTCTGCTCTTCGTGAACATCTCGATCGGCGGAACGCTCACGCATTTCGCGGCGCCGCCGGTGCTGATGGTGGCGGCGGCGTGGGGGTGGAACCTGAAGTATATGATGATGAATTTCGGGTGGCACGCGGTGAGCGGCATCGTGATGTCGAACGTCGTTTACCTGCTGGTATTCCGAAAAGAACTGCTCGCGCTGAAGCCGTTGCCGGTCGACCCGAAGGCGCGGCCCGAGGAGGCGGTGCCGGTGTGGGTGACGACGATGCACGTGCTGTTCCTCGCGTTTACGGTGTGGGCGGCGCACTATCCGGCGCTGTTTATCGGTGGATTCCTGTTCTTCCTGGCATTTGCCCAGGCGACGGCGCACCACCAGAGCAAGGTGGAGCTGAAGTCACCGATGCTGGTGGGCTTTTTCCTCGCGGGTCTAGTGATCCACGGTGGCCTGCAGGCTTGGTGGATTCAACCGGTGCTTGGGCGCCTCGGAGAAGTGCCGCTCTTTGTGGGGGCGACGATTTTGACGGGTTTCAACGACAATGCGCTGATCACCTATCTCGCGACGCTGGTGCCGGGATTCAGTCCCGAGCTGAAGTTTGCGGTCGTCGCGGGCGCGGTGACCGGTGGCGGACTCACGGTCATTGCGAACGCGCCCAATCCGGCGGGACAGTCGATCCTCCAGAAATATTTTCCGGAAGGCGTTTCGCCGGTTGGGCTATTTCTCGGCGCCATCGGGCCGACGCTGATCGTGGCCTTCTCGTTTATGGCACTGTGAGCGTGCCAGCGGTGCGGCGCCGGGTTGCCGTGTGAGCGCCGGCTCGGTGGGGTGGCGTGAAGTGTGCCGGCTGGACTCCGGTCGGCGGACGGCTCAAGTTCGCGGCGTTAGGTTCCGCCGTTTTCTTTTCGATTTTTTCACCCCTATGAAACTCCGCCATTCCCTCGTCGCGTTGCTCGCTCTAGGCACCGCTTTTGTCCACGCCGCCGACCGCAAGTTGGTGATGATTGCCGGTCCGGTGAGCCATCCGCCGCTCATGCACGAATTCAAGGCGGGCTCGATGCTGCTGCAAAAACGCCTCGATGTCGTGCCGGGCCTCAAGACGGTGTTGGTCACCAACGGTTGGCCGACGAAGATGGTCGACGGGAAAAAAGTGGACGACAATTCGGTCTTTGAGGGGGCGGACGCGGTTTTTATCTACTGCGACGGAGGGGCGAATCATCCGGCCGTGCAGAAGGACCGGCTCGAAGTCTTGGGGGCATTGGTGAAAAAAGGCGTGGGCCTCGGCATGGCGCACTACGCGGTGGAGGTGCTGGCCGACAAAGGTGGCACGGAGTGGAAAAACTGGATCGGCGGTCACTATGAAAATTCGTTTTCGTGCAACCCGATCTGGGAAGCGGACTACAAGAGCCTGCCGGAACACGCGATCACGCGCGGCGTGAAGCCGTTCAAGACGAAGGACGAGTGGTATTTCAACATGCGCTTCCGCGAAGGTAAGGCGGGCGTGAAGGATATTCTCGTGGCGACGCCGTCCGACGCGGTGCGCGACGGTCCATATGTGCATCCGAAAGGTCCCTACGCGCACATCCAGGCGGCGAAGGGCCGGCCGGAGACCATGATGTGGGCGGTGGAGCGTCCGGATGGCGGCCGTGGCTTCGGTTTCACGGGCGGACATTTTCATCTCAACTGGCAGAACGACGACCAGCGCCGGCTGATCCTCAATGCGATCGTGTGGCTCGCAAAGCTCGAGGTGCCAAAGGGTGGAATCAATTCGGCCCCGGTAACCGACGCCGAGGCGATGCAGAATCTCGACGAGAAAAAGCAGTCGGCCCCGAAAGCGCCGAAGGCGGCGAAAAAGAGCTGAGCGTTTCGCGCGCGGGACGCGTCGATGGCGGGCGGCCGGCAGGGGGGGGAATTGGGCTGAGGGTAGGAGCCTGCTTGCAGTCGATTTAGCGGGACGGCGACGGACAATATCCTGGATCGCCTGCGAGCAGGCTCCTACCTCCGGGCCAGTCGGACTCTGCGCGAAAAGCGCCTTTGAACGGGTGCGTTTAGCCGCCGAGTTTTTGCCGGGCTTCTGCGGGCACGACGAAGGTGGTCGTGCCAACGCCTTTGAGTTCGGTCGTGGATGTTTGGTGCACCGTGACTTCGCGGCGGGCGTTCGGGGTTTCGACGGCGAGGGTCCCGGTGAGTTTGAGTTCGTATTTCACGAGGGCGCCGTCGCGAACCCAAAGGCGAAAGGTGCCGGCGGCTTTGAGCGGGGTGAGCTCGTGTTGGCCGGGATGCACGAGGAGGAGTTTTGCGCCGGTTTCGGACAACGTGCCGGTGACGACATCGCCATCGGCGGCGATCTCGGTGTGGCTGCCCACGATGATGCCGATTTCCTCGTGGGGGAGGCCAAGGTTGAGCTGAAGATTGCTGTAGGGCAGCGGCGTGGCGCCGGGATCTTTGCGACTGCGACGGCCGGGGCCGCCGGGAAAACCGCCGCCGGGGTAGATGCCGCCGCCCGGAGGACCGGCGGGACGTTGGTCGACACGCGGCTGGGCGGCGAGTTCGGCGGGCGTTTTCCAGCCGTCGTCGGTTTGAATCACGCAGCGGTCGGCGCCTTGGAAGACGGCTTCGACTTGGTTGGCGGAGCTGCTCGTGCCCCGCGTGACGCGACGGCGCACGGACGAAATCATCGGCATCGTCACGAGGGCAAAGCCGCTCCGATCGGTCTGTCCGCTGATCTCGTAAGTGCGCGCATCATCCTCGACGGTGGTGCTCCAACTGTAACTCCGCGCGTCCGGGATTTTCATCGCCGCGACGATCGCCACGTCGGTCGGACCGGCGTAGAGGGCCGGTCCGAGCAGGGCGAGTGCGACGAAGAGGCTGGCGCGGAAACAGGATGGCACGCGCGGATCGAAAAGGAAACCGCGCGCCGGAGGCGACGCTGATTTTACGGGAAGAGGCCGCGCGCGGCTTTGGCGTCGGCGACGCGTTGGATGCCGAGCGTGAGCGCGGCGAGGCGGCGGCTGAAACCGAATTTGTGTTTCTGGGCGTCGACGGAGGTTTTCGCTTTGTCGAGGATGGCGAAGAGTTTTTGGAGGACCTCGTCGCGGCTCCAGTAGTAGTTCGAGAGGTTTTGGAGCCACTCGAAATAGGAGACGATGACGCCACCGGAATTGCAGAGGACATCGGGGATGATTTCGATGTCACCGCGCTCGTCGATGATCTTGTCGGCGGCGTTGGTCGTGGGGCCGTTGGCGGCTTCGGCGAGGACGCGGCACTGGATTTTGTGGGCGTTCTTGTCGGTGATCACGCGCTCGAGGGCGGCGGGGATCAGGACGGTGCATTTCAGTTCGAGGAGAGCCTCGTTGGAGATGGGTTCGCCGCCATCGAAATCCAACAGCGTCTTCTGGGTCGAGATGTAGGTGAGGGCTTTTTTGATATCGATGCCCTTGGGATTGTAGATGCCGCCGGTGTAATCGGAGATCGCGATGATCTTCGCGCCGTAGGCGGCGAGGGCGAGGGCGGTTTCGCTGCCGACGTTGCCGAAGCCTTGAATGACGGCGGTGGTTTTCTTCAGTGGGATCTTCAGATCCTCGAGATATTTCTTGGTAAGGTAAGCGACGCCGGCGCCGGTGGCTTCGCGGCGGCCTTGAGAACCGCCAAGGGCGATGGGTTTGCCGGTGACGATGGCGGGTTCGAGGTGGCCGACGTGGTTGGAATAGGTGTCCATCATCCAGCCCATGATCTTCTCATTGGTGCCGACGTCAGGCGCGGGGACGTCGGTGTGTGGGCCGAAGAAGTTGACCATTTCCTGCATATACCGGCGGGAAAGGTGCTCGAGCTCGGTAGGCGTGAGCTCGTTGGGGTTTACGATCACGCCGCCTTTGGCGCCGCCGTAGGGGAGGCCGACGAGAGAGGTTTTCCAGCTCATCCACATGGCGAGCGCGGCGACTTCGCCGAGGGTGACGTGCTGGTGGAAACGGATACCGCCCTTGGAGGGGCCGGTGGAGAGGTTGTGTTGGACGCGGTAGCCTTCGAAGACGGTCACGCTGCCGTCGGCGCGTTTAACGGGGAGGGCCACGGCGAGGCAGCGGCGCGGGTATTTGGTGCGGTCGCGGATCGCGTCCGGGAGATTGATGGCGTCGGCGGCCTTGTCGAACTGACGGCAGGCCATCTTGAAAACGTCGGAGTCGTAGAGGGAAGAGACGATCGCTTTGGACATTTGAAGGGAGGGTCGAGGGTTTTGGGTCGGGGCTCCGGGGACCGGAAGTGGTGGTCGGGGAACCGTTTAGTGATTGGGCGGACGATGGAGGCAGGGGACGGCTTTAGCAATTGGCTTCCCGGGGGGGCGCACCTTGAATGCGCGCCCCTTATTTCCGCGGACACGCTCCGTGATAACCATGCTAACCGTCATCTTTCAGTTTGTGCGCTGGGTCTTCGAAAAGTTCGCCGTGGGCGTGCTCATCGTGGGGCTCGGCGTGGTGGCCACCGGGCTGTGGCTGTTTCTGAAGGACAACGTCGATGCCGACCAGTGGAGGCAGGAGATCGTGCGCTCGATCAATGGCGACCGAACGAAGGTGAAGGCGGCTCTAGACGACGTGCACAAGCGGATGGACCGCATCTCGGCCGAGATCACCGCCGAGCAGGAAAAAGGGAAACAGGCCGACAAGATCATCGCCACGCTGCGCGACCTCGAGAGCACGTGGGACAAGTTTACCGGCAACGCCGAACAGCAGAAAGCCAACGCGGAACGCATCGCGTCGCTCTCGACGATGCGGATGGCGACGACGGCGAAGGTGGCGGCGTTGCAGCAGGATTTCACCCGCACGACCTGGGAACGCGACGGACTGGAAATCGCGCTTGGCAAACTGGAGACCAAGCTGGCGGCGGCGCAGGAGGAGCAATCCGAGGTGATGCGGATCGCGGAGCGCACGTGGAACTACGAAGTCGGCCACGCGCCGGTGCTGCTGCCCGTGAAATGGTGGGTGGTCGTGGCGCTCGCGCTGTATTTCTTCGGGCCGACGGCGGGCAAGGTCTGGATGTATTTTTTCATCGCACCGTGGGTCTCGGGCGGACGGCCCGTGCGGTTGGGAGCCAGCGGCGAGCTGCCCGCGGTGAGTGTGAGCAAGGTGGCGACGAGCGTGACGCTGCGGCCCGGCGAACGGCTATGGGTGAAGGAGCGGTTTTTGCAGGCCTCGGACGAAGGGTTGAAACGGAAGTCCCGCTTCGTGCTCGATTGGTCGATTCCGTTGACGTGTTTCGCGACAGGGCTCGTGGAATTGATCGAGCTGAGCCACGGCGGCGAAAGTGGCGAGGCGCAGCTCACACTCTCGAACCAAGGCGACCCGCACAGCGAAATCGCGGTGATCACGCTGGCGGAGGGGGCGTCGCTGGTGCTGCGGCCGAGTTTCCTCGCGGGCGTGGTGACGACGCAGGGGAAGAAGCTGAAGATCCGGCGCCGCTGGCAGCTGTTTCGCTGGCAGGCGTGGGTGACGTTGCAGTTTCGGTTTTTCGAGTTCGTGGGACCGTGTCAGCTCGTGGTTGCGGGCAGCCGCGGCGTGCGAGTGGAGCAGCTGCTGCGGCGCGATGACGGGAGCTACGCGGCGCGGCGCACGAACCAGGATGCGACGATGGGCTTTACCCCGGGGCTCGACTACCGGCCGGTGCGGGCGGAGACGTTTTGGAGCTACTACCGCGGGATGAACCCGCTGTTCGACGATCTGTTTGCGGGGCAGGGAATTTTTCTGTGCCAGCAAGTCGCGACCGATGGCGACGCGAAGAAAGCGCGGAAATTTTGGTCCGGCATGTGGGGCGGGGTGATGAAGGTGTTTGGGATTTAGGGCGCGTGGGCGTTCCGCTCGGAATCGCCTGCAAGCAGGCTCCTACCGTCAGGCTTGCCTGCGGGGTTGCGAAGTCGGGGGTGGTGGCTTTCGGTGGGGCGATGTTGTTCAAACTCGCTTCCGACTACCAGCCGATGGGCGATCAGCCGCAGGCGATCGACAAACTCGTCGCCTCGATCAACGCGGGGAACAAGCACCAGACGCTGTTGGGCGTCACGGGTTCGGGGAAGACGTTTACGATGGCGAACGTGATCGCGCGGACGCAGCGGCCGACACTGATTGTGTCGCACAACAAGACGCTCGCGGCGCAGCTTTACTCGGAGTTCAAGAGCTTCTTTCCGGACAACGCGGTGGAATATTTTGTCAGCTACTACGACTACTACCAGCCGGAGGCCTACATCGCTTCGAGCGACACGTTTATCGAGAAGGATTCGTCGCGGAACGAGGAGCTGGAGCGGCTGCGGATGGCGACGACGAGTTCGCTGGTGTCGCGGCGTGATGTGATCGTGGTGGCGAGCGTGTCGTGTATCTACGGCCTCGGTTCGCCCGAGGAATTTTCGTCGATGAAGATCTCGATGCTGCGGGGTGCGCCGCTCGGGCGGCAGCGTTTCCTCGAGCGGCTGGTGGACAATATTTACGAGCGCAACGACTACGAGTTGAAGCCGGGGCGCTTCCGGGTGCGCGGCGACACGGTGGACGTGATGCCCTCGTATCTGGAGCACGGGCTGCGCGTGGAATTCTTCGGCGACGACGTGGAGGCGTTGAGCGAATTCGATCCGCTGACGGGCGAAGTGCTGCGGACGCTGGAGCAGTTCGACCTCTATCCGGCGAATCAATACGTGACGAGCCGCGGGAAGCTGGAGCCGGCGATTGCGGCGATCAAAGCGGAGCTGGATGAGCGCGTGGCGTTCTTCGAGAAGAACGGGCAGTATTTGGAGGCGCAGCGCATCCGGATGCGGACGAATTACGATTTGGAGATGCTGCAGGAGATGGGATTCTGCAACGGGATCGAAAACTACTCGCGCCACATGACGGCGAGGAAGCCGGGCGAGCGGCCGTTTTGCCTGATCGATTTCTTTCCAAAGGATTTTCTGGTGATGGTGGACGAGAGCCACGTGACGCTGCCGCAGATCGGCGGGATGTTTAACGGCGACCGGGCGCGGAAGACGACGCTCGTGAATTTCGGGTTTCGGTTGCCGTCGGCCCTCGATAACCGGCCGCAGAATTTCGAGGAGTTTCAACAGGTGACGGGACAGATGCTGTATGTGTCGGCGACGCCGGCGCCACTGGAGATGAAGTTGTCGTCGGTCGTCGCGGAGCAGTTGATCCGGCCGACGGGGTTGATCGATCCGGAGATCGTGCTGCGGCCGACGAAGAATCAGGTCGAGCATCTGATCGGCGAGATCAAGGCGGCGACGGCGCTGGGCGAACGCGTGCTCGTGACGACGCTGACGAAGCGGTTGTCGGAAGACCTGACGAGCTACCTGCGCGAGGCGAAGATCCGCGTGGAGTATTTGCACTCGGACATCGATGCGATCGAGCGCGTGGAAATTTTGAGGAATCTGCGGCTGGGGAACTTCGATGTGCTCGTGGGCATCAATTTGCTGCGCGAAGGACTCGATCTGCCGGAGGTGGCGCTGGTGGCGATCCTCGATGCGGACAAGGAAGGGTTTTTGCGAAGTGAGACGTCACTGATCCAGACGGCGGGTCGTGCGGCGCGGCACGAGAAGGGTCGCGTGATTTTCTACGCGGACAACGAGACCGAGTCGATCAAGCGAACGATGGCGACGGTTGCGTATCGGCGGGAAAAACAGATCGCCTACAACACGGAGCACGGAATCACGGCGCGCAGCGTGAAGCGCACGGCGCAGGCGAGTCTGCACGTCTATGACGGCTCGGGTGCGGATGCGAACGAGGCGCCGATGGTGGCGGAAAATGCCGATGATGTGGCCGCGGTGATCGCAGAGCTGGAAGAGGAAATGCAGGAGGCCGCGGGGCGGTTGGAATTTGAGCGGGCGGCGTTGCTGCGGGATCAGGTGAATGCGTTGAAGAGCGGCGATTATCGGAAGGCGGTGGGTGCGGCGGCGAAGGAGTATCCGAAAGCGAAGGCGACGGTGGTGGGGCGGGCGAAGACGGGGCGGCGGGGGTAGGCGAGAGGTGGAGACGGGGAGAGGGCGGTGGAGGAGATGGGGCGAGGCGGGGAGGTTGGGGGAGCACGCTCAGGCTGAGCGTGCTACGGGTGGACGGACGGCTACGGGAGTTCGTAGATCTCGATGAGGGCGTTGCCGGTGGGGTCGCTGCGGCCGTCGTTGGTGAGGCCGGAGGCTTGGGCGGAGTAGGCGCCGGGTTGCAGCGTGAGAATCATCGCGGGTTCCTGGCGGTCGCTGAAAGCGAAGGCACCGACTTGGCCGAAGGCGGTGCGGAGCGCGGGTTGGTAGGAGGCGGGGGAATCCCAGTCGTCTTTTTCGCGGAGAAGCGTGTTGCCGGAGAAAAATTTCAGGAACGGATCGTCGAGCGTGCCGGTGACGCCGAGGGTGCGCAGGGTGTCACCGACGATGCGGATGAGATAGGTGCGGGGGCCGGGGCCTTGGACGACGAAACCGGCGATGAGCGTATCGGTGCCGGTGCTGACGTAGCCGCGCGTAGAGAGATTGGCGATCTGGCTGGCGGTATCGCGCACCACGTCGGCATCGTAGACCTCGATGAGAACGGTGCCGGCGGCGCTGGAGGGGCTGGCGGTGGTGACGGTGTAGTTGCCGGGCGCGAGCGAGGTGAGGAGGACGCCGTCGCGCGAGGCGGGGAGAAACGCGAAGGCGCCGACGCGGGCGGTGGCGGCGCGGAGCTCGGCAACGTTGGTGCTCCGGTCCCACACGCCGTCG
>CALRZR010000139.1:0-19598 GCA_943372705.1 Opitutus sp. GAS368 | reverse complement strand
AACCGAACGGACCGACTCGTCGCGATGGTGATGCACCTGCAGGGGCGGCGGGTCGTGCGTGCGGAGGAGTTGTCGGGGCATTTTGAGGTGAGCGTGCGCACGATCTACCGCGACATCGCGGCGCTCGGGGAGGCGGGGGTGCCGATCGCGGGGGAGGCGGGCGTGGGGTATTCGCTCGTGAAAGGTTACCACCTGCCGCCGGTGTCGCTCACGGCCGACGAGGCGGCGGCGCTGTTTGTCGGCGGGGCGATGGTGAAACAATTTACCGATGCCTCTTTGCACGGGCCGATGGCGGCGGCGCTCGACAAATTGCGCGCGGTGTTGCCGCGGGAGCGCCAGGATCAGGTGGAACGACTCGCGCGGCAGACGGTGGTGTTGGGACGGCCCGGCGGCGGGGCGAACACGAACGATCCAGAGGCGCAGCCGTGGTTGCTCGCGGTGCAGCGCGGGGTGGCGCAGCGGCGCGTGTTGCGGTTGGGCTATCGGGGGCGCGAGCGCGAGGAGACGGCGCGCGACGTGGAGCCGCTGGGCGTGGTATGCTACGGCAGCGCGTGGTATCTCGTGGCGTGGTGTCGGCTGCGGGGCGATGTGCGGCATTTCCGCGTGGACCGCATCCGCACCCTCGTCGCGCTCGACGAGCTGTTTCCGGCGCGCACGGAATTTTCCCTCACGAAACATCTGGAGGAACGCGTGGCTATGGACGAGGTGCTGCCGGTGCGCGTGTGGTTTGCGCGGGACGCGCAGGAGCGGGCGCGGCGCGAGAGCTACGCGACGCTCACGATGGAGCGGGAGCGTGACGGCGGCGCAGAGTTCGCGTTGACCACCTATTCGCTCGAGTGGATGGCGCGGTGGCTCCTGTCGTTTGGCAGTGCGGCTGAGGCGCTCGCGCCGGCAAAACTCCGCCAACTCGTGCGCGCCGAGTCGACGCGGATCGCGGCGCGGCATGGCGCAAAAAAGAGCGCGAAGTCCTCCTGACATAACGCTGTCAGCAGGCCGTGGCAGAATGGCGGTGCAGTCAACTTCACCCCCATCACCACCATGATCCGCATCACCGAAATCGCCTTCACCGGCTATCCTGTCACCGACATCGCGCGCGCCCGCGCGTTTTACGAAACCCTCCTCGGCCTGAAGCCTGCCACGACATTTGGCGAGGGCGCCCAGCAATGGGTCGAATACGACCTGGGCAGCGCGACGTTCGCGATCAGCAACATGTCGGCCGAGATGTGGAAACCGTCTTCCGACGGGCCAGCCGTTGCGTTTGAGGTGGAAAACTTCGAGGCGGCGGTCGCCACGCTGAAGACGGCCGGCGTGAAATTTTTCATCGAGGCGATGGAGAGCCCGGTGTGTCACATGGCCATCGTCTGCGATCCGGACGGCAACTCGCTGGTGATCCACAAACGCAAAACCGCATGACACCATCCGGGAAACGCGAGCGGGCGCGCATGGGCGGGTGCGCCGGTGCGGACGACGCGGACGCGGGCTCGGCCGCTGGCGCGTGCGCAGAGGCGGCGCGTCCGGCGGCGGTGGAGGGGGTGGTAGTCGGAACAACGCCGATGAGCGCGGGTTTCACAGCGGTGCTCACGGTGGCGGCGACGCCGATGCAGGTGTTTCGCGAACTCGCAGACATCGAAAATCTCCCGCGCTGGGCGGGCGGGTTTTGTGAGCGCGTGACGCTCTCGCGCGGGCGCTGGGTCGGGCTCACGTCACTCGGCGAGATGTATCTCGCGCTCGAGGCAGACGAGCGTGTGGGGGCGATCACGCTGGCGGCCGGTTGGCGCGAGCGGGAAATGCACGCGGTGCGGTGGGAAGTCACGGCGGCTGGGACTGACGAGGTGCGCGTGGCCCTGGGGTCGGATGAGGTGGGCGCAGGGGTTAAGGGCGCGCGCGTGAGCTTTACGGCGCGCCCTGTGACCGGCGAAGGTCATGCGCGCCTGTGGCGCGCGCTGGCTGACGAATGGCCGAGACTCGTCGCACGGCTGGGCGGTGGCGTGCGGGGTGCAGCGGGGCGCTGAAGCGGGTGAACCAGCGTCTCTTGTTTTTGGACAAAGGAGCGGCGACTTGGCGGGGCGGGGACGAGCAAAGCGACGGGGGCGTCGCGTCCCCAGCATGACCAAGCCAGAACAAAAGCCATTGGCGTGCTGACGGCGCGCCGGGGCGTTTTCGGTGTTGGCGCGCGGCGGTTGCGTGTTTCTGTTGCGGAACCCTCGGACCGCACCGGTTCGTCTCCGCCCCATGAGCACTTCCCTGTCGTTGTTTTCCGTGCGTCGCTTCGTCGTCGCCAGCGTTCTTGTGTTTTCCGGATTCGCGCAGGCGGCCGCACCCGCTCCGCGAGCGATTTTCGATGGCAAGTCCCTCGCCGGTTGGGAGGGCAATTCGGGCGCGTGGCGCGTCGAAGACGGTGCGATCACCGGTGAGATCGCCGCGGGCGCGAAGCTGGCGAAGAACGAGTTTCTCTATTGGCAGGGCGAGGTGGCCGACTTCGAACTCACGGCGGAGTTTCGCCTGAGCGGACCGGCCGACGCCAACTCCGGCATTCAGTTTCGCTCCGAGCGCCTGCCGGACGGCGCGGCCAAAGGCTACCAGGCGGACATCGATCTCGGCGCGCGCTACTTCGGCAACATCCACGAGGAGCGCGGGCGCAGTGTCCTGGCGCCACGCGGCACACGTCTATCCATCGCGCCCGACGGCCGGCGCTGGACGGAAAAATTCGGCGAGCCGGATGACTACAAGGCGCTCTTTCGCGCCGCGCCCGCGTGGAATACTTACCGCATTGTCGCGAGCGCTTCGCATGCCGAGGTTTGGCTCAACGGCACGCGGGTCTCGGTGCTCGACGATCATGACGCGAAGGCGGCGCGTCACGCCGGCTTGCTCGCGCTGCAGCTCCACCGCGGCGACGGTCCGATGAAGATTCAGTTTCGCAATCTGCAACTCACGCAGCTCGGCCGCACCGCGCTCCCGGCGTCGGCGAAGGCCGCGGTGGCGGCGGCGCCGACCGTCGTGACACCGACGAATGCCGCCGACATCGGCAACTACCGCCGCAACGGCGATCCACCCTTGAAGCGCGTCGCGGGCGTCGACGATCTCACGCGCCTCGCGTCGAGTCCGGTGCTCTGGCACCTGCGCGACAATCCCGCGAAGCCCACGGCGATCGCGAATTCGGCGGCGCAGAAAGTCGTCGCCGGCATCAAGCTCGTGGACGGATTCCAGGCCGAGCTCATCGCGGCCGAGCCGGATCTGCATCAGCCCGTCGCGATGTCGATCGACGAACGCGGGCGCATCTGGGTCGCCGAAGCCTATGGTTATCCGCATCGCCAACCGGAAGGGCAGGGGAAGGACCGCATCGTCATCCTCGAAGACAAAGACGGCGACGGCGTGTTTGAGACGAAGAAGACGTTTGCCGAGAAACTGAATCTGGTGAGCGGCCTCGAAGTCGGATTCGGCGGCGTGTGGGTCGGCGCCGCACCGTATCTGCTCTTCATCCCCGACCAGAATCGCGACGACGTGCCCGATGGTCCCGCGCAGGTGCTGCTCGATGGTTGGGGATTTCAGGATACGCACGAGACGCTCAACAGTTTTACGTGGGGCCCCGACGGCTGGCTCTACGGTTGCCACGGCGTGTTCTCGCACGCGCTCGTGGGCAAGCCCGGCACGCCCAACGCCGAACGCAAGAAAGTCCGCGCGGCCGTGTGGCGCTACCACCCGCTGCGCCACGAATTCGAAGTTTACGCGCACGGCGGCAGCAACCAGTGGGGCCTCGATTTTAACGCGGTCGGCCATCTCTTCATGACGCATTGCCGCAGCTTTCACGGCGGCGGCGGCACGACCTATGTCATTCGCAACGGGCACTACTGGAATCAGGCGAACAACGACTACGCTCCTTTCGTCTCCAACCGCGGGCCGGCCTTCGCGCCGGAGTTGAAAAACTTCCTGATGGCCTCCGCGCGCTACGACAGCGGCGAGGGCGGCGCAGGCAAGCCCGGCACCACGGCGGTTTACGGCGGCCATTCGCACGTCGGCACGATGATCTACCTCGGCGACAACTGGCCCGACACCTACCGCGACCATCTCTTCACGCACAATCTCCACGGCCACCAACTCAACCATCAGGTCAACGAGCGCACGGGCTCGGGCTACGAGACGTTTCACGCCGGCTACGACATGATGTTCGCACCCGACCCGACCTACATGGCCGTGGATATCCAATACGGCCCCGACGGCGCGGCCTATGTGATCGACTGGGTCGACACGCAGCACTGCCACAACCCGCGCGACGAGCTCTGGGACCGCACCAACGGCCGGCTCTACCGGATGTCATGGGCCGCCACTTACAAGCCGACGAAGGTCGATCTCTCCGCGAAGTCCGACGCCGCGCTCGCCGCGCTGCACACGCACAAGAGCGAGTGGTATGTGCGCACCGCGCGTCGGTTGCTGCAGGAGCGGGCGGCGATGCGCTCGATAGAACCGGCTGCGCTCACGTCACTCCGCGGGCAGGCGGCGGATTCCAAAGCGGGCGTCGTCGCCCAACTCCGCGCGCTGTGGACGCTGCACGTGACGGGAAATGTGGCGCCAGCGCAGCTCGCCGCCGCGCTCAAGCATCCGTCGGAAACGGTCCGGGCTTGGGCTGTGCAGCTGGGCACCGACAATCCGTCCGCCGTTGCGATTTCCGCCGCCGAACTCGGCCGCATTGCCGTGAACGATTCCTCGTCCGCCGTGCGCCTCGCGGTGGCGTCTGTCGTGCCAGCGCTGCCTTTGCCCGATCGCTGGCCGGTGGTGGCGGCACTCGCTACAAAGGGAGCAGATGCGTCGGACCGCTACGTCCCCAAAATGGTGTGGTTTGCAGCGGCGCCCGCAGTCGCCTCAGATGTGCCGCGCGCGCTCGAACTCGCTGCAAAGACGGCGCTGCCCTCGTTGGCTGACTCGATTCGCTGGTCGGTGGCCCGGACCGCGGCCGGCCGCGAGCAACTCGTGGCGCAGCTGGTGACTCTGCCCGAAGCCGCCGCCGGCCATGCGCTGGGTGTGCTGGCATTCGCGCTCGAAACCGAAGCGGGCCTGAAGATGCCCGCCGCGTGGCCGCAGGTGGCCGCGCGTTTTGCCAAAACGACCGATGCCGCGGTCCGTGGGGCGAGCGAGCAACTCTCCGCGCTCTTCGGCGACAAATCCGTGCTCGTCGGCATCCGCGCCCGCCTCGCCGACACCGCGACGCCACTCGCCGAACGCCGTCGCGCGCTCGATCTGCTCAAGCGGGCCGGCGACACCGAATCCACGGCGGTGCTCGTGCGCCTCCTGAGCGACCGCGCGTTGCGTGCCGCCGTCATCCCACTCCTCGGCACGGCTGCCGACGCACCGACCGCGGCCGCGGGGTTGATCGCGAATTTTGCGGCGCTCAACGCCGCCGACCGCAACGCGGCGCTGGGTGCACTCACGAGCCGTCCGGCTCTCGCGTTGGCGCTCCTCCGTGCGGTGGAGAGCGGGGCGTTCGACAAGAAAGCGCTCACGGCGCTCCACGCGCGCCAACTGCGTAACTTGAAAAACGCCGAAGTCACCGCGCTCCTTGACCGGGTGTGGGGCAAGACCGCGGAATCCTCCGCCGACATGAAGGCGACCGTCGCGCGCCTGCGCCGCACCTACAACGAAGCGCCGGTCTGGTCCTACGAACTCGCGGCGGGCAAGAAAGTCTTCGAGAAAACCTGTATCGCCTGTCATGCGGCGGACGCAGCGGCGGGCGGGAAACTCGGACCAAATCTCGCAGGCACGTGGCGCAACGGCCTCGACTACTTCCTGGAAAACATCGTGGACCCCAACGCGGTCGTCGGTGCCGACTACCAGTTGAATCTCGTGACAAAGAAAGACGGCACCGTGGTCGCCGGCATGATCGACAAGGAAACCGACACGGTGCTCGCCGTGCGCACGACAACGGAGACGGTCAACGTCCCGAAATCCGAAATCAAATCCCGCGAAGTTACTCCGCAATCTCTGATGCCCCCCGGCCTGCTCGAAGCACTGCCCGAGCGCGAGGCACTGGAACTGCTGAAGTTTTTGACGACGGAGGTGAAGTGACGGCGAACTTCCGATAGAATTGATGCTCGGGCGGTGTGGCTTTTGTCCGGAACGATCGTAAATCGCGACTGGCCGGGCGGGGTGGTGCGGTGTTTCTTCGTCGACCACCCCCTATGACGCTCCCGCTGTTTCGCCGTCTTTTCCGCGCTCTCGCTGTCCCGTTTGTGTGCGCGTCCGTTTTTGCCGCCGATCCGCGTGGGGATGCGCCGAATGCGCGGCTGCGCTCGCCGGAGGAGCAGCGGGCACAGTTTCATTTGCCGCCGGGATTTGAGATCCAGCTCGTCGCGGCGGAGCCGGAGATTCAGAAGCCGATGAACGTGGCGTTCGATTCCGCCGGGCGCGTGTGGGTAACGGGGTCGAAGCTCTATCCGTGGCCGGCGCGGCGCGATGCGGTGGGCGCACCGATTGCGGCGTTCCAGAAAAACTGGGACGACAACAACCTCGCGTTTCGCGCGTCGTCGACGCCGCCGGAGCCGGCGGAGCATGGGCTCGACTCGGTGCGCGTGCTCTCGGATTTTGATCCGACGACGGGGCGGGCGCGGAAGGTGACAGTGTTTGCCGATGGATTGAACATTCCCATCGGGGTGTTGCCGTTGCCGCGCGCGCCGGGGGCGAAGGGCGACACGGCGCTCGTGTATTCGATTCCGGCGATCTGGCGGCTCACCGACACCGACGGAGACGGGCGTGCCGATCTCCGGGAAAAACTCTACGACGGTTTCGGTTTCAAGGACACACACGGCATGTCGTCGAGCTACTGGTTGTGGTTCGACGGCTGGGTCTACGGAACGCATGGATTTGCGAACGCCAGCGAGGTTGTGGACCGCGGCGGGCGCACGGTGAAAATCACGAGCGGCAACACGTATCGGTTTCGGCCCGACGGCTCGCGTTTCGAGATTGTGGCCAACGGGCAGACGAATCCCTTCGGCCTCGCGTTTGATGCGCGCGGCGATCTCTACACGGCGGATTCGCACTCGAAGCCGGTCTATCTCCTCGTGCCCGGCGGCTACTACGAGGGAATCAGCAAGGAGCATGACGGGCTCGGGTTCGCGCCGGCGATCACGACGGACGATCACGGATCATCATCGATCGCGGGCATCGCGCACTACAGCGCCGCGCAGTTTCCGCCCGAGTTCCGCGACAA
This sequence comes from Opitutus sp. GAS368, assembly GCA_943372705.1. Taxonomy (GTDB): domain Bacteria; phylum Verrucomicrobiota; class Verrucomicrobiia; order Opitutales; family Opitutaceae; genus GAS368. Next base: position 12,400 of record CALRZR010000139.1, on the reverse strand, counting down.
CCTTTTCAACGGTAATCCCGTGACTCGCCGCATCAACCGCGCGCGGCTCGAATGGCGGGGCTCGACGCCGGCGGCTGCGCGGCAGACCGATTTTCTCACGAGCGACGATCCGGCGTTTCGTCCCGTGCAGGTGAAGCTAGGGCCTGATGGCGCGTTGTGGGTGGCGGATTTCTACAACCCGATCATCGGCCACTACGAAGTGCCGCTCACGCATCCGTCGCGAGATCGGGCGCACGGCCGGCTGTGGCGTATTGTGTGGCGGGGACTCGACGGCACGGCGCCGCGGGCGGAGTTGCCGAATCTCGTTAATCTCAAAACTGCGGAGCTCGTGCCGCGTTTGTCCGATACCAATCTCGTGGTGCGCTCGCTCGCAGCGGCGGAACTCGTGGCGCGCGCCGACGCGGCTGCGAGTGTGCCGGCGCTAACCGTCGCGGCGAAGCGCTTGATTGCCGGTGCCGATCCGACGGCCGACGGAACGGCAGCGCTGGCGATTTTTCTCACGCTGGAACGCCTCGGTGGCGCCGACGCCGCGCTGCTGCGGAGTGCGCTTGCGCGCCCCGAGAGTGAGGTCGCGGTGGCCGCACTACGGGCTTACCAACTCCGGCCCGCGCTGGCGGCGGGTGAGCGTGAATGGTGGGCAAAGACGATCATGCAGACGGCGAATTTTTCGTTGTGGCGGCAGGGGGCGGCACTGTTTGCAGCCGATCCGCAGCCGTGGAAAGCGGAGGTGTTGCTGACGATGCAGCTCGCTGCGCCGAGCTTTGATACCGAGGTAATTTATGCGTTGAAACTGGCGCTCAAGGCCCATCTCGCCACGGCGACGGCCGCCGAGATGGCGGCGCTCGCGGATTCGGCTGCAAAGGGCTCGGCCAAGGAGGCTCACCGGCTCGTGGCCGAAGTGTGTCTCGCGGTGCGCACGCCCGCGGCGGCGCAATTTTTGATCGGGCATTTGCAACGCACGCAAATGGCCGATGCGCGGGCGGCCGAGCTGGCGCGCCATGCGGTGCAGAATCTGCCGGTCGCGGAGTTGCCGGCGATTTTACCTTTGCTGAGTTCCCTTGAAAAAGCGCCGCGCGGGCAACGGCTGACCTTGGCCGAGGGTCTCGCGAGTGTCGCGGCCAGGGCGGAGGCGGCGCTGCCGGCGGAGATAGACGCGTGGCTGCGCCGCGAGTTGTTGGCGGCGATCGAGGCGAGCGATGCCGCGCTCGCGCTCCGTGCGGTCAATTCCGTGAAACCGCTCGCTTGGCCCGAGAAAGCCGCGCCACTGCGGCGGGTGGCTCTGGATGCGAAGACCCGTGAGAATGTGCGCACCGCGGCGGCGCGTGCGCTCGATCCGGCGGCGGTGGAAACGGTCGACACGTGGATCGCGGCGCTGACGCAATCGGCGGCGGCGGCGCAGACACTGCGGCGAGCGGCGGCGGAGTTACTCGGACCGTCATCGGGCAAAGCCGCGGTGCGGGCGGCGCTCGTCGGGGCACTGCCGGGGGCGTCGGCGGATTTGGCGCTCACGGTCGTGACGGCGTTGGCAAAGAGCGATGCCGGGGCCGCGGAGTTGCTCGAATTGGCGGCGGCCGGACGCGTGCGCGCGGCGTTGTTGCGGCACCGTTATGTTGCGCTGGCGTTGGAGAAACGCCCGGCGGAGCTGCGCGAGCGCGTGGCGGGTTTCACGAAGTCGCTGCCGCCGGAAGATGCACGGCTCGATGCGTTGGTCGCCTATCGCGTGGGCTCGTTGGGCAGTTTCAAAGCGGACCGTGGGCGCGGGGCGGCGCTGTTTGCGGCGAACTGTGCGGCGTGTCATCGCTTTCGCGACGTCGGCGGGAATCTTGGTCCGAGCCTCGACGGCATCGGCTCGCGCGCGTTGCCGCGGCTGGTGGAGGATATTCTCGATCCGAATCGCAACGTCGACCCGACGTTCCGGTTGACAACGGTCACCCTGAAGAACGGCGAAACGAAAACCGGGATGGATTTCCGCGCGGAGGGCGACCTCGTGCGGTTGCGCGATGCCGGGACGGGTGCGGAGATCGTCGTGGCCAAGCGGGACGTCGCGGACGCGGTGCTGTCGGCGACGTCGCCGATGCCGGCGGCGTTTGAGACCGTGCTCAGCGAACAGGAATTCGCGGACTTGGTGGACTACCTGAGAAACCCGGGGAAATAGCAAAGTTGCGCGGCGACTTGTCATGCGCGCGGCGGTGCTCCACAGAAAGGGCGATGTCACGGAATCGCCCCATCCTGCTCACGCGTTGGTCACGCCTCTGGTTGTCGTTTTGCGCGCTGGCCGGCTGGGCCGGCGGCTTGGAAGGCGCCACGCCCGCGGCGGCGGGGGCGATCGACTTCAACCGCGATATTCGGCGGCTGTTGTCGGACAATTGCATCCACTGCCACGGTCCGGACGCGAAGGAACGCAAAGGTAGCAAGGCGACCAAAGGCGGGCTGCGTCTCGATACCCGCGAAGGCGCGCTGGCGCCGATCGACGACTATGCGGCGATTGTGCCGGGGAAGCCGGACATGAGTGAATTTTACGCGCGGATCATAACCGATGATGAGAACGACGTCATGCCGCCGGCGGATTCGGGCAAGAAACTCACGGCGCGCGAGAAGGCCCTCTTCAAGCAGTGGATCGAGGAAGGCGCTCCCTACGCGCAGCACTGGTCCTACGTGGCGCCGGTTCGCCCGGTGTTGCCGGCGGTGAGCGACGAGCGGTGGCCGGCGACGCCAATCGACCGCTTTGTGCTGAACCGGCTCGATCGTGAAAAGCTGCGGCCCTCGCCCGAGGCTGATCGCCTGACCTTGGCGCGGCGTGCGGCGCTCGATCTCACGGGGCTGCCGCCGAGTCCGGACGAGGTAAAACGCTTCGTGGACGACCGCGCACCCGGCGCCTACGAACGCTTCGTGGACCGCCTGCTCGCCACGCCAGCCTACGGCGAACATTGGGCGCGGCTCTGGCTCGATCAGGCGCGCTATGCGGATTCGGCGGGTTATGCGGACGATCCCGCGCGCGTCATCTGGGCGTATCGCGATTACCTGATACGGTCGTTCAACGCGAACAAGCCGTTCGACCAGTTCACCCGGGAACAACTCGCGGGCGACCTCCTGCCGAATCCCACGGAAGAGCAGCTGATCGCGACGGCGTTTCATCGGAATACACCGACGAACAGCGAGGGCGGCACGATTGACGAAGAGTTTCGCAACGTGGCGGTGGTCGACCGCGTGAACACCACGATGACCGTGTGGATGGGCACGACGATGGGCTGCGCGCAGTGCCACACGCACAAATACGATCCGTTTACACAGGAGGATTACTTCCGGCTCTTCGCGATTCTGAACAATTCGGCCGACGAGGATCGCAAGGACGAGGCGCCGGTGTTGTCGCTCTATTCGCCCGAGCAGAAAGCGCAGCGGGCGGTGAAGCAGGAGGAAATTGAGGCTCTGGAGAAGACCTTGCGCACACGCACGACGGAATTGCTCGCGGCGCAACCAGCCTGGGAGGCGCGCTTCGCGGCTCCGCTGGCTTGGCAAACCCTCGCGCCGCAGGATTTGAAATCGAAGGCGGGCGCGGCGATGACGCGGACCGACGACGGCGCAGTGCGGGTGGAACGCAAGGGTGAGACGGATGTTTACACGCTGACGACGACGATGCCGGCCGAGCAGACGCTCACTGGTCTGCGCGTCGAGGCGTTGCCAGAAAACGGGGCGGGCGAGTTTGTGGTAACGCGAGTGCTCGCGGCGGTGACGCCGGCGGGCCAGAGGGAGTTCGCGGGGCGCTTTTTGCGCGTGGAGTTGCCCGGGAAGGACAAGATTTTGTCGCTCGCGGAGGTGCAGGTGTTCGGCGGCGGAGAAAATCTTGCTCCGGCGGGCACCGCGACCCAGAGCAGCACGACCAACGAGGGCGCGGCGAAGCTCGCGATCGACGGCAAAACCAACGGCAATTTCGAAAAAGGAAAGACGACCACGCATACGGAGAAGTCGGAAAACCCGTGGTGGGAACTCGATCTCAAGAGTGTGCACGCGGTTGAGCGCGTGGTGCTGTGGAACCGCACCGACCCAAAGCTCGGCGCCCGCCTTGCCGGCGCGCGCGTGACGCTGCTCGACGAGCAACGGAACGTCGTCTGGGAGGGCTCGGTGGAGAAAATGCCAAAGGCGAACGTGGAGTTTTCGGTGAGCGGGGCGAAGACGATCCGGTTTGCGTCGGCGCACGCAGATTTCACGGCCAAGGAGTTTTCGGCGGAATCGGTGATAGCGGCGAAAGCCGGCCGCGAAAAAGGTTGGTCGGTCGGCAAGCAGACGGGCGCGGCGCACTCGCTGGTATTGTTGCCGGAGGCGCCGGCGCAGATCCCGGCCGGGGCGCGGCTCACGGTGACGATCGAGCAGCTTTCAAAAAAGAAATTCCACACGCTCGCGAAACTGCGTCTCGCCGCGACCGCGGATGCGCGGGCGGGCGAGATCACGCGCACGCCGGCGGCGGTGTTGGCGGCGCTCGCGACGCAGGCGGCGGTGCGGAGTGCGGCGATGAGCGAAACGGTGACGGCGCACTACATGACAGTGGCGCCGGCACTGGAGACGGAGCGGAAGCGACTCGCGGCTGTGACGAAGGAACTCGAGATGATCAAACCGCTCACGACGGTGCCGGTGATGGCGGAGTTGCCCGCCAGCAAGAGCCGCGTGACCCGGCTCCAGCGGCGTGGAAATTATCTCGACCTCGGCGACCCCGTCGCGCCCGGAGTCCCCGGCGCGCTGCACGCGCTACCAGCCGAGGCGCCGACGAATCGGCTCGGGCTCGCGCAGTGGCTGATCGACGCGAAAAATCCGCTGACGGCGCGGGTGGTGACGAATCTTTTTTGGGAGGCGATTTTCGGCATGGGGCTCGTGCGCACGAGCGAGGATTTTGGCGCGCAAGGCGATCCGCCCTCGCACCCGGAGTTGCTCGACTGGCTCGCGGTGGAGTTTCGCGAGAGTGGTTGGGACGTGAAGCGGTTGCTGAAGCTGATGGTGATGTCGTCGACCTACCGGCAATCCGCGCGGATCACGCCCGAGGCGCTCGCACGGGACTCGGACAACCGTCTGCTGGCGCGTGGTCCGCGGTTTCGGCTGTCGGCCGAGATGATCCGCGATCAGGCGCTGGCGGTGAGCGGCCTGCTCAGCGCGAAGATGTTCGGCGCGCCGGTGAATCCGCCGCAGCCGAAGATGGGCGTGAGCGCGGCGTTTGGCGCGACCGTCGATTGGGAAAACAGCACGGGCGAAGACCGCTACCGCCGCGGACTCTACACGACTTGGCGGCGCTCGAACCCGTATCCCTCGATGATAACGTTTGACGCACCGAGCCGCGAAGTGTGCACGGTGCGCCGGGAGCGTTCGAACACGCCCCTACAGGCGCTCGTGACGCTGAACGATCCGGTTTACATGGAGGCTGCGCAAGCGCTCGCACGGCGCATCGTCGCCGTGCCGGGTTCGCCGACGGAGAAGTTGCGGCACGCGTTTCAGCTGTGCCTCGTGCGAGAGCCGCGGGAGAAAGAGGCGGCCGAGCTCCTGGCTTTGCACGCGCGCTCACGCACGCGGTTTGCGGCGGATACCGCGCAGGCGACCGTCATCGCGACGAACCCGCTCGGGGCGTTGCCCGAGGGCGCCGATGTCGCGGAGCACGCCGCGTGGACCGTGGTCGGCAACGTCCTGCTCAACCTCGATGAACTGTTGATGAAGCCGTAGGCTGAAAATCTTTTTTTTGAAATGCATCCCTATCTCGCCAATCTGCAGCACAGCACTCGCCGGCATTTCCTGAAGGACTCGGCGACCGGGCTGGGAGCCATCGCGCTCAGTGCTCTCCTGGGCCGCAACGCGGTCGGTGCGCCGATTTCCCCGACGAATCCGCTGGCGGTGCGCGCGCCGCATTTTGCCGCGAAGGCGAAGCGCGTCATTTACCTGCACCTCACCGGATCACCGCCCAATCTGGACCTCTTTGACTACAAACCGGAGCTGGTGAAACGCGACGGGCAGGATTGCCCGGACGAGTTCTTGAAGGGCAAGAAATTCGCCTTCACGGCGGGCACGCCGAAGTTGATGGGCAGCCCGCGCACGTGGTCGCGACATGGGAAGAGCGGTCACTGGCTCTCGGATGCGATTCCGCATCTGCACACGGTGGCGGACGATCTTTGCATCGTGCACTCGATGTATACGGAGCAGTTCAACCACGCGCCGGCGGAGTTGCTGCTGTTCAGCGGTTCGCCGCGTCCGGGCCGGCCCTCGATGGGCTCGTGGGTGACTTACGGGCTCGGCACGGAAAACCAAAATCTGCCCGGTTTCGTCGTGCTGATTTCCAGCGGCGTTCAGCCGAACGGCGGCAAGAATTCCTATGGCAGCGGGTTTCTGCCCTCCGTGTTTCAGGGCGTCCAATGCCGCTCGAAGGGTGACCCGGTGCTCTACGCGTCGGACCCGGCGGGATTCACGCGGGAGCTCCGTCGCGAGAGCCTTGATACGCTACAGGCGCTCAACGAAATGCAGGCGGCCGAGCTCGGCCACCCGGAGACGCGCACTCGCATCGCGCAATACGAGCTCGCCTACCGCATGCAGATGGCGGTGCCAGACGTGATGGATATTTCACGGGAAAAGGCGGAGACGATCGCGGCCTACGGTGCGCAACCCGGCGAGTCGAGTTTCGCGAACAACTGCCTGCTCGCGCGCAGGCTGGTGGAGCAGGGCGTGCGTTTTGTGCAGCTCTTCGACTGGGGCTGGGATTTTCACGGCACGAGCGAGAAGGAAGACATCCGCGGTGGGCTCACGAAGAAGTGTGCGACGATGGACCAGCCGGTCGCGGCGCTCATCAACGACCTGCGCCAACGCGGCCTGCTCGAAGAAACGCTCATCGTGCTCGGCGGCGAGTTTGGCCGCACGCCCTTCCGCGAGGGTCGCACGGCGGCGGGCGAGATTCTCGGACGCGACCACTACCCGGATTGCTACTCGATGGTGATGGCCGGCGGCGGTATCAAAGGCGGCCTCTCGTATGGTGAGACGGACGAACTCGGCTTCAACGTCACGAAAGACAAGGTCCACGTGCACGACCTGCAGGCGACGATTCTGCACCAACTCGGGTTCAACCACGAGAGGCTCACGTTCCGCTTCGAAGGTCGCGACTACCGCATCACCGACGTGCACGGCAGCGTGATCAAAGCACTGGTCAGCTAACCGGTGGCCGCGCGGGCGAACCGACGCGGCGCGGCGCCCGGCGGCGACGCGCGAAGGGCGCGTTATTTTTTCGCCGGAGGGATTGAGAACTTCACCATGGGCGTGGCCGATTCCGGCGCGGCTGACGCGGGTTTCGCGGGCTTGGCGGCCTCGGGTTTGGTTGCGACGATCACCGGCGTGGCTTCCGCGGATTTTACCGTGACGAAGGGGGCTCCGCCGGGAGGCAGGGCGGCGAAACCGCGTTCGATGAGATCAATGGCTTTGAGGTCGCGGGCCTTGCCCCTGTCGATCTGGCCGCCCGGGCCGAACGAGCCCATGATCACGGCGATCACGCGCCGGCCATTGCGCTCGGCGGTGGCGCTGAGGCAGTAGCCGGCACCGGCGGTGTAACCGGTTTTGAGGCCGTCGACGCCCGCAACTTTGCCGAGGAGATTGTTATGGTTGCGCATCACCTGAGGCTGCGTGCGCACGCCCGTGCCGAAGTCTCGTTGGTTGATGGACGTGTATTTGAGGACGTCGGTCTTGGTGAGCAGGTGGCGGCAGAGGAGCGCGAAATCTCGCGGCGTCGTCAGATCACCGTCGTCAAGTTGGCGGGAGGAAGGCGGCAGGCCGTGGGGAGTGCGGAAGGTGGTTTGGGTCATGCCGAGCTCGCGGGCCTTGGCGTTCATGAGATCGACGAAGGCCGGCACAGAGCCGGCGGCGGCGCGAGCGAGCGCGTGGGCGGCGTCGTTGGCGGATTGGATCATCATCGCGTAAATGAGCTCTTCGACGGGAAACGTCTCGCGCGGATCGAGAAAGACCTGGGTGCCGCCGATCTTGGCGTCTTCGGCGGTGATCTTCACAGGCGTGTCGAGGCGCACGTTGCCCTGGGAAATCTTTTCGCGCAGGACGGCAAACGTCATGAGCTTCGTCATGCTCGCCGGGGGCGTCACGACGTTTGCGCGATCTTCGTAGAGGACTGCGCCGGTGGTGGCGTCGGTGACAATGGCGCCCTTGTAAACGCCGGTGTCGGAAACGGGGCGCGTCGGCTTGGAGCGTTCGGCCGCGAAGACGAGCGGGGCGAGGGCGCTGAAGCTGAGCAGAACAAAGAGGCGGCGCGAAAAAATCATCTGCGGAGCGGAGAAAGATTTTTCGGACGGGGCGAGCAGAATCACTGCACAAGATCAGAACGGCTTGGTGGAGGCGGGAAGCGATGAAATCATTTCAGCGCTTGCGCGCCGATTTTTTTCCTACAACGTCGCGACTTCGTGAGATTTGGCGCGGTAGCCAAGTGGTAAGGCCGAGCTCTGCAAAAGCTCTATGCGCCGGTTCAATTCCGGCCCGCGCCTCCAAGTCTCGCTCAGAGGGGAAATGGGGTCGTAGGTCCGGAAACGGACACCAAAACGGACACCAAAATAACCACTCTGCCAGAGCTTGGCCCTACCGGCGGTAACCCGCCCACTAAGCGCTAACTCTGCGGAATCCGTTTCCTTTATCGTTGCGGTTGCGCCAACCGCCATGAAATCACGCTATCGTCTAGTCTGCCGGGGCAGCCGGGGAGGAAAGTTCTACTGCTATGACACCCGTCTGCGCCAACGCACCAGCCTCAACACGGCCGACCGCCGGGCCGCCGTGCAAATCGTCAACGCTAAGAATCAGGCCGAGCAGCAACCCGCCCTGAATCTCCAACTCGCCAAGGCCTACCTCGCGGGCACGGACAATGGCATCACGAAGCGCACGTGGGCGGATGCCTTGGCCGCACTGACTGCGATGAAACGGCCCGCGAACCGGGCGCGCTGGGAGCGCGCCGCGAAGGACAAAGCCTATGTGCCGCTGCTGCCCTTGATCATCACAGAAACACCGGCCGAGCTCATGCTCAAAGTGCTTCAGTCCGGCACGGTTTCCACGAACATCTATCTCCGGCGCCTGCACAATTTCTGCGTCGATATGAATTGGCTGCCATGGCCGCTCGTCCCCAAACGCCAGTGGCCTGCCGTCCGCTTTAAGGAAAAACGCGCCATCACCGCGGACGAACATGCTAAAATTGTGGAGCGGGAACGAAATCCCGAGCGGAAGGCATTCTATCAACTGTCCTGGCACTTGGGCGCATCGCAATCGGACTTGGCCCATTTGCAGGCCGAGGACGTAGACTGGACAGCGGGTATCATTTGCTTCGTGCGGATGAAGACGCGTTGGCGCGGGGTGCAACCGCCCCAGATTCGATTTGGTCACGCCGTCGCCGCGATTTTGGCAGAACTCCCCAAGACGGGATCGCTTTTCCCCTATCTGCAAAATGTCGAGCCGGGCCATCGCGCCACGGAGTTTCGGCAACGTTGTCTCGGGCTCGGGATCACCGGTGTGACGCTGCACAGCTATCGCTACGCGTGGGCCGAACGCGCCAAGGTGGCGGGTTACCCGGAGCGCTTTGCGCAGCTGGCCCTCGGGCACGGCAGCAAGGCGGTGCATCGGGCCTACTCGCGCCGGGCGCAGGTCACTTTGCCGCCGCTTGAAGAATACGAAGCGAGTGCGGCCAAAGCTCCGGTGATCCCGATCGAATTGGCGCCGACGGGTTGAGCTACGGTCCACAGCCACGCAGTCCGGCAGGCACCGGTGGCTGCGTGGCCACCCGGACAAAATGAAGTTCGCACCACGCGGCCTAGTTGCGGCCGTCCATGACCGGAAGATGATCGTCGGGTGGCACGAACAGCACCGTCGATTTTTTTCGGAGGTTACGCCGGCGCCAGTGCTGCCCGACCGTGTTGGTGACTTTGCCCAACCAAACGCGGTCTTTGGCGAGTTCGAGGATTTCCAGGGCGCAAAAATATTTGACCGAATTTGGTTCGGGATTGCCCAATGGCCGAAGCAAGCGCGCCGTGACCAGAATCGGCACATCGTGGGCCTGGCAATTGAGCACCCAAGCCACTTCCCCTGCCGTCAGGCGCGCCGGGAGCCCGCCCATCAAGCTGAGAAAACGATGTCGATCTTCGTTCAAGAGAAAGGCGGGATTAATCCAGTAATCCACCACTGCACGTTGATCCGCCGGGAGAGAGGTATCGGCACCGAGGCCAGCGCGTGAGACAAACTCCCAATGTGCACACTTCGCTGCGGACCGAGATCCAATCCGATCCCGAGTTCGTATCGGGACGAAGCGGTCGGATTTTTGGCGGTTGGACTAGCCCGATCGGCGGCGGCCAAGGTTATTCCGGAGATCGGTCGGCAGCGGAACGAAATCCGCTCCGAAAAACCGCGACACAGTTCACGGGTGGCGGCCGATGAACTGGACTCAGCCGAAATACGGGACGGAGAAGCTTCGTGTCGAAATACCATGTGGTGTGCGGGTGAAGACTCGATCACGAGCGCCCTTCCCGCGAGAGCCTACGGCGCACAATGACCCGACCGAATGTTCGCGGGCCTTGCATTTCGCTGGCAGCCGAATCCCCGGGGCTGGGGCGGAGTGAGCCCCAGATAGCCCCGCCAGCGTCCGGCGCGGGACGGGGCGGAGCAAAGCGTCGCAGGGATCGACGCGCGGAGGTCCGCCGACTCCTCCCGAGCCGAGCCCACTCCACCAACGCAGCCCCTTACAGAAAAAAGGCACTCGGAAACTCGCCCAGTGCCGCGAGCCAACTGCAACGCGACCGACTACGCGCTCGAAGTCCGATTGCGGCGTTGTGATCCCGGCCAGTTTGAACCGTAACACGCACGGTCGTGACGAACACGTCATCGCACATGGCGAACTTTTCATTCCCGCCCCCGGACGAGCCGCGGGTGGTCGGGGCCGGACGCGACCGACGGAGCCGCAGGCGGAGCGGTCGCGAGCGCAGCGTTCCGGCCCCGATCTCCCGTGGCCGTGTCCGGACCATCCGGCCGTCGAAGGAACAGGGTCGCGCCGGGCGGAGCAACGCGGAGTCCGGCGCGACCTTGTTCCCGGTGCCGGCAGCCACCCGCTTGCCGGGTGCGATTGCGTGCCGTGATACAATACCCTCCGTTGCACCTCGCACTTCCCACCGGTTTCGATTCGTGGGCGCAAGTCTTGACCGACTGGCGCGTGAGCCGCGCATTCGACGCTTCGCCGATGCCCTGTGGCTGGTCCAACGAACCGGAACTTGCCGTGCCCTTCGTCTCGGCGATCAGCCGCGAGATTTCTGCGCGGCAACTAGGTCGCCCACCGGTGGCTTTGTCGGTGGAGCGGCAACGGGTAGTGGAATCCACTTACGAACGGTCCGGCGGCCCCGCCTACCGCGAACTGCGCGAAGCCATGGTGGCCGGCCAAGAGCGATATTTTGCCGGACTCCGTGCCGAGCATCGCGGTCGTTTGCCCACCATCGATTTTCGCCTGCCCGATGAGGTCGTGCGGCTGCAAACCGCGTTTTGGGCGAGCCGCCAACGACACGCCCCTGCAGTCGAAAACGCCCAGCGCGCCGCCGCGCACGCCTATTGGAAAACCCATCCGCGTCACGGTCTCGCCGACGGCTTTTTCAACGATGCTGCCGACGAATCTATTCCGAGCCGCATGGCCCGCGTAGACCCCGCATGGTGGTGGCGGTCTTTTTTCACTCGGCTGCAAGCGAAGAGCCAACGTCACCACGCCGCCGAAGGTCGCCTGCTTGACGTGCTCCCGACGCTCCGTGCGCAGGCGCTGAAAACCACCTTGGCGGCGCAAATCGCCCGTTGGAGCGAAATCGCCGCCGCCGACTGGGGCTGGCGCGGGGGGACTCACTACCGCCGCCTCGCGGACTACGCGGACAAAAAAGCCGTGGAGACGGTCGCGTGGTTTGAGCGCCGCGCGCCGGGCTACCTCGGCACGCCGGCAGTGCGTCAGGCGCTCGACGCACGCTTACACCAATTTCTCGCCGAGCATGATCCGCACGCACGCCTCCTCGCCGCCGAGCGGGATCGCCTGAGCGAACATTGGCGCGACGGAATGTGCGCTGCGTAGGCTCCGCAAACAGCTCGTGCGCTGGCAGCGTGGGGTCATGCGCTCGCCCTGTCTCAATAATCGTCTCGGGCAATCCGTGGCCCGCGTCGCAGGCCAGTCGCGCCGCTCGCGCCAACGCTGGCGGTCGTGCCCGGGGTCATGAGCGGACGCGTTGCCAACACGGTGCCGACCTTCGGCGTCACTACAGTCGCGGGCGACTTTCGTGGTCGTCGTCGCTTGGGCAGGTTTTGCCGCAGGCACCAAGTCCGCAGCGTCTCCTCGGAAATTTCCACGCCCAACTTCGCGAGCGACTGCACGAGCAGCGCGAGCGAT
>CALRZR010000138.1:0-19624 GCA_943372705.1 Opitutus sp. GAS368 | reverse complement strand
CGCGCCGCCCCGCTCACGAGGCCGAGCACGAGCATCGCCCTGCGAGCAGCCCGCCACCGGCGCTCGGCAACATGAAGCAAACGACTGCTGGGAATTGCCAACATGGTGGCAGTGAAATCCACGCGGCTCATCGGCTCTCCGTCCGCGTCGGAAACCGCGCGCCCACGCGGCGTAGTTCCTCCGCCAGCCGCGCACGCAACTCCGCGGCCCTCGCCGGCTCGCGGGCGGCAAGGTCACGTTGTTCGCCGGGATCGGCGGTGAGGTCGTAGAGTTCCACGCGGTCGTCCTCGTGAAATTGAACGAGTTTCCAGTTTCCGGAGCGCAGCGCGGAGTGCGGGTGCGTCCGGCTCACGGCGAAGTCATCGACGCCTATCGCGGGCTTCGCCTTCGCGTATCCGGTTTCCGGATGATAGTAGGGAAAGTGCCAGACGAAGTCTCGGGCGCGTTCGGCGGCAGAGGGCGCGGCGCCGCGCCAGAGCGGGAGGACGTTGCGGCCGTCAAGTGCAACACCGGCTGGCATTAGCGCACCGGCGGCGGCCGCGAGCGTGGGCAGCAGATCGGTGCCGATAAAGGGTGCGTCGCTCGCGGCGCCCGCGGGCACTTGGCCGGGCCAGCGGACGAGCCACGGAACGCGCACACCGGCTTCGTAGAGGTTCCACTTGCTGCCACGGAGCGGGGCGTTGGACGTGTATTCGGGATGCCCGCCGTTGTCGGACGTGAAGACGACGAGGGTGTTGTCGCGCAGGCCGAGTTCGTCGAGGGCGCGGAGCAGTTGGCCGACGTAGTGGTCGAGGGTCTCGACCATTGCGGCGTATTCGAGCCGGCGCGGATCGGTGCCCGCGGGGTAGCGGGCGCGGTATTTTTCGACGAGCCACGGCGAGCGGGAGTGGATCGGGTCGTGCACGAAGTAGTGCGCGAGGTGCAGAAAGAACGGGCGGTCGCGCCGCACGCGCAGAAAAGCGATCGCCTTTTCAGTGAGCGTGTCGCGCCCATGGTCGCCCGGGGTGAGCGCTTCGGACTTCAGCGCAGGGCGCTCGCGATAGGCGTAAGGGTGATTGCCAAAATCCGAACCGCCCTCCGCGTAGCCTTGCTGGAGCGGGCCGTGCGTGGCTGACCAGCCGAGGTAACCACCGGTATGCTCGCTGACGTGCCATTTACCAAAATAGCCGGTTGCATAGCCGACAGGAGCGAGGACCTCGGCGAGCGTAACTTCGGAGAGCGGCAAGTTGAGCGGATACGGGGGGCCGACGAGCGGAAGGCCGGCGGGGCGCTTCGCCGTTGGCAATTTGGTGACAAACTCAAAGCCGAGTCGCGCCGGCGACCGCCCGGTGAGCAACGCGGCGCGCGACGCAGAGCAGATCGGCGCGGCGGCGTAGCCCTGCGTGAAACGCGTGCCCTCACGCGCGAGGCGGTCGAGATGCGGCGTATCGTGAATCTCGTGACCGGTGCAACGCAGGTCGCGCCAACCGAGATCATCGGCGAGGATGAACACGATGTTGGGCCGGGAGGCCGCGGTGGACCGGCTCGCCAAGCCCGCAGCGGCGAAGAGCGTGGCGCACAGCAGCAAGGTTGAGTGGCGGAGTCGCATTGAACAAGAGGACGCTCGACGCTCAACGTTGCGCCAGCTCCACGCGCCGGCCGGCGTGGCGGCGGAACTGTTCGATGCGGTGGAAGGTGAGGTAGTTCGAGTTGTGCTGGTTCTCGGCGCCCCCCACGCCGTCGTCGAACGCGGTGCGCGCCACGACGATCAAGTCGTCTCCCTCGAACAACCAGTCGAGGTATTGGAAACCATGTGACGCCATGTTTTCATGATAAAGCGCCACGTGGTGCGGCGTCCACGTGCGCAGGTCGGGCGAGGACATGAGCACGGCGGCGTTGCGAATGCGCTCGACGTTTCCGCCGGCATGGGCCGGCAGGACGGCGTTGGCGAGCGTCCAATACCGGCCGCCCTTTGGGTCGGGGCGGATCACGAATTTTTTGCAGCCGCCGGGGAAGTCGATGAAGTCGCGGGCGGGATCGAAGGTCGCCTGCCGGCCGTCATCGGAGATACGGACGATGGCGGCCTTTTCGGGCACGGCGCGGTAATTTACCCGCAGCACATTCACGATCTGCCCCGCGGGATCGACGACGGCGTTGCCTTCGAGCCAGCCGCCGAAAAGCCCGCCGAGATAAGTCGGGTCGTGGGGCAGCGCGTTCGAGGCGGTCCAGTTCGCGGCCACCAGGAGGTCCGCGTTCTCCGGCGCGGAGAGCATGAAGGCGCGGAACATCACGCCCCACTTCGTGCCGCCTTTCTCGTCCTCCATCGCGCGCCAGATACGGCCTTGGTGAACGAGCACCGGCACCGGAGCGGTGTGGTAGGAGATGTCGGGGAATAGCCGCCCACTGCGCTCATCCTTCGGCTCGGTCCACGTGCGTCCGCCGTCGGTGGAACGCCGGATCACGCAGTGGCCGTGGCGGTGCCCCGCCGTGGTGCCCATGACGTAGACCGCACCGCGATGGGCGAAGATGCTCGCCCAGAACAGGCCGTCGATCCGGCTGATCGGATCCCACGTGCGACCGCGGTCGCTCGAGCGGTAAACGCGCGTGACGGCGCTCACCTTCTCCGTGCTGCCCGGACCGAATTCGTCGTGTTTGGCGAGGTAGGTGCCGTCGGGCAGCACGGCGATGCCCGCCGAGCCGAGGAAGACGCGGCTCGCCTTCGGACTGTGCGCGATCACGACACCGGGGACTTTGGAATGGTCGGGCGTGGCGGCCGGTGCAGTGGCCGCGCTCGCGACGAGCGCAACCAACGAGCCGAGGAAGACGCGACCGGCGAGACCGAGCGAGGGGAGCAGTTTCATGGAGGAAAAGTGGGAGCGGGGTCAGTAGCGTCCGTTGAGACCGAAGCTGAGGAAGGGGCCGTTGTAGATCGTGCTCATCCGCGTGCCAGTCACGAAATGGACAGTGCGTTGCGCTTCGTCGAAGGCGTTCGCGATATCGAAAAAGAACTCGAGCTGGCGCGGCAGGCGGATCGAGAAACCCGCGTTCACGAGGCGGCGTTCGAGGCGCTCGCTCTGGAGCTGCGGTGTGACGTTGTAAACGTCGAGGGTGCGGCCGACGTAGCTCCATTGCACATACGGCGCGAACCAGCGGTAGTTGTAGCTGAGCCGGACGTTGGCGGTGTGAGGCACGAAACCCACGAGGCCGCCGGGGCCGCCGCTGTCCTGGCCGTAGTCACCCTCAGCGCGAAGATGCGTGTAGTTGACGAGCACTGACAGGCCGCGGAGCGCGCCAGGCAGAAACGTGAGCTGCTGCAAATAGGAAAACTCGACGCCCTCCACGCGCCCACGACCGCCGTTGGCGTTGGTGACGATTTCGTAGCCGGAGTATTGCCCGCCAAAGCCATTATCGGGTCCGGGTTCGATGATGCCGGACTCCTGTCGAAATACAAAATCGGCGAGATTCTTGCGGAAGAAGCCGAGCGTGAGCTGGCCCACGGGGCGGAGGTAATACTCGAGCGAGAGATCGAAGTTGTCGGCGAACATCGGCTTCAGCGACGGATTGTCGAGGGTGACGGTGCGCTCGGCGTCGTTGGCGGAGAAATTCGGCACGAGATCGCCGAGCGAAGGGCGGCCGATGCTCGTGGACCAACTCGCCCGACCGATCAGATCGGGCGTGAACGAATGCCGGAAATGCACACTGGGAAACAGATCGCGGGACACGCCGCGGCGGATGACGGGCGCGGTGCCGAACTCGGCATTCGCGCGAGCGATGGGATCGGTGATCGTCGGCAACGTGGCCCGGCGGAGCCAACCCTTGGAGCGCGTGCTGGCTTCTTCCCAGCGCACGCCGGCGAGCACGCCGAGGCGGCCGAAACGCGTCGCACCCATGACGTAGCCCGCGTGCATTTCCTCCTCGACGCTCGATTCGCCAGTTCGGCGCGAGGACTCGACGGCGTAGGGATCGACGCGCCACTGGTTCGCCTCGTTGTCCATCGAGTAGCTGTATTTGCCCGGATCGAACGCGGGCACGCCGCCGAGACCGAGCCGCGGCTCGTAGCGGAGCGCGGAGGCGAATCGCGTGAGGTCGTCGTCGTTGAGACGGGTCGCGGGATTCACGCCGACGACGCCGTCGGGGCCGAGATAGGTCGAGACCTTGGCGAGCGATTCCTGGCCGAAAGACTGGCG
The DNA here is from genome assembly GCA_943372705.1 of Opitutus sp. GAS368. Lineage (GTDB taxonomy): Bacteria > Verrucomicrobiota > Verrucomicrobiia > Opitutales > Opitutaceae > GAS368. The sequence continues at coordinate 15,458 of CALRZR010000138.1, read as the reverse complement.
GTTGAAGAAGCCGCCGCCGCTTAGCTGGATCGCGTGGTCGGCGAGCTTCACATCGCGTTTCACATTGAGCTCGGCCGTGCCGGCGCGGTTGACGGAAATCGCGGACGTCTGGGAGACGCTGGCGCCCGCGTAGCTGCGCGGATCGGAGATGCTCGGGCCGGCGGTTTGGGTAAATTTCGGAAAATCCGCCCCCTCGGTCTTGTCAAGAATCCAACCGATGTTCGTCACCGTCGCGGTGAAGTTGCGGCGGACGGAGGGGTGGCGGCGTGCGCCGGTGTTTCGCTCGGCGCGCGAGTAGCCAAGCGTGTAATCGAGCCGCCACGGACCGAAGCGATGCTCGCCGCCGAACTGGTGGAAGTTGGTCTGATCGTCGGCCTCAAAAGGATTCGTCGCCGCGACGAAGGTGGCGCGCGTCGACGGCAACACTTCGGTGCGGACCTCGGTGGAGCCGGGGCGGATGTTGCCGCCGCCACTGGGGCCGCCGGCGGCGTTGATGCCAGAGGCGAAGGCGCGGCCGGCGAGCGTGAGGTTCGCGTTGTAGCCGACCTGGTAGCGGTCGGGGCGAGCCGTGGTCTGCGCCTGGAGGTTGCGCAGGATGTTGAGGAAAAACCGCGAGTCGGCATCGAGACGGAAATCGGCGCGGAGGTTGCCGGTGCGGAGCAGACGGTCCTGCACGCCGTCGACGCGCTGGTAGCGCTCGGAAAAGAGCGGCGTGCGGCCGGCCGTATCGAGGAAGACGATCGTGCGCGTGCGCTGCGTGACGTTCTCGTTGTAAACGCCGTTGGCGCTGAGGCCGAGATTGCGCGCCTCACCGAAAATGCCGAAAGACTCGCGGTAGCTGATGGAGAGATTGGCGGCGACCTGCGGCGTGGTGCGGCGCGGCGTGAAATCGAGGAACGACGGCGACCACTTGCCGCCGACGCGGAAGCTGAGGTCGCGCTTGGTCTTCAGGTTGAGCGCGGACTTGGTTTTGAAATTCACGCGGCCGCTGATCGAGTTGGCCGGCATATTCGGCGTGAGGGCTTTGGTGACGCTAATCTCCTCGAAGTTGCTCGCCGTGATATTCGTGTAGGCGGTGGAGCGGGCCATCGCGAACTGCGGCGCAAGCACGCCGCCGTCGACGGTCGTGGTGTTCAGATCGCCGGGGAGACCGCGGATGACGGGGCGGTCGAGATTGCCCTCGTCGGACGGGAGCGCGTAAACGCCGGGGAGGCGCATGAGGAGCTCGGCGGGATTGTCGTTGGCGAGCACGCCGAGGGCATCCATCGCGATGACGTTTTGGACATTGTCGGCGTTTTTCTGGCGCGTGAGGGCGGCGGCGTTGCCCTCGCGTTCGGCGGTGACGACGAACTGCGCGAGTTTCACAGCACCGTCGGCGCCGAGGATGACGGGCAAATCGGTGCGCGGCGCCGAGGTGACGCGCACGGCGGCGGTCGCGTCGGGGAAGCCCACGTAGGTGATGCGCGCCGTGTAGTCGCCGGGCGCGACCTCGAGAAACTCGGCGACGCCGAAGGCATCGGTGAAGGCTTCGCGCCCGCCGGGCGAAAGTTCGACGCGGGCGCGCTGGAAAAAATGAGCGGAATCGCCGCTGCTCACCGTCACGGTGACGGTGGCGGCGCGGGCTAGCACGGCGGTGAACACAAGGACGGCGAACCGCGAGAGGCAGCGAGGGAGCGAGAGCGAAGACGGGGCGATCTTCATGGCACTGTGGGGTTACGGATCGAGAGCCGGCGGGGAGTCGGCCATGGTGAGCGTGCGGAAATTTTTTACGCGGTGGAACGTAATGAAGTTGGCATCGTGATAGTTGGACGCACCCCACGCCGTGCGGCAGACGGCGACGAGATCGGCGCCGTCGAACTGCCAATCGACGTATTGGAAGCCGACGCGCGATTCGGCCTTGGTGACGACCTGGCCCTCGCGGTAACGCAGCAGGCGGCAGCGCTCTTCCCAGACGGCGAGGTCGGCAGAGGAGGTCAGTGAAAGGACATTGCGCTGGTGATGCGGCGTGTAGAGCCACGCGTAACCGGAATGCGGATTCGTGATCTTGGAACCGAGGCTCCAATAGCGGCGCGAGACGGGATCGAACCGGATGGTGAATTTCGACTCGCTGCCGATGAAGTGAAGGAAACCGCGCGCGGGATCGAAGGCGGCGGTGCGACCATCGGCGGAAATGTCGAGGCGCGCGGCAACCTCGAACCGCGGGATCGAGGCAGCGGCGTCGGGGAGCGCGAAGGGCGCACCGATGGCCGGGTGCGATTCGACACGCAGAATGTCGGCGATGGTGCCGGCGGGCGTGACGACGGCGTTGCCCTCGAGCCACTCCTCGTTGCGGGTGTTGAGCCAGGCACGCTGGATCGTGAGGGAGTTCGAGCGCGTCCAACTCGCGGCGTCGAGGAGGTCGGCGTGTGCCGGCGCGGAGAGCATGAAGGCGCGGAAGGTGCGCACGGGCGGCGTGGGCGAGAACTGCTCGAAGGCGCGCCAGATGCGGCCGGCGTGCACGACGACGGGCGTGGGGGCGCAGTGGAATTTTCCCTCGGCGAGGAGGCCGTGGCTCGCATCGGTCGGCTCGGTCCAAGTGCGACCGGAATCCGTCGAGCGCCGGATGATCATCGCGCCGGATCTCGCGGCGACACCGATGAGATGGAGTGCGCCCCGGTGGAGAAAAAGCGTGGACCACTTTTGGTCGCGGACCTCGGCGAGTTGCCGCCACGTGGCGCCGCGATCGGCGGAGCGGTGGACGAGCGTGCGGCCGGCGGTGTCGTGCGAAACGAGATACGTGCCATCCGGCAAGATCGCGATACTCGGCGACGCGCAAGAAACGCGGCCGGGCTCGGGACTGGCGAAGACGACGGTGCCGGGCGGCGGGCCGGACACGCGGTCGACGGGAGGGAAGTCGCGGGGATCGGTGGCGCGCGGCTCAGCGGCGAAGGCGGTCAGCGCGACCGCGAAGAAAAGGGCGCCAACCACGCGCCAAATCACCGGCGTGCGGAGGGCGGCGTGCATCAGAAGGGGAAACCCAATCCCGGCTCTCACGAGCCGGGCTACATGGGGACGACGGCGGTCAGAGTTTGGCGGGATCGATCACGGCGTGGCGGATGCGCTGGCGCTTCCACGTGTAAGTGATGTGCACGCGACCATCGCGCGTCTGGATGATCGCGGGATAGGAATACTCGCCGGGTTGATCTTCGAGGGTGACGACGTCCTTCCACTCGCGGCCGTCGCGGGACACCGCGATATTCAGCGGCGTGCGGCCCTTCGGCACGGGGTTGTAGACGATGAGGTGGCGACCGTCTTTGAGCGTCACGGCATCGGTGCCGGAGCTGGGATTGGCGAGCGGGAGGAGCGACATCTCGCCCCAGGATTTGCCGGAGTTTTCAGAGGAAACGGTGAAGACTTTGCCCTGGCGGGTGCGGCCGACGGCCTGGAGTTTCGCGCCGCCGAGGCCATCGTGAAACAAGATGCTCGGCTGAATCGCGCCGACGGCGAGGCCGTCGTTGAGAAACGGCGTCTTGGCCCACGTGGCGCCACCATCGGTGCTGCGCTCGAAATACACGCGCCACTTGCTCGGCTTCTCGTCGGTCTCGTCGCTCGTGGGCGAGAGGATCGTGCCGTCGGCGAGTTGGACGGGTTTGTTTTTGATCGGGCCGTAAATGCCGTCGGGCAAGCGGCGCGCGGCTCCCCACGTGCGACCGCCATCGGTAGACGTGCGGAGTTCGCCCCACCACGTCTGCGGCGAGGGGCCGACTTTGTAGAAAAGCTGGAGCGGCGCTTGGCCGCGGGGCTGGAAGAGCACGGGATTCCACGTCGGGTGGCGTTTGGCGGCGGATTGCACGCCGTTGGCGACCTCCACGCCGGGAGTCCAGGTCTTCTTCGCGGCATCGTAGTGCGAAACCCAAATGCCCACGTCGGGATTTTTTTCGGCGGTGCCACCGAACCACGCGGCGACGATCCCGCCCTGGGCCGTCTCGACAATCGTCGAGGCGTGGCAGGACGGATAGGAAGCTTTCTCGTAAATGAACTCGTGGGTGAGGAGCGCGGGCGAGGCGGCGACACACGCGAGCGCGGTGCCCGCGAAGAGGGCGAGAGCGGGGCGGAGTTTCATGGGGTGGTGGGCTGAGGTTATGTGGGGGCGGTCGCGGAAGTGGGCTCTTCCTCGGCGGGTCGAATCATGAGCACGATGATAATGGAAAGCAGTGCGACGCCGGCGAAGGCGCCGAAGATGAGGTTGAGCGGCACGTGGCGGTCGCGCAGAGCGCCGAACGCCCAATCGCCGAAGCCGCCGCAACTGATGCTCACGAGATTCATGATGCCGTAGCCGGTCGCGCGCCATTCGGGCCGCGCGATTTGGCAGAGGATCGGCATGTTGTTGCAGTCGAAGAAACCCCAGCCGAGGCCGAAGATGATGAGGCCGAAGATGGCGAACGCGAGGGTCGGGGCGTTGCCCACGCCGAAGAGCGCCGGCAGGAAGAGCGCCATGCCGATCGCGCTGGTGAAGATGCGGCCGCGGTTGGTGGTTTTCATCCAGCGGTCGGCGAGCGTGCCGCCGATGAGTGCGCCGATGAGCGAGGCGATTTGCACATAGAGGATCGCGCTCACGCCGGCCTTGCCCTGACCGAGATTGAATTTTTCGCGGAGGATTTCCGGCATCCAATCGCGCACGACCCACCCGGCGATGGCCGGGAGCGTGAAATACGCGACGAGCAGGAGGAAATTGCGGTTGCCCAGGAGACCGCGGATCACGCCGGTTTTGGCAGCGGCGGTTTCGACGGCGGTGGGGGCGACGCGCACGGGATCGCGCATGGCGGCGAGGAGCGGAATCGCGTAGATCACGCCGATCATGCCGCAGGTGGTGAACATCCAGCGCCAACCGTGGTCCGGCGAGTCGGCCATGTAGCCGGCGAAGCCGCCGAGGATTTGTCCGACATAGATGCCGGCCATGTGCACGCCCACGGCGCGCGAACGAGTCGGCCCGAGGTGGTATTCAGAAATCAAGGCCAGCGCGGCCGGAATATAGAACGCCTCGCTGACGCCCATCAACGCGCGGGCGGCCATGAGCTCGTGAAAGGTCGTCACATGTCCCGTCCACCACGTGACCATCGACCACACGAGCAGACTGCCGCCGATCACGTAGCGTTTGCTGAAGCGGTCGGCGATGTAGCCGCCGAAGGGGCTGAGCACGGCGTATGTCCATTTGAAAACACCGAGCACGAGGCCCCAGTCGGCGCGGTTCGCGATGCTGGGGATGTCGTGGACCATCGACGCCTTCATCGTGGCCATCATCTGGCGGTCGAGGTAGTTGAGCAGCGCGACCGGAAAGAGGAGCGCGACGATGAACCAAGCGTAGCGCAGGGCGTTTTGGGTGGGGGGCATTAACGGAGGCTGGGGGAACTGACGGCGGGGTTACGAGAGAGAGCGAGTGGCTGGAAAAACAGACCACTCGCGAAGAAGTTGAGCCGAGCAACGGCGGCTGTCGAACTTCCGCTGGCGGCGAGCCGGCCACAGTATTTTGAGGAACGTCTCGTGGGCATGGGCGCAGGAGTTATTTTTGCGCAGCGAGAAACTCACCGAGGCTCCTATACTCGCTGTAGAGCGCGTTGTAGCGAGCGCGGTGTGCGCGGTTCGGTTCGAAAACGATAGCTCCTTTGCGCACCGCCATCGCGCGGATCGCGTCGGCCGGCGAGGCGAAGGCACGCGCCGCGAGCGCTCCAAGAATCGCCGCACCGAGCGCGGGCCCCTGCTTGCTCGGATGGACGGAAATAGATTCGCCGAGGACGTCGGCATAAACTTGCACCACGATCGGGTTGTGATGCGGCAGGCCGCCAGTCGCGACGAATCCGTTCACGGGCACCCCACCGTCGCGGAGCAATTCGACGATCCAACGCACGCCAAAAGCCGAGGCCTCGAGCAGCGCGCGATAGAGGTGCGCGGGCCGATGATGCAGACCAAGTCCGGTAAACGCACCCTTCAGCGCGCCATCCATCAGCGGGGTGCGGCAGCCGTTGAACCAATCCATGCACCGCACGCCCTCCGCGCCAGGCGCCATCGCGGCGGCCTCGCTACCAAGCGCGGCCAAATCACGCTGTCCGGTGAGTTTGCTGAGCCAGTCGAAGGCGTCGCCCACGGCGGCCTGGCCCGTCTCATAACCGAAGAAGCCGGGGAGAATCCCATCCTTCACCACGCCCGCGACACCGGGGACGCTGCGCTCCACTGCGCTGTTGAGCATGTGACAGGAGCTCGTGCCCATCACCATCACGAGCGTCCCCGCCTCCGACGCACCGGCACCGGGCACGCCGGCGTGCGCGTCGATGGTGGCGGCACTGATCGGCGTGCCGGCGCGCAGGCCAAATTTTCCCGCCATCGCCGCCGTAAGTCCGCCGGCCGCGACACCCGGTGCGAGCAAGCGGCCCGGCATTTTGTCCCGCACGACGCGCGCGAACTTCGGGTGCACGGCCCGCAAAAACGCTTCCGAGGGATAACCGTCGCTTGCACTCCACATACCTTTGTAGCCGGCCTGGCAGGTCGACCGCGGCAGCGTGTCAGCCGCACCTCCGACCAGTTGCCACACGAACCAATCCCCCGCCTCGAGCCACACTTCTGCGGCGGCGTAGGCCGACGGGGCGCCTTCGAGCGTCTCAAGCATCTTCGGGAAGAACCACTCCAGCCCGATGACACCGCCGTAACGTGACAAGAACTTCTCCCCACGTCGGCGGGCGACGGCGTTGAGGCGGTCGGTCTGCGCCAGCGCGCCGTGGTGTTTCCAGAGTTTTGGCCAAGCCAGCGGCTCGGCGGCGAACTCCGGCAACATACAGAGCGGCGTGCCGTCGCGCTTCGTCGGCAACATCGTGCAGCTGGTGAAGTCCACGCCCACGCCGATCACATCGGCGGCGCCGAGCTTGGCCTTGCGCCGCGCCGAACACGCGGCCTGCGCGGCTGAGCCCAGCCAATCGAGAGGGTGCTGCAGCGCGTAGTGCGGCGGCAGCTTTCGCTTCGAGCCGGGCAGAGTTTCGATGACCTGCCCGTGGGGATACTTCACCGCGACGGACGCCAGCTCCTTGCCGCGTAGATCGACCAGCATGGCGCGGACGCTTTCCGTGCCGAAATCCAATCCGAGTGCCGCTTTCATGTTCGTAATTTAGTTTGCTGGGAATTTATGACGTCGAGCCCGGGCGGCCGGGAAAAACTTTTGTTTTCATTGGGGAGCGACTCGCAAGTCGGACACCCGATAGGTCTGATAGCCACGGCTGGTGTTGGTGTGAGCAATCGCAATGGCGTCGATTTTGGAAACCCGGTTCTCGCCGGGCCGAAAGCGATGCGAAAAGGTCTTCCCATTGGCTTCGATACTAAAGCCCTGGTGAGTGATGTGAATCGTGACGAGTGCCTCTTGTTCATTCCTGAGACCGAACCCACCCCCGAACAACGCGACCCGTGCCCATCCGGCATTATGGATACCGTTTTGTCGGTTGCGGTTCTGTCCCGCATCACTGAGCAAGCCCGTGTGCGGCAGGCCTAAGCTGTCCAGGCGGCGTTTCGGGTCACTATAACGAATCCATAGTGAGGTCGCGGTATGGGACTCATCGCCGGTTTTTACTCGTTCCGGCGAATCGCCCAAGTGAGGGAAGATACGGAACTGAAATCCCTCATAACCACCCAAGCCCGTCTGCTCCTCGTTCCCCACCCGCGTCCCGACGAAAATTCGGAAATCGCCGGTGCCAAATAATGCAGTGGGCACTTCTCCCGCTTGCGGATCGTAGCGCGACTGAAAGCGGAAGGTGAGTGTGGCGGGCAATGGTGTTTCCGGCAGCCGGCGCATCACCGTGCCGCGGCGCTTCGCGACAAGGACCTCAAGGTTTTCTCGGGTTCCCTCGACAATCTGGACGGCATCGCCTCTTTCTCTCTCCGGCCCGTCCAGCACTTGCCATGCTGCATCGCCGGGCGACTCGGCCATGAGCATGGCGCCCGGCATGAGCACCAGGGCGGCCAGGAGCGGGAGGGTGCGTCTCCTGGATGCAGAGTGCTGGAATGAGAGTTGCGAGAGCGGCGTCACGGGCGCGGTCATTTCTGCGCCCGGGGGCCGGCCCACGCCGTCACCAATAATCCGACCAAAACCACCGCGAGCGTGCCGAATACAATTGTGAGAAACCCGTGGAACGGACTCTTGAACGCGGCGAGCGCCCCGGTCCACTTCGGCGACAGGCTCATCCAAAGGATCACCAGCACCCCGGCCGAGACGCCAGCAATAGCCGCGCGGTTGTTCGTGCGCTTCGAAAGATAGCCGAGCAAGAACAGTCCGAGCATGCCGCCGCCGAAGACACCGGCCAGCATCCACCACACGTCGAGCGCGCTCTTCACGGAAATCATCGCGACGCCGATCCCGGTGCCGATCACTCCGACCACGATCGTCGTCAGGTAAAGCACGCGCATCTTCTGCCGCTCGGTGGCCTGACGGTTCACGAAACGGCCGTAGTAGTCGTTGAGCAGAATGGTTGCCGTCGAATTCAAACTGCTGGAGATCGTGCTCATCGCCGCCGCGAAAATCGACGCGATCAACAGGCCCGTGATGCCCGAGGGCAGCGCCGTCACTATGAACCAAGGAAACACCGAGTCGCTCTTGCTCGGATCGCGATACGCCTCGGGCAATAACTCCGGGTGTGTCGTGTAATACGCGAACATCGCCGTGCCGATGAAGAAAAAAACCGCCGACACCGGCAGATACGCGAGCCCCCCGAGCCACACGCTCTTTCTCGCCTCAGCATCGGACGACGAGGTGTGGTAGCGCTGCACGTAGCTCTGATCGACGCCGAAGTTCTGGAGGTTGATCACGACCCCGTAGATGAGCACGACCCAGAAGGTGGGCTCCGCGAGACCCGCCCCAAAACTGCCGAGACTAAACTTGTCGTGCTGCGCCGCGATCGTGAACAACTGCCCCGGACCTTCCGGCAGGTGCGAAATCATCAGCGCCGCGCACGTGATCGCGCCGCCCACGAGGACGATGGTCTGAATCGCATCGGTCCAGATCACACCGACAATCCCGCCGACAAACGTGTAGAGCGTCGTTACCACTCCCGTGACCACGATGATGAGCCGGATGTCCCAGCCCAGCAGCACCTGCATCGGCAGCGCCATCAGGTAGGTGACGGTGCCGATCCGCGCGAACTGGGTGAGCAGGTAACAAGAGCTGGCATAAATCCGCGCCCACGGCCCGAACCGTTCCTCAAGGTGGGCGTAGGCCGAGACGTGTCCGCTGTTGCGATAGAACGGCAGAAAATACTTCACGGCGATCCACGTCGCGAGCGGCAGCGAAAGGCTGAAGACGAACGGATTCCAGTTGCCCGCAAACGCCCGGCCCGGGAGTGCGAGAAAACTGATGCTGCTGATGTAGGTGCCGAGAATGGAGAGGCCCGTCAGCCAACCCGGCAGACTTCCTTCGGCGGCCGTAAATCCCGCGACCGATCGACTGCGACGCCAAAAGGCCAGGCCCACGGCCATCGTAATCAAAAAATAGCCCCCAAGCACCAGACCATCGAGCAAAGTAAAGTGAGCTTTCATGCGGTGGCTGCGACCGGACCGAGCGCGAGGCCCCATTGGCGAAACAGGGCGCGCAGCTCGACCTCAATCTTCGCGGCCAGCGCACGCGACTCGGGCGAGAGGATCGACTTGGATGCGCCCGGGGCAAAACCGCGCGCGGCGAGACCGGCACCGACATTGGGCGGAAAAGCGAGCTGGTCGATCACGCGGCCCAATTCGACCATGCGCGCAGCGGAGACGGACGCATCGGCCGGACGCCCCGCGGCCGAACAACGGTAAATGTCGATCATCAGCTCGGGCACGATGTTGACGAGACCGCCCGTGCAGCCGGCGGCGCCCATCGCGAAGACTTCGGTGAGCCGCGTATCGGCGCCGGACATGACAACGTAGTTTTTCTCCCGACCGAGGGCGATCAGGTCGCGGTGGTAGGCAAACTCTCCCCCACTCTGCTTGATCGCACACATGGGAGCGCGGTCCGCGAATGCGGCGATGGTGGCGAGGTCGATGCGTTTGCCGGTGAGCTCGGGGAAATTGTAGAGCATCACGGGCAAATCGACGGACTCGGCGACGTGCAGGAAGAACGCGAGGATGTCGGCCTGCGACAAGGGGAAGAACGGCGGCGGCATCAGGCCGACCGCGGGGAGACCGAGCGACTTCGCAAACCGGCCGAGCTCAATCGCGACCTTCGGGCGCAGATCGGTGATGTTGGCGATGACCGGGAGCGGAGCAGCGAGTTCGGCGACGGCGGCGAGCGCGACTTTGCGATCGTCCGGCGAGAAGTGCGGAAACTCGCCGGTGCTGCCAAGGCCGAGGAAGCCGGCGACGCCAGCGGCTTTCTCAAACGCCAGGTGCGTGGCGAGAGCAGCGCGATCGAGGGCGCCGCCGGAATCGGTGGGCAGCCATTGGGCCGAGTAGATGCCGCTGGGGCGAAATGGAGAAGACATACGAGTGATGGTTTAGAGTTTCGTCGGATTTAGCACGACGTGGCGGATTTTTTCGCGCTTCCACGTGTAGGTGATATGCACGCGGCCGTCGGCGGCCTGGATGACGGCGGGATAGCTGTATTCGCCGGGTGCGGTCTCGAGATCAAGGACGTGCTTCCATTCGGCACCGTCACGGGAAATCGCGACGCTCAGCGGCGTGCGGCCCTTGGGCGTGTTGTTGTAAACGAGCAGATGGCGACCGTCGGCGAGCGTGACGGCATCGGTGCCCGAATTCGGATTAGGCACCGAGGTGAGACCCATCTTGCCCCAAGTCCGGCCGTTGTCCGGCGACGAGATGGAGAAAACCTTGCCCTGGCGCGTGCGCCCGAGCGCCAGGAGTTTCTCGCCGCCGAGAAACAGCACACTCGGCTGAATCGCACCGACCTCGAGTCCGTCGTTGAAAAACGGGGTCTTCGTCCACGTTTTCCCCAGATCGGTCGTGCGCTCGAAGTAGACGCGCCATTTGCTGGGCTTCTCGTCCGTCTCGTCGCTCGTCGGACACAACAACGTGCCGTCGGCGAGCTGCACGGGTTTGTTTTTGATCGGGCCGTAGATGCCGTCGGGCAGGCGTTGCGCGGCGCTCCAGGTGCGACCGCCATCGGGCGAGGTGCGCAGTTCGCCCCACCACGCCTGAAACGAAGGGCCGACCTTGTAGAAGAGGAGCAATGGGCCGGCTTTCGGCTGGAACAGCACCGGATTCCATGTAGGCACGCGCGGCTTGCCGCCGGGCTGCACGCCGTTGGCGACCTCGACCGGCGTGGACCAACCAGCGCCATCGTTCCGCGACACCCAAATGCAGACGTCGGGATTTTTCTCCTTCGTGCCGCCAAACCACGAGGCGACGAGGCGGCCCGGCGCCGTCTCGACGATCGTCGAGGCGTGGCATTCGGGATACGGCGCTTTTTCGTAGATGAATTCGGACCGCACGACGGCGGCGTTTTCAGCGGCGATCGCAGTCGCGGTGTTAGCGTAAACACAAAGGAGCAGGATGCGGATTATATTCATAGTTTGATCGAGAAGGAAGTTGAGTTGGAGCCAGCGAATCGTAATCGGAGAAAGTTCATGGGGCGGGCAGAGCTGCGGGGGGAAATTGTCGGGCAAGCCCGGCAGCAAGCTCCTGCACAATTTCCGCCAGACGAACGTCCCCTACCCGGTTGACGGTTTCGGCCGGGTCGGCTCGGTGATCGTAAAGTTCCCGGTCGTTGACGCGGCCGGAATTCCAGGCGCGCCACTCGGTGTAGCGGTAGCGTTCATTCCGCATCGAGTAGCCCATCGTGTCGCTTTGGCCACCTTGGATTCTCGGCGGGCGCGGCGCCTGCGTATACGCCGCCGACTTAGCCCGCACCGCGGGGTCATCCAGCACGGTTCGCAAGCTCACGCCCTCCAAGCCCGCCACTGGCGGAAGCTCGCACAAATCGACCAGCGTCGGATAGAGATCGAGCAACTCGACCGGCCCGCCGGCTTTGGTGCCCGCGCGCTTGGCCTGCGGAGCCACGATGATCATCGGAACCCGGGCGGCGTTCTCAAAATTCGAAGTTTTGCCCCACAGTCCTTGCTCGCCGAGGTGGAAGCCGTGGTCGGACCAAAACACGATCACCGTATTCTCCATGAGTCCGAGCCGCTCCGCTTCGTCAATCACCTTGCCCAGTTGGGCGTCCAGGTAGCTCGTCGCGGCGTAGTAGCCGTGCCGGACCTCGGAAATATCATCTTCGGTCTGCGGCTTCCCGTCGTTCGCATTCATCATGGCGACCGTTGGCGCGTCCTTGGGCGGCGCCGGATTGAGGATAGCGGGGATGTCCTCTCGTCGATACATGTCCCAGTAACGCTTGGGCGCGTTGAACGGAGTGTGCGGTTTCCAGAAACCAACTCCGAGGAAGAACGGTCGGCCGCGCCCCTGACATTCCCCCAGCGCCCGGATTGCCGCAGCCGCCACGCGCCCGTCGAAATAGGCCTCGTCCGGCACGTCGCGTGCCTCGACGCCTTTGGCCCGGGCGGTGTTGGGCGGCGCCTCGCCGCCATCGAGCAGCGCCACATCGGCCGCGTGCGAGGCAAAGTGAAGTTGCGCCGGCACACTCCAGGAAGCGGGGTCGCCTTCGATGGCCGTGCGGTAGTTGTGGTAAATCTTCCCGATGTTTTGCGCGAAATAGCCGTGCCGCATGAAGTATTGGGGCAGCGTGACGACATTCGGCGTGGTTTCGCGGAAGTGGGTCGGCAAATTCCAAATCCGCAGCGTATCGGGCCGGAGACCCGTCAGCACCGACGCGCGGGAAGGATTGCAGAGCGCCTGCTGGCAATAAGCGCGCTCGAACATCACTCCGCGCCGCGCCAACCGATCAAGGTTGGGCGTTTTCGCCACCGGATCCCCGTAGCAACCGAGGTTCATGCGCAAGTCGTCCGCGGCGATGAACAGCACATTGGGTCGTGCCGTCGCCCCGGCAGCGGGCCCGGCCAGGGAAAACCCGAGGCCGAACAGCCAGAGCAGCGGAAGCGACCCCGCTCGATTCAGAAACGAAGTTTTCGGCTTTGGTTGCACAAGGTCGCCTTAGAACCGTCCGCTCACACCGGCATTGAGACGCGCGCCGTAGAGTTCGCTCATCGTGATGTGCCGCGGACTCGCGCTCCACCAATCCGGGGAATTGTTGAAGATATTGATGTAGTCGACAAAGACCGTCAGTCCGGGCCGGAACCGATACTGAAGGTTAACGTCCACGGTCGGGTCGTCCGTTACCCTCGTCTGAGACGCCGGGTCCGCGTTGTAGCTCATGAGGTAGCCACTCTTGTAATGGTAGGTCACACGCGCCTCCCACTTCCTCCAGCTCTGAATCAAACCGATGTTGTAGGTGCGCGGCACGAAATTCGCGAGTTCGCTGACGCCCTCGGCATAGGAGCCTTGGGTCCGCAGGCCGGTGTAGTTCGCAAAAGCCGACAGACCATTGAACGGCGCCGGCAGGCCGCGCAGCTGTTGGGTGTAACTGAGCTCGACTCCCTCCACAAAGGCACTTCCCAAGTTGCCGCTCGTCGTCAGCTCGAAATCCTCATAGCGCCCGCCGAAGCCGTTGTTGGCACCGTCTCCGATGATGCGCGTCGCCCGGTTGATAAAGTTGGAGATGTCCTTGCGAAACGCCCCCGCCGAGACCAACCCCGCCGGTTCGAGATAATACTCCGCCGAAACATCGTAGGTGCGGGCATATTGGGGCTTCAGGCCCGGATTGCTTTGAGTGACTCGGCCGAGCCCACTGCCGTCCGTCAGGTAACTGACCGTGGTGTTGGGCACGATCGCGCTCAGCGAGGGCCGGGCGCCGCTCGTCGAAAAGCTCGAACGGAGCAGGAGATTTGAGTTCACGGCATAGCGCAAATGCAGGCTGGGATACCAAGCTTGGTAGGCCCGCGAGACGCTCACCGAACTCTGCGCCGGCAGGGTCGGATCCGAAAACGATCCCGTGCCCTCGACACCGGTGTGCTCAAGACGCACGCCACCCAGCACGGTAAGCCGGCCGAGTTTGGCCGTGGCCTGCGTGTATCCGGAGTTCACTTCTTCCGTGACGACGCGCGGCACCGGAAAAGTCGTGACCGAGGTGCCGGAGGGCGCCCAGTAACGCGGCTGACTGGTGAAGAGGGCATCGGCCAGCCGATAGTCGAGATGGTCGCGCTGCATCATCGCGTTGTTGAAGATGCTATACCGCCACGGGGAGAGAAACTGACCGATGTTGTCGTCGTTGATGCCCGTGGCCGGGTTGCGTTGCTGCACACCATCGGCTCCGACGTAGTTCCAGGTCGGACGGTAGGTCGTGAGCCAGCGATGCTGGCGGCGGTAATTGACACCCGTCTTGATGGTCACGGGCACCGGCAGACGCGAAAGCGCGTGCCGCAAATCTGCCTGCCCATTCTGGATATCCTCGGACGTGTAATCGGGTTGGGCGAAGCGAAGACCGAAGAAGTTGTTGAAATCGGCGCCGACCCCGATCGGAGCGCCGTAGGTTTGCGTGAAAACCGGCCGGGTGGCGTCTTTCGAGGCATCATAGGCGACGCCGACGCCGCCGTTCCGCCGCGCCTCGAATCCACCTTCAAAGTTCCGGTAGGACGAGGGGTTGTAGGAAGCACGGAGATCCAGCCGCGTGTCCGTCCACTCCTTCCGCGCCTCCACGCCGAACTTGGACTGTTGCGACAGCTTCGCGAGGTGCGTATACCGGTTGCGCAGCGTGGCGTGAAGAAGTTCGTTGGTGGTGTCCGTAAAGCCAGGCGCGATGCCCGCGGTCTGGTTGGTCGAATCGCGCGGTGTGGCCCCGGCTTCAATTTGCGCGCGGCTCACCCGGGAGTAGTCGGCCACCCGATTGGTCGCGGTGATGTCCCAATCCGAACTGTCATTGCCGAACTTGAAGTAATTGAAGGCCGCGCTGACCCCGATCTGGGTGCGCGCGTCCAGCCGGTATTCCAGTTTTCCGGAAACACCCGCGCGAACCCGCGTATCCGTCTCGTTAAGCTGGCGCGCCCGCGTGCTGATCAGGTTGTTGACGAAGGGCCGCCTCATCTGCACGCGATCGCGGGTGTTGGTCGTCTGTGAATAGGAACTGGAAAGCGCCAGGCCCCATTTCCGCTCCGCGCCAAACGTATCCATGAAGGTCAGGGCCGCGGTCGGCCCATACTTGCCCGAATCCACCCAACCGTAGTCGCCGCGCACGAAGTTGCCGTCCCGATACGTGTTCAAATTGACGCCCAGCCGGTAGGTGATGACGCGCTGCTTGAAATCAAAGGCGGACTTGGTGACGAGATTCACCGTTCCGCCCAGGGAGTCCGCCGATTGGTCCGGCGTGTTGCCCTTGGTCACCTCGATTTCCTTGATGAAATCCGCGGGGATCTGGTCAATCAGCGCCGCCCGGTCGCCTTGCGGCGTGAACCCGGCGACGGCACCCGCACTGCGGGTGCCGTCCAGCGTGACGGAGTTGAGTTCCG
>CALRZR010000137.1:0-19655 GCA_943372705.1 Opitutus sp. GAS368 | reverse complement strand
ATGATCACTCGGCGTCCCGAGATGATTGTGCGGTCGTGACCGCCGATGGTGTCGAAATAGATGAAACCATCCTTGTTCACGTAGGTGAGGATGAGCCCGAGTTCGTCCATGTGGCCGGCGAGCATCAACACCGGGTCTCCCTTGGGATTGAGCGTCGCGAGGCGGTTGCCGAGCGCATCGCCGGTGTAAGCGTCGGCAGCGGGCTTCACGTGGCGGTCGAAGACGGCCTGCGCTTCGGCCTCGTAACCCGACGGTGAGCGGGCGTGGAGGAGTTCGGCGAGAAAGGTGGGGACTTGGTAAGAGGACATGGTTGGCCTTTTAGACTCGCACCCGGGAGGGCGGGCGCAAAGCGTTTTTGTCGAATGACCATTTATCCAGCCATCGACATCAAAGGCGGGCGGGCCGTGCGTTTGCTCCAGGGCCGCGCCGATCAAGAGACCGTCTACGCGGCAAATCCTGCGGAGGTGGCCGCGGAATTTCGCGCGGCGGGCAGCGCGTGGGTGCACGTGGTTGACCTCGACGGGGCCTTTGCCGGCGAGCCGCAAAATCTCGCGGTGGTGCAGGCCATCGCGGCGTTGGGGATGAAAGTGGAACTCGGAGGCGGCTTGCGCACGCGGGCGTCGGTCGAGCGGGCGCTGGGATTTGGCGTGAGCCGCGTCGTGATCGGCACGCGGGCGGCGGAGAGTGAGAGTTTTGTGGGCGAACTCGTGCAGGCGTTTGGGGACAAGATCGCCGTGGGGATCGATGCGAAGGATGGCAAAGTCGCAGTGAAAGGCTGGGTCGACACCACGGGCACCGGGGCACTCGACCTCGCGCGACGCATGGATGCGATCGGGGTGCGCACGATCATCTATACGGACATCGGAACGGACGGCATGTTAACCGGGCCGAATTTTGCGGCGCAAGAGGCGATGCTGAATGCCGGGAGCTTCAACGTGATCGCAAGTGGTGGTGTGAGTCGCCGCGAGGATGTGCTGAAGCTCGCCGAGCTCGCGCGCCGCTACGCCAATTTGGACGGGGTGATCGTCGGTAAAGCGCTCTATGAAAAACGCGTGGAGTTGACGGACCTGCTGGCAATCTCGCGTTAACGGGCGGAGGCGAGGGCGGCGCCGGTCGCCTGCACTTTGCGACGGTAAATCGCGCTGCCGCTGGTCACGTAGAGGAAATCGCGATTGGGGCCCGAGAACACGCAACTCGTGACGGGTTTGTCGCGGGCGGGTTTGTCGATGACGCCGCAGAGGCGACCGGTGGGATCGAAAACTTGGATACCGAGCGTGGTGGTCACGTAGGTGCGGCCGAGCGTGTCGGTTGTCATGCCGTCGCCGCGGGAGGCGGCCACGTAGGGCGGGGGATTGTTGAACTTAAATTCACCCTTGGGATCAACCGGGCGGCGCAGGCTCATGTAAGGCGTCTTCGCATCGAGCGTGCCGTCGGCGCCGATGCGGAACGTCCAAACGAATTCGCCGGCGCTTTCGCTGACGGCAAGCGTGCCTTCGTCGGGCGAGAGCGTGATGCCGTTGGGATTGGCGAGGCCGGTGGCGGCGATGCGGGTGGTCTTCGTCGCCGGATCGAAAAACGTGACCTGTTTCTTGCCGGTCTCGGTGAAGAAAATGTGGCCGCGCCGTGTGACGACGAGGTCGTTGGGTTGCACGTCTTCGAGCAGGACGTCGATGGTGCCGGTCGCTACGTCGATGGTGAAGATGCGTTTCTTCGCGCCGAAGCAGCCGTAGAGTTTGCCATCGGGGCCGAACTTGAGGCCGCTGGCGGTTTCGTTGCCGAACTTCGTCTTGGTGCCGTCGGGGGAGAGTTTGGTGATGCCGGGATTGCGGATGTCGGTGTAGTAGAAATTCCCGGACGCATCTGTGCAGGCGGCATCGCCAATGCCGAGACCATCGACGACGGGCTGCCAACCTTCACCCTCGATGAGGAGGCGGTGGAGGGTCATGTCGCCGGCAAGGTCGCCCTTCGTGACGATAGCGGGCACGTGCTTTTCGGCCCGCCAGAGCCAACGCAGCGCGTCGGGGAGGATCGAGGCGCCGTGTTGGTTGTTGTGTCCGTAGCCTTCGACGAAATCGAAACGCACATCGTAGCCCATGTAGCGGAGCGCGGCGTGCATGTTTTTATTGGCGGTGGGCCAGTGGCCGAAGGGATTGTCGAGGTCGCCGCTGCTGTCTTGGAGGAATACGCGGAGAGGCTTGCGCTCGGTCTTGCGAATGAGCGACGGGTAGGCGTCGCCGCCCATCAGGTTTACGAAGCTGCCGATCGTGGAGAGGACTTTGCGGAATTGGTCGGGGCGTTCCCACGCGACCGTGAAGGCGGCGATGGCGCCGCTGCTGGAGCCGGCGATGGCGCGTTTTTCGGGATCGCTGGTGAACGGATATTGTTTGGCGACTTCGGGCAAAATTTCCTCGAGGAGGAAACGCGTGTAGCGATCGCCGAGGGCGTTGTATTCGAGGCTGCGGTTGCTGGCGCTCGCGCCTTTTTTCGGCAGACCTTTGGACGGATCGTTGCCGGGGTTGATAAAAATCGCGACCGTCACGGGCATCTCGCCGCGGGCGATGAGATTGTCGAAGACGATCGGCACGCGCCAATTTCCCTTGGCGCTCGTGTAGCCCATGCCGTCTTGGAAGACCATGAGCGCGGCGCTGCCGTCGGGTTTGTATTGGGCGGGCACGTAGATCGCCCACTCACGCGTCGTGCCGGGGTAAATTTTTGATGCCGACCACGCGGGCATCGGGATGACCTTGCCGTGCGGAATCGTGGGATTCTCGACGTGATCGGGCGTGGGCTTAAAGGCGTCGGCGGCGTGCGTGCAGGGTGCGGCAAGCGAAGCAATCGCGAGCGCGGCGAGTGCGGTGGAGCGCAGGAGCGGGGCAAGGGGAAATTTGAAGTGCATGTCGGGTGGGGTAGCGGGGTTTATTGCTTGGGCCAGTCGCGCCAGAGCCAGCGCAGCGTGTCGGGGAAAATCGAACCGCCGTGTTTGCCGGAGTGGGCGCCGTCGCCGAAGACAAAGGTGTGGTCATAACCGGCGAATTTCAGCGCGGCGGCCATGTCCTGATTCGCGAGCGGCCAGTTGCCGTGGAGGTTGTCGAGATCGTTGGCGCCGTCTTGGAGGAAGATGCGGAGCGGCTTGGCGGGTTTCGTTTTCCGGATGAGGCCGGGGTAAACGTAGCCGCCGCGGATATTCGTGTAGCTGCCGATGTGGCTGATGACTTTGCGGAACGAATCAGGCCGCTCCCAGGCGAGCGTGAAGGCGGCGATGGCGCCGGAGCTGTTGCCGACGGCGGCGCGGCCGGCGGGATCGGTCGTGACGTTGAGGCCCTGCGTAGCTGCGGGGAGGAGTTCGTCGAGGATGAAGCGAGCATTGGCGTCGCCGAGGGAGTCGTATTCGAAGCTGCGGTTGCTGCGGTCCTTCGCTCCTGGCGCGAGGGCGGCGAATACGCCGGGATTTACCCCGACGGCGATCGTCACGGGTATTTCCTTTCGCGCGATGAGATTGTCGAAGACCACGGGCACGCGAAATTGGCCGTCGGCCTTGAAGAAGCCGCCGCCGTCGAAAAACACCATGAGGCAGGCGGGCTTGGCCGGGTCGTATTGCTTCGGCACGTAGACGAAATAGTCGCGCGTCGTGCCGGGGAATACTTTGCTCTCGGTGAACTTGCCGGTGCGCACGTCGCCGTGCGGCACATCGGCTTTTGGTTGGGAATCCGCGCCGAGCTTGTAGTCGTCGGCGGAGTGGAGTGGGGCGCCTGCGAGTAGCAGCAGCGCGGCGAGGAACGGGGTAGGGAAGCGCACGCCGGAATCGCTACGCGGCGGGCGCGGCGCAAGCAAGCGGTTTGGCGGTCAGGCGCCGATGATTTCTTCGATGACGACGTGGATCGGTTTGTCCGGCGCGCAATCGGCACGCAGTGACACGAAGCCTTCGCGGTAGCGGTGGTAAATCGGCCAGAGCGCGGTGCGGTCCGTCTCGGGCAACGAGATGGTTGCGAGGGCGGCGTTCGAGAAGAAGCCGAATTTGCCCTCGGAGATGTCGGTGGGCAGAGCGTCGATCGGCTTCTTGCAGCGAAAGAGAAACATCAGCCAGTGCGACTGACCTTCGTAGGCTTTTTCAGCTATGATTGAAAACAGGTGCAGATCGGCGGTCGTGATCACGTGGCCCGTCTCCTCGTGCGTTTCGCGGACCGCGCATTCGAACGGTGATTCACCGATGGCGGTCTCGAGTTTGCCGCCGATCGGGCTCCATGAACCGAGATTGGGCGCTTTGGCGCGCAGGAGCAGGAGGTGCTCGCCGGCGGCATTTTCCAAGAAGACAAGGACGGCGATTTTGTAAGCGAGGGGAGGTGTCGGCATCGGTGAAAGTGGCCCCAAGAAACGGGAACCAAGTTTTGAGCGTGACCTCACAAGGAGGGTGCTCAACGTTTTTCCCGCCGTGCACTGCTCTCCATTCAGTTACCTCACCGCCCGATTAGCCTGGCTCGCACTGCTCGGTTTGTCGGCGGTGCTCCCGTCCGGGGCCCGGGCCCAGGAAGCCGACGTGAGTTCGGTGAAGTTCGCGAATGTTCGCACGCCCAACGGCTCGACGGGCAATTGGTATGAGGCGGACATCGCGCTCGAAGTGCGCCCACCTCCAAGCATCCCTGGGCGCATGGTTTCGCGTCTGAAGGTTACGCTCACGGTCGGGTTTGAACTACCGGCCTTGGCCGGGGGAGGGGAGCGACGAATCGAATTTTATCGGGCCAATGCCGAATGCATCGCGCTGGAGGCCGGCCGGGCGAACATCCGGTTTTACCTGCCGGCGGAACTGGTGAAGCGGGACCAGTTGCACGGCGACCCGAAGTATTGGGTTGTCGAGTTGGGCCTCGGCGGGCGCGCCTTGAATGCCGGGAAAAACAGTTACGCGACGACCTTGGCCTCGTCCGATACGCGGAAAAACTTTCTCACTCGCGCCACCACGGCGGCGGCCGCGAACGACGGTGCGATGGTCCCGCAATACCTCACGCCGTTCGTGAACGAGTATCCCCGCGCCACTCCGTCGTTTGTGCGGCGGGACGGTCGCTGACACTATGCGCGATTTTCCGTAACTGAGTTTGCGCTTGCTGCGTCTCGCCCCATCTGAAATCGCCTTTCACTCTTTCTTCCCCCATCTATGCGTTCACCCCGGGTTCTAGCCGTTGACATTGGAGCAGGTCATGTCGCGTGCGGTGTGTTCACAGCGGGGGCGGCGGGCCGTTTGGTGCTGCAGCAGTTCGCCATCGAACCGCACAGCTCCGACCCATCGCACGAGTCGCGTTGGGCCACCGAGATCGCCCAATCCCTCGGTGCCGTGGCTGCGCGCAACAAACTGGGCGGCGTGAGTGCGCTCGCGGTCCCCGGGCATTTGGCGCTCACGAAGTTCATCAAGACGCCCTCGATGGCGAAGGAGAAGCGCGGCAAGATCATCGCGTTCGAAGCCGCGGAGAACATTCCTTATCCTTTGGAAGAAGTTGTCTGGGACCATGTGGTCGTGGCCGACGACGGGTTCGATCTCGAGGTGATGCTGACGGCTGCGAAATTCGAGGCGATGCAGACGCTCTGCACTGCGACCGATTCTGCCGGTTTTCCCGCCGAACGCGCTCTTCCCGCCGCCCTCGCGCTTAATCACGCGTTTCGCTACAACTATCCCGAGGTTCTCGAGAGCGTGATCGTGATCAATATCGGGGCGCGCTCGACGAACCTGCTCTTCATGGAGGGGCAACGGTTTTACGTCCGCACCCTCGCCCTCGCCGGCAACGCCGTCACGCAGGCCATCGCCGACGAGTTGCGCATTGATTTTTCGCAGGCTGAGACGCTCAAAGTTCAGGTGCTTTCGGGGCATTCCGATTTGCCCATGTCTTCGCCCTCGCGCGCGGCGGTCCAACGCGCGGCGTCTGCGTTCAATACCAAGTTGGGCGTCGAGATTATGCGCTCGGCCGTCAACCACCGCCGTCAGTCCGGTGGTGGTGCTGCCGTGGCCGTTTATCTCACCGGTGGTGGATCTTTGATCAACGACCTGCCCGCGACGCTGGCCGACCGATTGAAGGTTCCTGCGCACCGCTACGAATCGCTCCGCAACGTCGATCTCTCGGCCAATGCCCGTGCGGCTGGAGCCGAGGGTGCTGCGGCGGTGTTGGGGGATCTCGTCGGTCTCGCCACCCAGCTCGTGGCAAAAAACGAGTCGGAAGCGAGTCTGCTGCCTCCGTCGGTGACCGAGGCGATCGCGTTCCGCAAACGGCAACCATTGATGGTTGCGGCGGCGGCGCTGGTCGTTTTGGCGTTTGTCCCGCCCATCGTCTATTTTCATCAAGTCGCTTCAGGTCGCCTCGATCAGGTTCGCCAAGTTGACGGGCAGCTCATGCCTCTACGGGCGATTCAGACGCGCAATGAGGAGAACCTGCGCCAGATCGAAGAGGCGAAGAAACAGATTGCCGCTTACCGCGCCGCCTACGACACGAAGACCAATTGGATCAATTTCCTCTCCGACCTGCAGAATCGTCTCGTGAAAATTGAAGACGTCTGGCTCGACAAATTGCAGGTAGTCCGGCCCCCGCTGCCCGAGCCCGGCGCCGACCAACCGGCCGATCCGAATGCAACCCCGCCCGCCGACGGTTCGGCACCGCCTGCGCCGCCGGCTCCTCCGGTGCGCCTGACACTTAGCGGACGCCTACTCGACATCGCGAACCCGCAGTCGAAAGTCAGCGTCGAAGCCCGGCAACGCGTGCAACAACTCTTGGCGAGCTTCACGGGTTCCCAATTCATCGCTTCCGTTGAGAACGAGAAGTTCGACAACAACCAAAACGGGCTGCTGCGGTTCGATTTTACGCTCGTGATCAACCCGAAGAAAACGCTCTGAGCCGCGCATGACCTGGTATCGCAAAAATCCCCTCTTCGCCGCTGCGCTCACGTTGTGCGCACTGCTCGTGCTCGGCGAAGGCTGGCTCATCTATGATCGTTGGGAAGCCTCCCGCGCCGCCGCGAAGAAACTTGTGCAGAAGGAATCGGAGCTCATGGCGATGCGAGACCTCACCCCGGTGCCAACGCGCCCCGTCGCTACGGCGATTGAGGCTGATCTTGCCCGCGGTCAGCGCGCGGTCGCTGCGATGCAAGCGGAGCTCAAAGGCCGGGGTCCCGCTGCCGAACGCCTCGCTTCGGCCAAAGTGCCCGCTGCCCGCACCGACGCCTATTTCGACCTCGCGACCTTTGTCGAAAAGACCCGTGAGTTCGCCAAGAAGAACGACGTTGAGATTCGCCCCGAGGCCGCCCGTTTCGGCTTTTCCCTCTATGCTAACGAAGGCCCCAAGGAAGACCGCATCCCCGCGGTTTTCCACCAACGCCAAGTCGTGCAATTCCTCGTCGAGTCGCTCATCGAGGCCCGCCCGCGCTCGATCTTTCTGATTCAACGCGAGCGCGCGCTGAACAAAGCCGAAAAAGAAGCCATCCTCGCCGCCCAAGCCGCCGCTGCCGCCAACGGCGCCGGAGGCATGCCGGCCGAACCGCCGCCTGAGCCCGCGCCTGGCTCCGGTTCACCGGCTGAACCGGAGAGCCCCGATATTTTTGCCATCGATGCTCGGGTCACTGCACGAGCGCCCGGCTTCATCGACACCACGCCTGTCCGCATTGTGTTCACCGGACAAACCGTCACGTTGCGCACATTCCTGAACAAACTCGCCAGTTTCGAGCTGCCCGTCCTCGTGCGGGAAGTCGAAGTGGACCGCGCGACGGCCGAAGATGCGATTGTGAGTGCTCCCGCCGACGAAAATTCGGCAGGCGAGGGCGCGGACGCCTCCGCGGCGCCGTCGGTCGTCATCAGCGCTCCACCGAAAGTCGCCGCAGTCACCGTCAAGCCTTCGCCGAAAGTTTCCACCATCGCGCCCATCGTGGCCAAGCCGCTCTCGAAGTTTACGGTCACGGTCGAGTATCTCAACCTCGTCACCCCTGCCGCCCCGGCCGATGCGGCGGCCGTTGACGCCAAACCGACCCCCTGAGCCATGGCCGTCCTCTCCCAGGAAAAAGTTTACCTCATCGCTGCCGCGGCCTTCGCGCTCGGTTCGGCTGCGTTCTCCGGCACGATGATCTGGCGGCACACCCAGGCGCCGCAGGCTGCCGTCGCCACGGTGGAACTTGCCGACACCCCTTACGCGGCGACTGTCGCAGAGGCTGCGATTGTTAAAACGGACAACTGGACTCCGCCGTCGTCGCAGAGCCGCGGTCGTGATTGGATTTACGACACGTTCACGCCGCCCGAAATATTCTACAATTCGCGCAACAAGACTTTCACCGTAAAACCGCCGGCTGCGGTGAGCGAAGATCTCATCGTCGAAGAGGCCTTCGGGCTCGAACTCGCCTCGGTGCGACCCGAACCGTTTCGCCTTCAATTGATCGGCTACGTCGGTAGCGAGGGACGCGAGCGTGGCACCTTCGAAAATCTCGGCAGCGGCGAAGTCTTTTTGGCCACCTCCGGCCATCGGGTCGCCAAGCTCGGTCTGACCATCAAGTCCTTTAACATCCGTTCGGTGGAGGTTAAATCTCCGGGGAACATGACCACCCGCCAGCGCATCGCGACTGCCGTCGTGCTCGACGAAAAAATTGGCCGCGAAGTCACACTCACACATCGCGAGCGCCAGTTCACTGGTGGTCTCACCGCTTTCGTTGCCAAAGCCGGCGAATCGGCGACTCGCGAAGTCCGTGCTGGCGAGAGTTTCGCAATCGGCGAGGTGACCTACCGGATCGACAGCATCAAACTTACGCCTCCCACCATCGAGGTCATCAAAGAATCTCCGTCTCTCACCCAACCCGACCGCCGCATCCTCACTCCTCGCGAAGCCGAAGAATCCGCCTCGGCCGACGCGCTTCCCCAGACCCAATAACTTTCCTGCAACGAAAAAACACGCCCTTCCCACGTCGCTACTCGTTCTGCTTGCCGCTGCGCTCCTCGCGCTTGCTGTGCCGGCCGGCCGCGTCGTCGCGCAAAGTCAGACCGACGTGAAGATTCGCCTGATGTCCGACGTCCTCCGCGCCCGTGATGCCGGCGACCTCGACAAAGCACAGCAGACGCTCACCCAGCTGATCGCGCTCTCGCCCAACGATCCTTCCGTGCTGCGCCTGCGCACCGAGCTTGACGCCTTGCGCGCCGCCCGTGCCGAGGCCGCCTCGCGCCCCGCGCCCGTCGCCGCTGCCGCCCCGGCACCCGCCGCCGCCCCGGCGATGATCGACGTCAAAATCCCCGAGCCCGGCCAAGCCGCCCCGTCCGCTCCCCGCGGGCCCACTCCCGAAGAGGAAGCCGAAGCGCTCGCCCGCGCCGAAGCCGGCCGCATCAGCGCCGCCATCGCATCCGCTCAATCCCAACTGGCCACCGCCCGCACCCAATTGCGCGACGGTCGTGCCGACGCCGCCATTGCCACGCTCGACTCTGCGCTCGCCTCTCTCCCCGCGAATCCGCTCACGCAGAAAATTATCGCCGATTTAAAGAAAGAAAAGGCTTCGGCGCTCCTCGATCAGGCCCAAGCCCGCCTGAAGGCGGGCGACACCGACGGTGCCCGCGCCGCGCTCGCCGCCCAAAACGAAATCTCCCCGGCCGACGCCCGCGCCGCCTCCGTCGCCCAGAAAATCGCAAAGGCCGAGACGAAGTCCGCACCCGTCCCCGGTGTTGATCCGCAATTCCGCGCCGACCGTGCCGCCACGGCCGAGCTCGTCGCCAAAGGTCGCGCGCAATACGTCGCCGGTGACATCGACGGAGCGCAGGCCACCTTCCGCGCCATCGAGGCCAAGGAGCCCGATAACACCATCGCCAAGGGGTTTCTTATCCGCATCGCCCAGGAGAAGATCGATGCCGGCACGCTGAACCGCGAAAAAACCCGCGCCCAACTCCTCGAAGAAGTCTCCAAAGGTTGGCAACGCCCCGGCATCTATCAGGAGCGCGCCCGCGAGATGGACAAAGCCGCCGCGGCCGCACCGCTCGCCAAGAAACTTAACGACATCGTTCTGCCCAGCGTCAGCTTTACCCGCGCCGAAATCGGCCAGGTCGTCACGGCCCTAAGTGCCGCCTCCGAGGAGTTTGATTCCGGCCCCGGCCCGAAAGGCGTGAACGTCGTGCTCCTCGATCCCAGCAACAAGGCCCCCCAGGTCACCATCACGCTCCGCAACGCCTCCCTGAAGCGCGCTCTCGATTTCGTCACCGAGTCCGTCGGCTACCAATACGAAGTGCAGGCCGACGCCGTGATCGTCCGTCCCGGCGGCGAAACCTCGACCCTCGACACCGCGTTTTTCCCGATCACCCGCGCCACCGTTCTGCGCATGACCGGGATTGCCTCGGGCAGCGGCGGCAGCAGCGGCTCCAAAACGGATCCGTTCTCGTCGTCCGGTGCCGGTGGCGAAACCGCCGCCAGCGGTGGCGAAGCCGCGTCGATGAAGGCCTTCCTACAACAAGCCGGCGTCAACTTCGAGGCCGTAGCCGGCTCCAGCCTCGCCTATGACGGCTCAGCGATCATCGTCACGCAGACCGCCCGCAACGTGGAGCGCATCCGCAACATTCTCGCCCGTTACAACGACGTTCGTCAGGTCGAGATCGAGTCGAAGTTCATGGAAGTTCAGGAAGGCGCCCTCGAAGAGCTCGGCGTTAATTGGAACGTCACCCGCCGTGGCCTCGCCCAGGTAAATCCCACCACCGGTGCGCCGGTCCTCGATTCGGCCGGCCGCCAGATCTTCACTCCCCAAGAAGTTTACAGCACAAGCGGAGTAAACCGGCCCCTCTCCGACGCGTTTTCGTCCGCCAACAATATCAAGAGCATCAACGTCAATGGCGGCGTGACTACAACCAGCATTGGTAACACCACCCAAACGACTGCTTCCGACAGCCTGAGCGTTCCGGTTGCGGCGCCTACGGTGCCCGGCGCGGTGTCACTCGCCAGCGGCGCTTCCGCCCTTGGTCGTATCACTGGATTTGTCGGTGAGTTCGATGTCACTGCGTCGATTCGCGCTCTTTCCCAACGGCAGGGTTCGGACCTCCTCAGCTCGCCCAAAGTCACCGTCCTCTCCGGCAATCCTGCGAACATCGTCGTCGCGCAAGAGCTTCGCTATCCGCAGAGCTACGGTGAAATCCAAAGCCAAGCCCAGGCCGGGTCCGTCAGCATCACGTCCGGCACGCCCCAGGAGTTCGCGACGCGCAACGTTGGCGTAGAGATGAAGGTCACCCCGACCGTCGAAGAAGACGATTATTCCATCAGCCTAGACCTGAACCCGAAAGTCACCGAATTCGAAGGCTTCGTCGAATACGGCGGGCCGAGTGTCGCTATCGCCGGCGCTACCTCCGTGACGGTGCCCCCCGGTTTCTATCAACCCATCTTCTCTGTTCGCGAGATCACCACCAAGGTTACGATTTGGGATGGTGCCACGCTCGTAATGGGCGGCCTCACCCGTGAAGAGGTGAAAAAGATCAACGACAAGGTGCCGTTCTTCGGCGATGTCCCGCTCCTCGGCCGTCTCTTCCGATCGAAGGGAGAAAGCTCGCAAAAGAAAAATCTCCTGATCTTCGTCACCGCCAACCTCGTCAGCCCCGGCGGCTCACCGAAGAAGCAGGACCTGAAGAACACGCCTGCCGGCTCGCTCTTCCAGAACCCGACCATCGTCACCCCGGCCAGCGCCGAAGGCCGCACCCGTAGCGGTGGCACCAAGTGAGCAACCGTCCACCCGGAGGCCCATCCATGAAAACGATATTCCGGCGAATTTACGCTGCCGTCGCGACCTTGGTCGCCCTGCTGGCTGCGCCCGTCGCGCTTGCGACGCCCACCATCTCATTTACTCCGGGTGCCTTTCCGGCGACCGGCTCGCCAGTTGCGCTGGTCACTACTCCGACGGGATTGAACATCAGCGTCACCGCCGGCGCTACGGCAGGTTCCACGATCTCCCAAGTTGCGGTGACCGTTAACGGCACGAGTATCGGTATCGCCACCGGCGCGTCTCCCTTCGTCGTAAATTGGGTTCCGACCGGGGCCGGCACCTTCACCATTGCCGCTACGGTTACGGATACCTCCGGTAACACCGCGGGTGCACCCAACACGGCGACGATCAGCAGTGTCGTAACCGTCTCGGCCGTCCGTGCGGCTACACTCATTTCGCCTGCGAACAATTCGACGCTCGCTGCGAACGCCCAAGTTTTCCTGCGCTCAACTGCAACCATGTCGGACGGGATTGTGCAGAAGGTTGAGTTCATCCTCGATCCGGGCACGGCAAACACGGTGATCGCGACGGCGACGCAGTTCCCCTACAATGCCGCCTACACCGTGACTGCCGGCGGTGGCGCCCATACCATTTTGGCGCGTGCCACTGCCAGCGACGGCGCAACGACGTTTGATTCATCGACGCTGAACTTTACAGTAGGTGCGGCTGTCGGCGCGGCCCCCACTGTCAATATTACGGCGCCCACTTCGGGCAGTTTTGTCGCAACGGGCTCCACGGTTACCGTCTCTGCCAACGCGAGCGATACCGACGGTTTTATCCCGAGCACCGCGGGCGGCGGCGTGACATTTTTCGCCGACGGCGATCCGATCGGCACCGACCTTACGGCACCGTATTCCATTTCGTGGACGCCTACGGTTGCCAAAGTTTACTCCCTCCGCGCGCAAGCGACCGACGATAAAGGCAACGCTGTCCTCTCGTCCGTGCCCTACAATGTGACCGCCGTCGCCGCACTTCCGACCGTATCACTCACCGCCGCCACGACGGCGACCATCGGCACAGCAGCCACGCTCAGTTCCAACGCCACCGCCAGTCCCGGTTCGACCGTTACTCAGGTCGAATTCCTCGAAAATGGCGTCGTGATCGGCACGGATACGACCGCACCTTACACCTTCTCTTGGACTCCCTCGACCGTCGGCATATCCGCCCTTACTGCCCGCGTAACCGATTCGGCCAGTGTCGTTGTGACGTCCACTGCTGTGAATGTGACCGTGTCCGCCGCATCTCCGACGATTTCCTTTACGGCCCCAAGCTCGGTTCAGGTGAACAGCACCACCACTCTGAGTGCGACGGCCAGCCCCGGCACCGGCGCCACGGTTACCCAAGTCCAGTTTCTTTCCGGCACGACCGTCCTCGGCACCGATACCACGGCGCCCTACTCGTTTGATTGGACTCCGACGTCCACCGGCACCGTATCGCTCTCTGCCCGTGTCACCGACTCCAATGGCACCACGGTCACGTCGACCGCAGTCAGCGTGTCGGTCGCCGCTGCGGTTCCGACAATTTCCTTAACCGCGCCGGCTGCCGGTGCCAATGTCGCGCTCGCCGCCGTCACGACACTCTCGGCCAATGCCTCCGGCAACGGTGGCGCGACCGTGAGTCGGGTCGATTTCCTCGTCGGTTCCACGATCGTCGGCACGGACCTGACCGCTCCTTATACGTTCGATTGGACTCCGACTACGGCTGGTATCAACGCCCTAACCGCGAAAGTGACCGATTCCAACGGTGTCTCGGCAACCTCTTCGATCGTGAACGTTGTGGTGACCGCCCCGACGGTGTCGCTGACGGCGCCGACGGCCGGCTCTACGGTTACTGCCGGCACCGTAGTGGCGCTCACCGCCAACCCTGTGGCGGTAGCTCCCGCGACTGTGGCCAAAGTAGATTTCTTCGCGGGCGCGACGCTCATCGATAGTTCGACGGGTCCCGCCTACACGGTGAATTGGACTCCTTCGACGACCGGCGCTGTTTCGCTCACCGCCCGCATTACCGATTCAAATGGTGCCGTGGTCACATCTTCCGGTATAAGCGTAACGGTCGCGGCGGCCGCTACAGCGACGGTTTCGGTGACCGCTCCTGCGGCAGGATCCGTGTTTACGGTCGGCAGCAATGTGACGCTCAGCGCCAACGCAACTGCGGCGGCCGGCGGCACTGTCGCCCAAGTCCAATTCTTGGTCGGCACGACGATTGTCGGCACCGATACGACCGCGCCCTACACCGTCACCTGGGTTCCCACGTCGTCAGGAAATTTCTCGGTCACCGCCCGCGTGATCGATTCATTCAGCAACACGGTTACGTCTGCGGCGGTCACGGTTACCGCGAACACGGCTACTTCGATTTCGCTGACGGCCCCTGCCAATAATTCCAACGCCACGGTCGGCACGGCTGTCACGGTGACTGCCTCGCCCGCGGCGAGCCTCGGCAACACCGTAACCTCGGTGACATTCTTCGCGAACGGCACCCAAATCGGCGCTCCGGTTACCTCTGCTCCCTATTCGATTTCCTGGACTCCCGCCGCGTCTGGCGCTGTGGCACTGACAGCCCAAGTGTTGGATTCTGCTGCGGTCACCGCCACATCCACAGCGGTCAATGTAAACGTCGCCAATACGCTTCCTACCGTCGCGCTGACTGCACCGATCCCCAGTTCGGTCCTCACGATCAATTCGGTCGTTACACTTACGGCGAACGCCACCGCCGGTTCCGGCGCTACGATCACTCGCGTCGATTTTCTTTCCGGTTCAACCCTCCTCGGTAGCTCGACGACCGCTCCCTATTCGTTCAACTGGACGCCGACCGCCAACGGAGCCGTATCGCTCACTGCGCGCGTCACCGATTCAAACAACGCGGTTGTCACATCGACGGCGGTCGCCGCCACCGTCGCCGCCGCCACTTTGTCCGTTTCGATCTCATCGCCCACATCGAATGCGGGCCTCACCGGCAATGCCAACGTCACGATATCGGCGACGGCAACGGCGACCGCGCCCGCTACCGTTGCCAGCGTCGCTTTCTTCGTCGACGGCAATCAGATCGGCATCGATACCTCCGCGCCCTTTGCGGTTTCGTGGGTGGCTGCGCCGGCCGGTTTGCACACGATTTCCGCAACCGTCACCGACAGCAACGGCAACACTGCAAACTCCGCCGGAATCAACGTCACCGTAAACGCCATCTCGCTGCCCACGATTTCGATCACCGCCCCGATCACCGCCGCCAACGCCGTTGTCGGCTCTCCGGTAACCGTCACGGCCAACGCTGCTCCCGGCAGCAGTGGCAGCATCACCCGGGTCGATTTCTTCGCAGACTCCATTCCGATCGGAACCGATACCAGCTCTCCCTACAGCATTGCGTGGACTCCCACGACGGCCGGCGCACCGAACATTTCCGCCCGCGTCACGGACTCCAACGGCGTCACGGCTAACGCCGTCGCGGTTCCGATTATCGTCAATCCCGCCGGCACTCCCACGATCACCTTGGCGATGGTCGGCGGAGGCGGCAGCCTGATCGTGCCGGTCGGCTCGTCCCGCATGCTCGTCGCCACAACGGTCGACGACGGCGTGGTGGACCGCGTTGATTTCTACCTCGACGGCGTCCTCATCGGCACCGATGGCGTTGCTCCCTATACGTTCAACTACGTCGCCAGCACCGATGTCGGACCGCACCTCTTCACGGCTGTCGTTACCGACAACAGCGGCCTGCAGACGACCTCCGCCGCCCTGTCCGCCACCTTTGTCGCGGCGATCGGTTCGGCGCCCACGGTGCGGGTGCTCACTCCTGCTGACGGCGCCTTCGCCACCTCGGGTTCGGTTACCACGGTCAACGTCGTCGCGGCCGACACCGACGGCACCATCTCCCGTGTCGAGGTTTTTGCCAACGGCATTCTCCTGCCGGGCACCACTCTCGCCAACCGCATTTGGAGCACCGCATGGACGCCGACGACGATCGGGCCCGTCTCGATCACCGCCATCGCGACCGACGACAAGACCAACGCCACTGTTGCCGCCGCCTCAAACGTCACCGTCACCGACAATTCCGCGCCGACCGTCAATCTCGGCGTAACCCCGGGACTCAACGCCGGCACCGGCACCACGCTTCCCGCCGGAGCCACTCGTAACGTCGTCGCCACGGTCAACCCGAGCGTGCCCGGCCGTGCGATCACCCGTGTGGAATTCTTCATCAACGGCACCACCAAAGTCGGCGAGAGGGTCACCGCTCCCTACAGCTATCGCTTCACCGCGCCCAGCACGCCCGGCATTTACGTTCTGACTGCCCGGGGCACCGACAACGGAGGCCTCTCCCGCGACGTTTACTACACGTTCAATGTCACCGAAGCGGTCGGCGCCCCTCCCACCGTCCGCCTGCTGACGCCGACCGCCAATACCACCGTCATCCCGAATACGCCTGTCACGCTCGCTGCGTCGGCGATCGCCACCGGCGGCACCATCGCGAACGTCCAGTTCTACGCCAACGGCGCCCCGGTCGGAAATCCCATCGCGCCTCCGACCAGCCTCTCGACCAACTACAATCCCACCACTCCCGGTGGCCACACCCTCGATGCCATTGCCACCGATGATCGCGGGAACACCACGATCTCCAACTCCGTCAACCTCACCGCGGCCTTCGGCACCCCGACAATCGTCATCTCGTCTCCCAGCACAAACGTCACGGCTCGTGCGACCCCGCTGGTGCCCTTCACGATCACCGCCACCGCCACCCCGGGCACCGGTGCGTCTGTCTTCCTCGTGGAATTCCTCGTCGACGGCCAGCAAGTCGGCACCCGCCTGACGCCCACCACGGCCAACGGCAGTATTTACAGTTTCCAGTGGACGCCGACGGTCGCCCAGCTCGGCGCCCACCAGATCACCGCCCGCGTCACAGATACGAACTCGCTCACGGTTACGACGCCGATCCCGCTCAACGTCAACGTCGCCAACCCCGTCGGCGCACCGCCGACACTCTCCGCCATCACGCCGATCAACGGGGCGATTGTGCAGAGCCTCTCCACCGTGAATTTCACGGTTAACGCCGCGCCCGGTGCCGGCGCCACGATCACCAGCGTCGAGTTCTTCCTAAACGACGTGAGCATCGGCACCGGCCAACGCCAACAGCTCACCAATGTTTATCGCCGCGTCTACGACCTCACGAACTTCGACCTTACCGGCTTGCTGATCAACGAAGCCACCGGCCGGTATCCGGTAAATTTCTACGCCGTCGCGCGCGACAATAACGGCAATCAGACCATTTTCCCCGCGCCCACCGCGACCAACCCCACGCCGGTGCTCCTCAATATCTCGCCCTCCATCAGCTCCCCGCCCACCGTCACCCTGGAGTCTCTCGTGGTCGGCGGCACCGGCAACGCTGTGACCATCGGCACGCCGTTCTTCATGACCGCTACCCCGATCGACGGCGACGGCACGATCACGAGCATGCAGCTGTTCGTGAACGGCACGGCCTCCGGCGCGGCAATCATCAATCCTCAGAACGCCGCCTTCATCAGCTACACGCCGACCCTCGCCGGTAACTATAACCTTTACGTCGTGGCCACCGACGACTCCGGCAACACTGCGGTGTCTTCGCCGGTCTTGACCCTGAATGTGACCGCGATTCCCGCGCCCAATACTCAATTGGTCAGTCCCGCCAACAACGCCACCACGACCACCGTGGGCGCTCCGGTTTTCCTCGAGGCCACCGCCGTCGGTGCGAACATTACGCAAGTGCCGACCGTGCAGTTTATCGCGTCGGCCAGCACAGGGCAGCGCACGACCATCAACGCCACCCGCGTCTTCCCGACCACCACCTATCGCGCAATCTGGACCCCCGTGTTGGCCGACACCTATACCATCGTTTCGTCGGCGGCGGTAGGCAGCTCCCCCACTGCGACCAGCGGAGTCTCGCGTCGCGTCGTGGTAAACGACCTCGTCGGCATCGCGCCCACGGTTTCGATTTCCGTCCCCGGCACAATCAGCTCGGCCTCGACCGCCAACCTCACGGCCACCGCCATTGACTCCGATGGAGCGGTCTCAAACGTCGAGTTCTTCCTTGATCGCAAGAGCATCGGCTTCGCCAACCGCGATCAACTCACCAACACTTGGCGCCTCAGCGCCTCGATGGTCGGCCTGACGCTGGGGGCCACCGAAATCCGGGCCCTTGTCCGCGACAGTTCCGGCAACGTGGCCGCGTCCACCACCAACTTCGTAAACATCGTGGCCGCGACGAGCCTCGCGCCGACCTTTACGACCATTACCGCAACGCCGGCTTCCGTCGCCACGGGCCGCCAGATGCAGTTCACCGCCAACGCCCGCGACACCGACGGCACGGTCAGCGTCCAATATTTCGTCAACGGCGTCAGCCTCGGCACCGCTTTCAATCCGAACAACAGCTACCTCGTAAACTGGACGCCCACTCAGTCCGGAACCTTTACGATTTCTGCTGTGGCCACCGACAACTCCAGTCCCGCCAACACCGCCGTCGCGGCTCCGATCGAAGTCACCGTTCGCCGCAATAATCCGATTCAGGACGACACCTCGTTCATCCTTCAGTCCTACTCGGACATCGCCAACACCACGACGATCAACCCCCTTGTTCTCGCCGACCTTGCCGATCAACTGGCCGCCGGAACGCTCGCCCGCACGAAGATCGTCACCGATTTGATGACCCAGCCCGGTTTCGTCGCCCCCGTAAACTTGTTGGCGACTTATTGGGTGCTCATGGGCCAATGGCCGACGCCGACGAACTACACCGCGCTGCTTACCACCACGCGCAACGGCGGCCTTGCAGCAGGCGTCAATTCGATCCTCTTCTCGAACGAATATTTCCTGAAATACGGCGTTGTTCCCACCGTCGCACTGTTGAATAGCCCGACCAGTGTTCTCCCGGCCGATACCTACATTGGCAACCTGTGGAAAGCCGCGGGCCTGCCCGCGCCCGATGCCCTCCAGAACCTCCAGTTCCGAAGCAACAACGTGCTCTCTGCTACGCTCGGTCGCGGCTATAATTCCGTCGGATTGCCCAGCGCACTCGCCGAGTTCATCACCAACACCAACTCCGGTAATACCGTCCTTTTCGCGAAAGCCCGTGCCGCGGCGCTCTTCTACCAACTTAACCGTCCGCCGTCACCGCCGGACCTCACTGCCAAAGCGATCACCGACGCCATCGCCGTCCGGGTCGATGAACTCGTGAAAATGGCGGACGATGCCGCCAGGGTGGATTCCTTGCTGAAGCACGTTCTCTACTCCTACCGCTACGTCACGTTTGTTAAACACCCGCAATCGCTCGTCGTGAATCCGCGGTCGGGCGCCATCTTTACGGTCGAGGCCGTCGGCGCTCCGCCCATCCTCTATCAGTGGTTGTTCAACGGAACCCCGATCGCAAACGCCACCACGTCCACGTTGAGCCTGACCAATGTTGATACCAGCCGAGTGGGCACGTATACGGTCGTGGTGACCACCACCGCCGGTTCCGCCACCAGCGACCCGGCGACCTTGACCCTCTCCAATACCCAGACGCGGGTTGCGAACATCTCGACGCGTGGCGTCACCAACGGCGGCAATCAGACCTTGATCGGCGGCTTCGTGGTCGCCAATCCGCCCGGCGCTCCGGCGAACCAAACGCGCCAGATGTTG
This sequence comes from Opitutus sp. GAS368, assembly GCA_943372705.1. Taxonomy (GTDB): domain Bacteria; phylum Verrucomicrobiota; class Verrucomicrobiia; order Opitutales; family Opitutaceae; genus GAS368. The sequence goes on along the minus strand of CALRZR010000137.1, from coordinate 294 downwards.
ATTCGCGTCGTTGGACCGGGGCTCACCGGCGCTCCTTTCAACGTCACGGGTGCTCTGGCAAATCCCATGCTCGAACTCTTCGCTGCGAACGGAACCCGTCTCGTTACGAACGACAACTGGGGTAACCAAAACGCCAATGCTGCGGCCAACACCACGGCAGTCGCCGCGCTCCAGCAGGCGACCACGCGCATCGGCACCTTTGCCCTCGCAAACAACTCCCTGGACGCCGCGATTCTCGCGCCGCTTCCGCCGGGCAGCTATACCGTGCAAGCCTCGGGGCCGAATGCCAACAGC
>CALRZR010000136.1:0-19902 GCA_943372705.1 Opitutus sp. GAS368 | reverse complement strand
CACTGCGGCCTAGCCACCAGCAGCCTGCGGTTTGTATCCACACACAGGCGAGGGTGGTCAGCAACATGGCCTGGCCCCACGAGAAGCCTGCTCGCTTGAACCATCCGGGCACAACATACTGTCCGGGCGACCACCACGTGAGGAAGGTGTCCCGATCCTTGCTGAGATCTGCGGGGTCGGGGAATCGCAAGTGATTCCACTGCGCGCCTGCTTGTCCCGACTCCCAGACCGCGAAGCCGCTCGCAGAGTCGGGATTTAGGATAGGCGGGCTGAAAAACCAACCAACCCAGGCAAAAAGCAGTGGCACCGAGGCGGCAAACCCGAGCGCGTAGCGAACCAAGTTGCGGGCCGGCGGTGGCAGCGGGGTTGATTTAGGCATGGCGAGCGATGTGGCGCCACGCGTGACGGAAGTAGCCACGTTTCGAGAGATCGACGTAGTGGTGCAGCGCGGCGGTCGGGCGGCTACACTCGGCGAGATCGGGGAGCAGAAGATAGTCGGCACGCGGGAGCCGCAGCGGATCGGCGTCGGTCAGAAGTAAGGCGACGAGCGCCTGCTCAAGATAGTAACTCGTGCCATGACGAGCGATGAGTCGCGTGGCCCAGAATTCGAGTTTCTCCCAATCGATCGCTTCACTGCGAAAACCGCAGATGCCGACGTTGACGCAGGACGGGACGGGATGGCCGGCGAGTTCAGCGAGCGTCGCGGCGGGATAGCCATAGGCGTCGTGAACATCGAGCATGTGGATGGGACGATCAGGTGCGGCGAACCACGTGCGCAGCGCGTCGGGCGGACGGAAGAACAACATGTCGGAATCAAGCACGAGCCGCCAGCCGCGGAGGCCGGCGTGGATGTCGGTGAGTTTCCGCAGGTGGATATAGGTGCGGCGCTGGGAGCGGAGCGTGGGAAATTTCGCAGAGGGAAGCGAAGCTTCGAGACGGGCTTCGATATCCGTGGCACGCTCGACGCGAGAACCCGGAAAGAGCCGCTGCGCCTCGGTGGCGAGCGGGTCGTCGAAGCTGCCGTCGTCGAGGAACACGGGGCGGACGGGGCCGATGTGCCGGGCGAGCGAATACACGCAGAATGCGCTTTGATACCAGAATCGTTGGCCGGTCAGGAGGAAGACTTCCGGAGCGGAGGCCGAGGGTGGCGGGAGGGTCGGGAGGTAGCGCGCGGCGGTGACCATGGCACGGCGGCCTCTGGCATCGATCCATTGCTGCCAGGGACCGCCTTCGCGCCGGCTTCGGGCAAGCGCGGCGAGCGGTCGGTGGTATAGAAGATAGAGAAGTCTGCCGGGAGTGGGCAGGCTTGATCGTTCGGAGCGAAACATGGGCTCGAAAGCAGCGTAAGTGCGCCGGTTTGGGAGAGGTCGAAGCGGGCAACGCTGGTGCTGCGCAACGCGCGGAGGATTCAGCGGCGGGCGGCAACGACCAAGAATTGGCGGCCGAAGAGAGACCAGACGAACGGGAACCGGAGATAGGCACGAACAAAGGCCATTGGGTAGGTGGGCTGGTTAACGGTCGTGTATGGCAAGAAACGCGGGATGGCTTGGTGGACGATGAAGCCGTTGTTCTCGAGGGCCTCGGCGAGCGAGAGTTCGGTGAGGCAGAGAAAGTGGTCCCAAAAATCCCAATAGGCGCCCTGAACGTATTTGATATTGGGGCCCAGAGCGATGAGGCGACCGCCGGGGCGTAGGCACCGCGCCGCTTCGAGAAGAGTGAGTTTGAGGGCGAGCTTGTCGGGGAGGTGTTCGAAAAAATTGCTGGTGAACACGACGTCGAGTGAGGAGTCGGGAATGTCCCAGTGGCGGCTGCAGTCTTGCGCATGGAACTGGACGCCGGGATTTAGGTAGTCGGGCGCAGACGGATTCAGATCCATCGCATGGCGCTCACGGCAAATAATTTGGTTGATGAATTCACCGTAGCCGCAACCAAGGTCGAGGACGGCAGCGTCGGCATCTACCAAAGGTTGAAAAAAATCGGTGACGAGCACCTCCCAGAGACGATTTCGGTAGGCCGTCTTGGCCGACGTGAAACGGCGCTGGTAGATGGCTTGGAGCTCGCGTGGTTCTTTGAAGCTAAGGCTCATGGCGATTAGGAGTTCGAGCGGAGGATGCGAATGGTCTCCAATGGAAGTGGGCTGATGGGCTGAATGGTATGGTAGATGACATGAGCGGCCGGTAACAGCAGGGCGACGATGCCGGTGACCAAGAGCACATGCGGAGCGCGCGCGGGATAAAGGCGTATGAATTCGAATCCACCAAGTAGGACAAGCGGAACGATAATCGCGACTGAACGACTCAAGTCGTGGGCCAAAACGGCAGTCAAACCGAGCGTAGTGACGAGAGTGAGCCCCCCGATGACACGGTAGCGTGCTGGACAACTCCAGATAGCGAAAGCAACGCCCAACCAACCGCCCCGGAGGCCGAACCACCATCCGAGCGGAATCAAGGGTGCAATTCCGGGAAAGGAATACAAAACGTAGGCGAGAAAACCAGCTTGAGCCTCGCTATCCCCAAATCCGGCGCAGGAGAGCAATATCCGGATTGCAGCATAGGGCAGCAGCCAGAGCCCGTGCAGCATAGCCCTCGAAAAGAAGAGTTCACCTCGATCAACGCGCGCGACGCACCAAGCGAGCGGGAATCCGATGATAAATCGCTCATCGACCCAAGGACATAACAGACAGGCTATGGGTAGAGCGCAACCGGAGCGCCCGAAGGCGACCGCGAGTAGGCCCAGCCAAACCCAGGCATCGTTGAGTCCGAGCAGACCGAGCGGAACAATCACTGCCGAAGTGGAAACGAACACGAGTGTCCCGCCGAGGACAGCGCGCGGATCAGCGCATCGCCTGCGAAACAGCATCGCGACATACGCAGTGGCCGCCACTGCGCCGAGCCAAGGCAGGGCAAGCGGAGCATAGCCGGGGAGCCGCAAAGTGTGCGACGCTAACGCGGGAAGCAGTCTCCACTGCATGGCGGTCTCGATGTCCTTCCTCAGTGGATCCTCGCATTGCCGCAGGAAAGTCAGGGCACGGTCCCATTGGTAGCTGCCCGGTGTTGGTTGGCGCACAATCCAAAGCACTGGCGAGAAAAAAAAGACAGAAAGGGCGAGTGACAGAGCGACAATCCCCACGAGCTTGGTATTGGAAGTTGCATTTGGTAAGGTCATGTAGGGGCGATTTGACTAGGATAACTTGTTGGTAATGAGATGTTGGCCGATTGCGCGGCCGCAGATTGAGTGGACGTCACGCGGGGGGCAGCGCCGCAAGGAGTTGCGCAAATTCCTCGTCGGTCATTGTGCGGCAGGCTGAGTAGGGGCCGGCTTGAAAACGATGGAGCAGGCGGGCGGCTGCGACCGGGCCGATGAGGCGGGCGAGCTTTTGAAACAGCCCACCGCCGAGGGACGGAGTGAGAGAGCGATTCGTCAACGTTTGCCAGAGCGCCAAGGAGCGGGCGGCGAAGTCGGGTGAAAAACCGCGCGGCAGGCGGCGCCAGGAGCCGAAGGCTTTTTCGCCGACAAGTTGGCGGGCGCGACGGGCGGTGGGAGTAGCAGCAGGACTGGTGCGCGCGAAGGCCTCCATCACCGCGAGCGATGCGACGCCGAGTTTCTCCCAATGGTTTGTGAGTCGCGCGCCGGGGTGCGTGCCAATGATGGTATGCGGACCGGGAACTTTGACGATGCGGGCCGGGCAGGGAGCGGCGTTGTGATAGAACCAAATTTCAGCGACGGAATTGTAGAGAGATGAAGGCGGGAAAAAAGCCCCGGCGACGACAGAGCGCAGCCAGTCGGTGCGAAAAATTGGGGAGTGCGGTGCTGGTTGCACGGAAATGAAAAACTCGGCGGCGTCCATCGTTTCAATCGCTGAGGGATCGGGAACGGGCACGAGCGAATCGTAGTCGCCCTCGATGGCGGCGTGAGCGCTGTCGGTGTAGCTGACGTCTGCCTGGCCGGAGTCCATCGCAGCGAGTTGCAGGCGGAATTTCTCCGGAGAGACGAGGTCGTCGGAATCGAGGAACAGGGTGTAGCGACCGTTGGCGTGAGCGAGGCCGGCAAGGCGTGCGAAGAGAAGTCCACGGTTTTCCTGGCGATGGAGTTGGGTAGGCACGAACCCGAGACGACTGAGCGCTTCGATCATGGGCGGGGTCGAGCCGTCGTCGATAACGATGGTTTCGACACGAAGGCCGGCGGAAGCGCGCCGCACGCTTTCGAGCGTGTAGCGGATCAGTTCACCACGATTGAAAACCGGAATGATGACGGAGAGATCGGGCGCGGTCACGGCAGGGACACTGTGGTGTGGGGCAGCGGACGGACGGGAGGCCGGGCGAGCAGAGCGAGGGCGGCAGTGGCGGCGACTTCGGGGGTGATGGCAGTCATGCACTTCATATCATGGGGACAACCGGTGCGGCGGGCGCAGGGCGAGCAATCGGGGGACGTGGCGAGGTTGAGGTTGGCCGAATACCCAAAAATCTCCGCGGGCGCGCGACCACCCATCACAATGACGGAAGGGCAATCCACGGCACGTGCGAGGTGGGCGAGAAATCCTTCCAAGCCGATGAAGAGATCGGACGCGGCGAGCGTGGCAGCGGCCTGGCGGAGGGTAGTGCGACCGCGGAGATCGGTATCAACTGGAAGCGCAGGATCGCCGGGCGAGCCCAGTTGGACTATTTTCGCGTGGGGGTGGAGTTGCCGGGCGAGCGCCGTGAACCGATCGGAGCCCCACTCTTTTGCAGGGTAGGGAATCGCCGCCGCCAAACCGGAACTGTGCAGGGCGATTTGGCGTGAGCTGAAAATACGGCCGGTGGCGAGTTCAGACGACGTGAGCGTGAGATATGGGCGAAGGGTGACTTCGCCCCGTAGGCCAGCAAGTGCGCACATTTCGGCGATGATGTGGCGTGAAGGCAGAAGGTCGCGCTGGGGGTCTCGGGCATCGTGGCCGACGTAATAGGGCTGAATTACGCGGGCGCCGAGCCGGCGGAGGCCGGCGACGTAGTCATCGTCGATAGGGAGGAGTCGGACGGGGTCGGCGTTGCCGGCGAACAGTTCCGGTCGGGCCGTCATCATGGTAAGTGGACGGCCGCGCCGACGGGCTTCGCGGAGGACGGCAGTGCAAAGGAGATCATCGCCCAGACTGAGTCGGCCGAACAGCAGCGACCGCGCGGGCAAGCCCCAGCGTGCAACGTTGCGGGCGAAACGCAGCGCACGGAGCAAGCGGGAGCGGGAAGGCGGACAATGAGGGGGCACCGAAAGAAGATGTGACGGTATCAGGCGAGAGTGCCCGGAAAGGCGGGCGCCAGCCGGTAGCGATGGCGATGCCCCCAGCGCAGCAGGGGGCTTTCGAACCAACGCATCGAAGCGGTGGCGGATGCGACGAGCACGAGCAGCGAGACGGTCAAGCGGAACGCGGTGTTTTGACCAATGCCGCCCGGCCAGTGGTGTAGAGCATGCTCCACTAGGACGGCTACGGGGCCGTGAAAGAGGTATACGAAGTAAGAATGACGGCCCAACCAGACCAGCGGCAGATTGGACAACCACGCCGCGGCGCGCGGGACACTCAGGGCCAGTGCCAAGGCCCAGCCGTAGAAGAGGGCACACACCGAGTAGCCGACCGCACAGTAGAGCAAGCTGCCCATCCACTCATTGCGCCGGGTCAGCCAAAACATCGCCAGACCGGGCAATGCTCCCAGCAGAAAAATATGAGTCGGCCGCATCCGCGACCAACAGGGCTCCGAGCGCCGCGATTCTATTGCGATGCAAATACCCACAGCGAAGGCATCTGCACGGCAGAACGGAAGATTGTGAGCGGCGGCGCTAAGTTCGTTTCCCTCTAAAAACCACACAGCGATGCGCACCAGAGGCGCGGTAAGGATGACGCCAAGGGCGGTGCGGCCGAGCCACGCAGGAGGCACGGCGAGCACGACCAGTGGTAGGATCAGATATACCTGTTCTTCGATCGCGAGGCTCCACGTGCTGGCGAGAAACGAGGCGTCGTTTTGCCCCGTGAATGCGGTGAGAAGGTTGCAGAGAAATGCGGCGTGAGCCCAGAGCGGCTGGGTATTTGGTGTTACGAGCGGAGGATCGCCCGCACGTGCGAGCAGAGCAAAAGCACCAAGAAAAAGTGCGAAGAGCGGCAGAATGCGGACGGCCCGGCGCAACCAGAAGACTTTGAGCAGATTTGGGCTACCGCGCTGGTCGATCAAAATGCCCCCGATCAAAAAACCCGAGAGGACGAAGAAGAGATCCACGCCGCTGCTGTTGAGCCAAAGCAGACGCTTTAGGAAGTAGAGTGGCGTGCCGTAGTCGACGGGAACGCCGAGCCCGACCCAGTGGCCGAATAAGATCAACAAAGCGGCGATGCCGCGGAGGCCGTCAACCGCACTGAGGCGCCCCGGGGGACTGACGGTCGTCGACCTCTTCACTTGGATGCGCAGGGCCGCCGGTGAAGATCGGCTTGGCCATGAAAACGCCCGACGAGGCCGCGCCATCGAATGTAGTGGGCCGGCGAGCGCCAAGCCGATGATCGCAGCCAGGCGCGGGCGGCTCGGAGTGGCACCGTCCATGCCGCGATGGGGCTCCACAGGTGCTGTCCGTGAATGGCCAGAACGCCGACCCAAGAGCGTTGGATGCACTCGTTGAGCTGGGCGAGGTAGGCCGGGACGAGTCGGCCGGCGGGGATCAGGTGGGTAACGTGCAAATCGGGGAAGTAAGCGACATCACCTCCGGCGTGGAGCGCATTGAAAACCAGATCGTTGTCGCCACCCGAGGCGAGGCTGGCTCCCGTGCGATCAAGGGTCCGGCGATGGGAATCGGTCTCGAGCATCCGCGTATACGAGAGGGCGGCGGCGCGCCGGAGAGCGAGACCGGCCCCGACCGGCGCAAAGTTGGGCCATCCCGCGAGCGGACCACCGCGGGCGACGAGAGGCTTCGGACCTAGGTCACGCAGAGCGAGCAAGCCGTGGAATTCACGGGTCCATTCAGGCGGCGGCGACTCCCATTCCGCGGTGACCGGTCCCCCCGCAGCGGCCAATGCAGGGCTGGCGGCGAAGTGTTGGACTACAGCGGCGAGGTAGGTAGGTGAGAGAACGTTATCGTCATCGACCAGCACCAAGATTTCGCCCACGGCTGCGCGGAAACCGGCGAGGCGCGCAGATGTCAATCCAAGTGAAGGTTCCGGGACTAGGCGCGCAGCCGTGGAGGCGAGTAGCGGCTCTAGGGTTGCGGAGAGAGGCGGGGAACTGCCGTTGTCGACGACGATGAGTTCCCAGTCGCGGCGAGGCAGGGTTTGGGCCGCGAGGCCAAGCAGTGTGCGCCGAAGTCGGCCGGCGTCGGGGTTGTGCGTTGGAATTATGACCGAGAGCTTGGGCGCGTTCGGGTGAATATCGGGGGAAAATGACGTGGGAACAGGCGGAGTCACTTAGCGAGAAGGAGGTCGAGGGCCTGTTTAAAATCGGCGAGATCGACGCGGGTCCGGGGGCTCGCATCAAAGCGCTCCACCCCACAGGTGATGAGGTGATGGCCGCAGTGGCTGGCGAGGGTGTGCGTGTAGGGCGGATTGGGAAAATCGGTGGGGCAGAGAACGAGGACGCGGGTGCCCGGAGCGCAGAAAACCAAGTTGGCGAGATTTGAGCCGTCCAAAGCAACGAGGTAGCGGGCGCGCTGGCAGTGTTGGGCGGTGAGTGGATCGCGGTCTGGATAGCAGGTTGTAAACCCGGCTTCGGCGAGGAGTCGTTCGACCGGTGCTGCGTCTGCGAGGCAACGGCGAGCGTTTTGCCGACTAAGATAGACGCGGCCTCCGGGAGACGCGCGGGCGTCGCCCATCGCACGTTGCTGCCAGAAACGGATGGTCTGAGGTGGCGGATTGCCAGGCAGGCCGGGAAACCGACAGGCGACCAAGTGCTCGCACCTCAAGTCTACCTGTGGTTGCCAGTCGAGGACGCGTTCTCGCGCGATGCCAAGGCGATCGACAAGGAGGTCGATGTTGTGACCGACAGGACGGGGAAGATAGACCCAGTTGAAGTCTAGTGCACGATACCCTGCGGAGAGAACCAGCGGCAGTCGGGCCAGACCATCCGAAAGCAGGTGGTGGGGACTTCCGATAGAGTGTTCAGAGGCCAAACTTAGGGTCAGGCCAGGTAGGAAGCGCTCGGCGAAGGCCTTTTTTCGAGTGTAAACGGGGTGTTGATGCAGGCGATTGCGAGTAGCGGAAAACGTCCAGAACGACGTCTCGGGCAAAAAAGTATCCTCTGCACCCACGACCCAGCCGTCGGGGCCGAGTAGTCGGGCATTGGCGATTTCGAAAACGAAGTCGTCTGGCAGGTTTTCGTGCAGACCGGAATCTATAGTAATGGGGACACGCCCGACGCGAAGGAGGGGCGAGAATGACACGTTGGTTGCTCCGGGAAGAGGCTTCACTCGTCCTCCGTGGTGAGCGACGTAGCCGGCGGTTGAAAGTGCGCGTCGAGGGGGTCCGAAACGACGCGAGTCACCGGGCAACCAGCGAACGAGTTGCGGGTGGACCGAAATTGGACGGATAAAATCGATCAGAGGTCCGAGCAAATCAGGAGGGGGAAAACGGGTCCGATGTGGGGCGAGAGAGTGTGGCCATGTCGCTGTCGCGTAGGCCTTGCTGGGATCACCGCCAAAGTTTGGCGGCGGCAAAATTGGCTAGAGCATGGGCGGATTGCTCGTGGCGAATTAGCGGTGTGATCGCGAAGCCGGCGGCGCGAAGGAGTTGTTTTGAGGGCGTGTCGTCGGCGGGGCCGTCTTCGAAGACGACGAGTTCGCAGCGGGGTGAGGCGAGTGCGCTGACGAGGCCGCGCAACACGGCGGGTTCATGGCCTTCGACGTCGAGTTTGACGACGGTAGGCGCAGGGACGGTGCCGCGGGCTATGAGTTCGTCGCCGGTGGCGGTGGCGACCAAAACGGTGCCCGAGTAGGTGGCTTGCGACCACGGGGCCAGCGTGGTCATGCCGGAGTTGCCGTCGGGTCCGAGGTGCAGCGGCAAGATTCCTGACGAATCGGAGAGGGCGAGCGAGGACGTGGTGAGCTGCGGTGCGTTCCACGCGCGGTGACGGAGTAGGCGGGCGTGTTCGGCGGGGTTGGGTTCAAAGGCGACCACGGTCGCAGTGGGGACGAGGCGCGCGAGGGTGGCGGCGTGCAGACCAAAATTAGAACCGATATCCCATAGGACGGAATCGGGCCGCAGGCGTGTGTGCAAAGCCTCGAGCACTTCGGATTCGTAGAAGCCTTCGCGCACGACGAGGCCATCGATGTAGGCGAGCGGATCGAGGAGGAAGACCGATCCGTAGGATGTCGGGCAAAGGAGGGTTTTGCCGTGTGTGCCGCGTGGAAGCAGTTTTCGGATGGTCGCAAAACCGCGCCAACCACGGCGCCACCAGAATGCGAGCAGGCGATCGCCGAGCGGTTGCGAAGGACGGGAAGGGGAGTTCATGTGGACCGTCGCAGGAACCGGGCTTCCCAGCGTTTGAGGCGCCACGCGGTGTTGGTGCGACGGGCGTAGAAATGAAAAACGCGGTCGAGCAGGGAGCGTCGGAACCGCGGTAAGTGGGGGAAATCTTCTGGCAGAAAACCGCGGTGAATGGCCTTCTCGCGCAGGGCGGGCCAATCGGCGAACCACAAGTCCTGCCGGCCGAAATACGCCATGCCGTGTTTTTCGAAGAGCTTCAAAGTATCGAGGTCGAAAACGAACAGATCTTCATCCGCAGAACTGGTCATATCGATGCCACGTTCCTCCCACCCGGCGAACCATTCGCGCGGGCAGGGCTGCGTGCCCGTGGGGAGTTCATGCTGAGCGTAGGCGCGCCAGATTTCCAAATCGGTCAATTTTCGAACGACGGCTTTTTCATAGGCGCGGTAGCCACGGTAGCGGGACTCCACTTTGCGGCGGTGACAGAATTGGTAGTGGAGGCAGACGATCTGGTTGAGACGAATTGGATGATCGTTCTCGGGGGTGTAGGCCATGTGCATGCCTTGGTAGCCCTTTTCGGCGACCGGCGACACTCCGTCGTCGACCCAGATGGTGCGGTCGCTAACCCAAAGACCGGGCACGGACGACTCGTCCCGGTAGCGGTCGGCGGTGCCCCATAGATCGTAGCGATGGACAAAGATGCAGGTGCCCGGTGGGGATGATAAAACAGTGAGCCACTCAGGGCTGGTGAGCAGATTAGCGGACAAGAGTTCGTCGGAATCCAGAGCGACAATGATTCGTTTGGAGGCGGGGATTTTCCGGGCTTCGGCAAACACCCGCTTTCGGCGTTCCTGAAAATGGATACCGGCGCCATCGAACATTGTCACTTTCGGATAGCGGGGATAGATCGCGCGCGAGCGGTCGAGTCCGGTGCTGTCGTCGTCAACAAGGATGTGGTCGGCGAACTGGCTGCAGGATTGGAGAAAGCGGTCGAGCGTCCACGCTTCGTCGCGCACGATGGTAACGACGATGATTTTGGTGTTATCCATAACGGAAAGCGGAAGCTGAAAAATTTATGAGCGGGTGCCGACCACGCGAGCGGGCACGCCGACCGCGATAGAGCGGGGCGGGAGGTCTTTGGTGACAACTGCGCCGGCACCGACGATGCAACTATCGCCGATGGTGACGCCTCCGAGCACGGTGACGCCGGCACCGAGCCAGACATCGACGCCAATCCGCGTGGCGCGCAGTTCATCGGGCATAGAGCGAACGCTTTTGTCGGGTGACGGGATCGTATGCGCTGAGGATACAATGCGACAGTGCATGGCGACCAAAGTATGCTGCCCGATTTCGACGCCGCCATGCCCGAAAATCACGACATGTTGCCCGAGGTAAATATCGCGCGAGAGGACGATGGATCCGCCATAAGGATGGAGCACGACGCCTTGAGCGAATTCGCAGTTTTCGCCGATGACCAAACGTCCGCGTCGGGCGACGGCAGGTCCAAGCATCAAGTCGACGCACGCACCAATTCGGCATCCTGCGCCGATTTTCGCTCCGGTGGCGCGGGCGAGCGTCACACGCGAAAACGACGCGATGCGTAAGAGGTGAGAGTGCAGGCGGGCTGAATAGGGCAAATTCACGATGTCGGTGAGGGCGACAACCAGAGACGCTTACAACGCAGAGCGGGGCGTTCCACGAGATGCCAACTTGCATAGGCGCAGAACCCGGAGAGCAGGAAACTGGCCGTGAGAAATATCCAATAGCCCGCGTCGTGAACGCGAAAGTGTGCGAGCAATTGCTGCACGGGATATCCGTAGACGTAGAGCCCATAACTGTAGTCTCCATCGACCCATTTCTCGAAATTGGCCAAGGGTAGCACGTGAGCGATCCAGAAGATGGCTGGAGGAAGTGACCAAGGTGTAAGCAAGCCATGAATGCCCAAAAACCAGCCGGCGACGGTAACGACGCAGGCGATTGGACCGACCCAAGCGTAGCGTCGCAGCGTGTCGGCAAATTGCGGAAAAAGGGCCCAAGCCGACCCTGCGACGAAAAGCACAACAAGATATTTGCCGGGAGTGTCGAACAACCTTCCGACGATTGAGGGTAGAAACTGGGCCGGCAAACGCGTTGAAATTTGCCACAGTGAGCAAAGCAGCACAAAGCCCACAAGTGCAACCCGGCCGAAACCACGAAATCGAATGAGCAGTCCTGAGACGCCAAGCATCGCGACGAACAAGTAACAGGCGCCCTCGTAAAATAGCGTCCAAAGTGAACCGTTCCAGTCGACCCCCCATGGGGTGCCGCTTGGGTAGGGTCCGACCGCAATTTGAGCGCGCGGTTGGAAGAGGTTTCGCCAAACATAGCCTCCTGCGGTCGGCTGCAACGCGAGAAAGTCTTCGCGCGGTTCGGGATTATGAAGGTGCAGGATGACGCTGAATCCGAACGCGGTGACCGCAAGGCAAACCCAGAAGGCCGGCGCAATCCGCAGGAAACGGTGCCATAGAAAACGCCCCAACGACGGGCCTTGGCGCCAACTCTGAGTGATAAGGGCACCGCTCAACACAAAGAAGCATTGCACGGCGAGTGATCCCGCATCGATGGCGTGATTCGTCCACCGCGTTAAGTCGTCGGCACCGAATCCTCCAAGAAAATAGGCGTGTGAATAAAGGACGAGTGAAGCCAGCGCGAGGCGGAGAAATCCGATGCTGTTGTTGTGGTTACCGGTGCTCGGCTGGAGCGATCTGCCAGAGCCGGAAGCAGGGAGTGCAGAACAGGCGGTCGCCATCATTGAGCACTGCCGTGTTGACGCCGGGCTTCCTGCCAACGGAGTAGCGCCCGCGCGGGAACGAAGGGCTTGAGCACCCGTAGGAGTGGGTGGCGGCTTGAGGGAGGATCGCCCCCGAGCCGGCGACATAGTGTGATGGCTTCACCAGCGGCAGAACTATCCAGCAGGGCGAGCGCGGCGGCGGCTTTTTCAGTCTCGGTAGCGAGGAGCGGGTGGAGCCAAGGCGGCATCGCGGTCGCGTAGCGTTGTAGGCAGCGCAGCCGCGATTCCCAGTTACGCGTGTAGTCCATCGAGATGCCACCGGGATGGCGCAGCGACCACGTGAGCACCTGAGGAACAAAGACGAAGCGCCGGCCGGCGAGTGCGAGCCGGATGTGAAAATCGGTGTCTTCCCACGGAACGAGCGCGGCATCGTAGCCGCCTTCCTCCAGGAACGTTTCGCGACGGTAGAGGCAGTTGTTGATGCCGAGGGCATGCGTGAGAAGGTAGGCGACGGGGGCCGCGCGGTGCTCGGCGGCGTGGTAGCGCCACGAGATCACGGGAGCGCGCGTGGTGGCGTCGATCCAGTCAGCGTCGCACACGATGAGATCCGTGCCGGACTTGGCGTGGGGTGCGAGCGCGGCCAGATAGTCGGGCGAGATGAGATCGTCGGCGTCGTGAAGGTGGACCCAGTCGCATCGCGCGGCCCGGACGAGTTCGTTGCGAGCGGTTGCGGGTCCGACGCTTTTTCCACTGCGGAGGACGCGGGCACCGTGGCGCTCTGCAATCGCGGCGCTATCGTCGGTGCTGCCATCGTCCCAGAGGATGATTTCGGAGAACGGGAGGCGTTGCGCCAGCACGCCTTCGAAAAGCACGGAGAGGAAGCGCGCGGCGTTGCGGCAGGGAATCAGCAGACTGCAGGCGAAAGGTGACACGGGGGAGAACGGAGGACAGCGAGCCGGGGACGGATGACGGGGTTTAGTCGCTGTGGCGTAGACGGCGAATAGTGCGGGTGACCGGATGCCCGGCGTGGTAGAGCGATTTCAATCCAGTCAGGCCCGGCACGCGCAACTCGGGGTCAAAGGGATCGGCGTTTTCGGGCAGATGGCCGAAGAGGCGTTGTTTGAAATAACGCCGGTGCGCGGCAGTGACGGGCGTTCCGTCGGTGAATGCGCCATAGCCGTATGACCAGCGACGACACGCGGTGCGCCCGCACTCATGGAGCAATGCGGCATAGCGGGCGAGCAATCCGAGAACTAGCGCGTTCGGGTCGGGGAAATTAGTCTGCATGCGACCGGTGAGCCGGTCCGGCAGCGCCGGATCGAAATAGCTGAAATGAAACAACACGAGCGGCAGTCCGTTGGCGAGGAGCGCGCCGTCGGCGGCGGTCGTGATGTCGCGTTCGTGCAGATTCCAAAAAGCGACGTTGTAGCCGGAATGGCGAAGCAGGCCGTAGGCGGGAAAAAGCGAAGGGACGAGGGCGAGCCAGCCCTGGTCGTGATTCCAATCGGCCGAGATATTAACTGGCTCGGCAAGTTGGCGACCCCACCAAGAGAGGAAGGCGGTGGCGAGCGAGCCGCGACTGACGGCAAACACGCCGCCGTTGAATACGCCGCTGCGCATGGTCGGGAGGGCGGTGCGAGTGTTGCGCGCCGGATCGGTCAGGTGCGGCGTGAGAGCGACGCCGTGGGTGCGAGCCGTGGATAGCAACTCGACGGGAGGGGCGAGGAGCTGCGTGTCGGCGTCAAGATAGAGGACGATCTCGGGCGTATCGCGACCAAGGAGAAACTCGGCACAGAAAGGTTTCAGCACGAAGCAGAGTTCGGCGGCCGAAAAGGCGAAGGCGCGTTGCCGGTAGCGTGAAAGTGCGGTGCCGGTGGCGGGCAGAATCTCGAACGCTTCACCGGCGGGATCGAAGCGGCCGGCGGGTTCGTCGATGAGGAAAACGGTCTGCCGGGCGCCAGGCAAATGCTCAGCGACCGAACGCATGAGCGCACGTGCGTCGGCGAGATAGTTGCAACTGACGAGGGTGAAAACGTGGATCAAGCGAGGAGGAGGATCATCAGGTCCGGTGCGTGAGGACGGTCACGCCATTGCCGCGTTCGGTCGCAAACGTGAACGCATCGAAAGAGCCGCGAGCCTCGGCGATCGCCTGCCGCACCCCCGGGAAGCGAATCGAGTCGTGAAGCACGAGGCAGCCACGGGCCGTGAGTCGCGGCCCATAGGCTGCAATCTCCGCAACGGTGTCCTCGTAACTGTGCGTGGTGTCGATGAAGGCCAGGTCGATTTGGGCCGGGAGCGCGGAGAGCGTCGCGGGATCGTGCGAAGCACCGCAGTGGGGCGTACCGAACGAGGCGAGGCCGAGCCGCGCCAAGTTGGCGGTCGCGGTTTCGAGGTGAACCGGATCGAGATCGACATAGTGCAGGTGGCCGCCAGCGCCGACGGATCGCAGGGCGGAGGCGATGTGGCCGGTGGTATAGCCGATGAAGCAGCCAATCTCGCACACGGTCTGGGCGCGCAGCAGGGCGGCGAGCCGGCCAACGAATTCGGCGGCGTTGCGCTCGGAAGACCATATTTTTGGCGCAGCAGGATTGGACAGCATGGCCTCCGGCGAAAGCGCGGAAAAATCGGGCGCGATAAAAGCGTGCGTTCCGCGGAGGCGCTGGAGTAATGCGATGGGTTCGAGGTTGGCCGCCACGTCGTCGACCGGAAGCGGGCCAGAGCTGAGCGCAAGCGCGACCACGTCATCGTAGATAAAGCGCTTGGTCACCGCCGTGCGGATCAGATGGGCGCGGATACCGAGGTTCGATAAAAATTTCATGCGGCCAGCGTCAGGCTAAGACGTCGCCCCCACTGTTGGCCGGGAAATTCCACCAAGCGATAAGTCAAAGCGCTGATGGGCACGACGGCGGCAAGGGAGACGGCGAGGAGCGTCGGGAATTGGAGCCGCCCGGGCAGCTGGACGGCATGGGAGAAGAGCGGGGCGAGAAGATCGAGCACGGCGAAGTGGGCGAGGTAGATGCTAAAGGAGATTTTCCCGAGAAAACACAGGACAGGGTTGACCAGCACGACCACCGGGCGCTGCACCAGACTCCACGCGAGGAGCGTCGCACCCAGTGCGAAAGTGACCGGGGGTGAAGCCAACAAGGTGCCGCTGAGGCAGACGATGCCACCCACGACGAGAGCCCCCCAGCGCAGAGCGGCAGGGTTCCAAGCAGCGTGATCATAGACGAGGAAGTAGAGCACGATGCCGCAGGCGAACACGGGGAACTGCGCCGGTGCCCAGCAGGTTTTGAATATGCTGAGCACATAGTCGTAGCGCGGTTCGCTCCAGGCCGAAAAAAGCCACTCGGCCAAAGCGGGAAGTCGGAGTAACGCGGCCAGCAGGCAGGTGCCGGCCAGGAGGGCGACGCTCTGTGCAAACGTGCGCACGAACAAAAATACGAGTGGTAGCAACAGATAGAAGGTGGCTTCCGCGGCGATGGACCAACTGCCGGGCACGACTGAATTGAGGGTGTCCGGGCGCCAGCCGTGAACGAAGAGGAGCGTTTGCGCCAGGGCAGTCGACGGTAGGCCGTCGGGAATATCCGCCCGCGGTGCCACGCCATACCAGAAAAAATAGAAAGCGGCTCCGAGATAGAACATCGGGGCGAGGCGAAAAAAGCGGCGGATAAAAAAAACGCGCCACGAAGGTGAGCTCCCGGCAGGTCGCGTATGCAAGGAGCGCATGAGCGTGAAGGCCGAGACCACGAAGAAAAGTTGCACGCCGCGCCAGCCCTCGTTCAGAAACGAGTCGAGCATCCCACCGGGCAGGCCGCGGCGGCTTTGGATATGGTAGGCCAGCACGCCGAGGATGGCCCAGCCGCGCAGAGCGTCCATGCAAGCCAGCCGGTTACCCTCTTCATCTGGCGGAGGAACTTTCGAAGCAAGGGTCAAGCGGGACAACTGTCGGGAAGGCGGACGCAAAGCCGAAATCAGCGCCCCGAGCGGCGAGCAAGCGCTTCAAGCAGAACGGGCGGGAGCAGGCGGCCAATTTTGTAGCGGAGATTCTTTGGCTTGGGAGCCAGGGCGGTGGCGTGCGCGACAACTTCCGGAAAAGCGAGTCCGTGCGCGGCGAGAGGTTCCAGGGACCATGGTTGGATCAGCGCATCGAGCAGAGATGCGCGCGAAGAGGGTGGAACCGTGCTGAGGCGTTGGGCGACCCCAGCGGAGAGGTCGAGGGATATCTCCCTAGCGTGGGCGATAAGACGCTCGGTCGTGGCCCGCAGGTGGGCGTGGCGTTCGGGGAAGGAAAAAGTGTGCGTGCCTTGGCTGGCGTGGCGGCGGATGAAGACCTCGGGGGTGGGAGCAAAAACGAGCGGGCCGCTGCGGACCAACTCCATCGTGAGCAGGCGGTCAACGTCCCACGGGTTGCCGAGTTCGTAGACGAACGCGGCGCGGCGGTAAGCCTCGGCGCGGGCAAGGAAGGCGCAGAAGTGGCCGGGCGTGCCCCACACGCAGCTCATCAGCACCTCGGCCACCGAGAGGCGCCATTCCGCTGTCAGCACAGGAAACTGCGCGCCGAACCAAAACATGAGGTTGGAGTCGCACTGCAGCGGCGAGGATTCGGCTTCAGCGTAAAAGAGCCCGGAGTAGGTTACCGCGGCGTCGGGATGCCGCGCCATCCGGTCGAGAGATGCGGCGAGGTGTCCGGGAGCCCACCAATCGTCGTCGTGCAAGATAGCGACGAATCCGTCGGGCGGGGCCTTCAGGGAAACGAGGTGATCGATCGGTGAGAGCTGCCTAGTCTGGGCGCGATACTCAATCGGAAGGCTCGCGGAAAACTCGCGACACAGTGCCTCGGAGTGGCGGCCTCCAGAGTTCTCCGATACGATGACCCGGGTGATGGCGCCGA
The DNA here is from genome assembly GCA_943372705.1 of Opitutus sp. GAS368. GTDB lineage: Bacteria > Verrucomicrobiota > Verrucomicrobiia > Opitutales > Opitutaceae > GAS368. The sequence goes on along the minus strand of CALRZR010000136.1, from coordinate 2,820 downwards.
TGGCAGTCTGAGCGGCGAGGGAAACCAAGGCCGTCCGCAGCAGGTGCGGGCGGTCAACGGTGGGCAGGAAAATCGTGACCATCGATTTCAGCGCGAAGAGAGGAGTCTTTGTGCCTCCTGCGTGATCGCATCGACGCTGAGGCCCGCATTGCGCCGCAGGAAGTCCTGGCTGCCCACGAGACCGGCTTCCTCACTCATCGACAGGCTGGAGAGCGCGGTCGAGCGGAGAGCGAGGCCGCGCAGGAGTTCGCCGAATCCTCCAGCGGCGACGTGTTCTTCCACCGTGACAACGTGAGCGTGGCGCCAGAGAGCGGAGAGGTCGTCGGCGACGAGGGGTTTCAACCAGGGACAGGAAAACACGGAGGGGCGGACGATTTGCTCGCGCTCCAATTTGTCAGCGGCGGCGAGCGCGAGGGCGAGCGCGGACCCGGTGGCGGCGAGCGCGAGGCGGCCGTCGCCGGTGCGCACCTCGATGGGCGAAGGCACGGCAAAGGGGCGGTCGTGGAGGAGCTGTTCGCCGGCTTTGCCGAGTCGGAGGTAGGACGGGCCGGGATGCTCGGCGAGGTAGCGGACGCAGGCGGTGGTCTCGGCGGGATCGGCCGGACTGAGCAAGGTGAGATGCGGAAGCGAGCGCATGACGGCGATGTCCTGCACGCCGTGATGGGAGTAACCGAGATTCCCATACGCGAGACCGGCGCCAACGGCGACGACGGTGACGGGGAGGCGGTGGTAGCACACGTCGTTGCGAATCTGCTCGAAGCAACGGAGCGTGGGGAAATTCGCGATGGAGTAGGTGAAAACGTGCCAGCCTTCGGAGGCGAGGCCGGCGGCGACGCCCGTCATGTTTTGCTCGGCGACACCGGCGTTGAGGAAGCGCCCGGGAAATTCGCGGGCGAAGGGCTCGACGACGGAAAAGCCGAGATCACCGACGGCCAGAAAGATTTTCGGGTGTAGCCGGGCCTGATCGATCAGGGCGTTGATGAAGGCGGTTCTCACGATTTGGTCGGAGCGGGTTGGCCGAGCTGAGCGAGCGCGCTGGCGAGTTGCACAGCGTCGGGCGACTTATAATGCCACGGGAGTTGGTGCTCCATGAAGTCTACCCCGCGGCCCTTTGTGGTGTGCGCGATGAGGCAGGAGGGCCGGCCCGGCTCCCACGGCACGGTTTGCAAGGCAGCGCGGATAGCGGAGTGGTCGTGACCGTCGATCTCCCTGACCGACCACCGGAAGGCGCGGAGCTTGTCGGCGAGCGGGGCGAGTTCAAGGACCTCGCTGACGGAGCCGAGACTTTGGATTTTGTTGTAGTCGATGATGGCGACCAGACCGTCGAGGCGGTGCTGCGGGGCGAAGAGGAACGCCTCCCAGTTGGAGCCTTCATCGAGTTCGCCATCGCTGAGAAGCACGAAGGTGCGCCACGCGGCGCTCGCGCGCTGGGCCGCGAGGGCTTTGCCGGCGCCGAAGGGGAGGCCGTGGCCGAGCGAGCCGGTGGAGAATTCGATGCCGGGGACCTTGTGGCTCGCGTGAGCCATCAGGCGCGAGCCGTCGCGCCCGTAGGTTTCGAGTTCGGATTCGGCGATGAAGCCGCGTAGGGCGAGCGCCGCGTAGAGCGCAGTGCAGCAGTGGCCCTTGCTGAGAATGAAGCGGTCGCGCTCAGGCCAAGCGGGATCGTCGGGGCGCACACGGAGGATCTCGCCGTAAAGGACCGCGAGCAGATCGGCCATGGAGAGCGCGCCGCCGAGATGGGAGGCGCGGGCGCGGGTCACCATGCGCACGGCCTCGGTGCGAATGTGGCGGGCGAGTTCTTCGGTGCTTGTGGTCACGACGCGAGCGTTCTTAGCGGGGCGAAGGGAAACTCGCCGCCGACGATGCCGACCAAAACGTCGCCCGGCAGGCGAGTCCGCCACTCAGCGAGAATTTCGGCGGTGTTGGAAATGGCGAAGAGCAAAATGGCGGGCGGGGGTTGCTGGAAGAGCGCTTCCTTGCCGCGAATGTGCAATGAAGTCCCGGCGAGGTAGCGATCGTTGAGGAGAGTGTTTCCGTCGTGAAGCCCGGCGAGGGCGGACGCGAGGGTGGGGGAGAATCCGAGAGTCACGGCGGTGCGTTCGGCGGCGCCGTAGCCCACGGCGCCAGGGGGGATTTTCGCGACGAGATGATCGAGGTTGGAGCGAAATGCTTCCAGTTGAGTTTTGATCTCGGTCAAGCGCGCTGGCGCAGGGAAAGCGGGCGCCGCGCCGCGGATGTATTTGCGCAGGAGCGAGCCGCCGAAGATTTCGACCAGCTCGGAGGCTACGCAGCGCAGGCCGGCGGTGGCGGCCATTTGATCGAGCGTGACGGCAGAGAAATAGTTGCAGTGAAGCTGATAGAAATTGCTCCACAGATTGCGGGCGACGGTGGAATCGAGATCGGGCACTTCTAGCCAGAGTTCACCGTCGGGTGCGAGGGAGTCGACGAGGGAGGAAACAAAGGGGCGCGGCGTTTCGATGTGCTCAAGGACGTGGCGTGAGATGACGAGACCGAATTTGCGATGACGGTGGGCGTTGGGAAGGTCCTGGGGAAAGTAGCCGGAGAGCAAAAAGTCTGAGGCGGCTTCGCTGGCGGAACGACTGGGATCGATGCCGAGCACGTCATTGAAACCGAGTTCGCGTAGCCGGCGAAGCAGCCAGCCATCGCCGCAGCCCACTTCCAAGATCGCCGTGGATTTGGGAAACCGGGCAACGATATCGGCGGCGATTTTTTCGAGATGACGGCGATAACTGACGGAGCCGCCGCCGGCGAAGGCGTATTGCTGATAGAGGGAGGAATCGAAAACGTGGGCGAGCTGGA
>CALRZR010000135.1:0-20111 GCA_943372705.1 Opitutus sp. GAS368 | reverse complement strand
CGAGGGCGACCCGATCTGTCGGGTGGTGGTGCTCGAAGACACGGATGGCGACGGTCGCGCGGACAAGAGCACGGTGTTTCTCGACAAGCTCGTGATGCCCCGCTCGCTCGCGTTTGTGAAGGGCGGTGTGCTGATTCAGGAGCCGCCGAAGATCTGGTTCTGCGAGGACACCGACGGGGACCTGCGCTGCGATAAGCGCACGGAGGTCGGCAAACTCGGTGTCGCCGGAAATCCGCAGCACACGGGCAACGGCCTGCGCTACGGCATCGACAACTGGCTCCACAACTCCGACGCCACCTCGCGCCACCGGTGGACCGACGGCAAACTCCTCGAGGAGCCGATGCCGCGCAGCGGGCAGTTTGGCGTGTCGTTCGACGAGCAGGGCCGCCACCTCACTTCGCACGAGAGTTCCGCGCTCCACGCCGACCTCATCCCCGGTCACTATCTGGTGCGCAACCGCACACTCGCGGCCATCGCGGCACGCGGAGGACGCGGCTCGGCGGGCATCGACACGAACATCGCGCGCGACGCGCAGCTTGTTTACCCGATCCGCGTCACGCCGGGCATCACACTCGGCGCGATGGAGCTCCGCGACGACGGGCGCTTGCGCACCTACACGATCGCGTCGGGCACGTGCTTCTACGACGGCGATCAATTTGGCGCCGAGGCGCGCGGGAATGTTTTCGTGCCCGAAGCGGCTGGAAACCTCATCGGCCGCCTGAAACTCAAACCTGGCATTCGCCCGCTGGCAGCGCGCTTTTATCCGGAGGAGCAGGAATTCCTCGCGTCGACCGACGAGCGTTTTCGTCCGGTGAACGCCCGCGTTGGTCCCGACGGTGCGCTCTATATCGCCGACCTGTATCGCGGCATCATCGAGCACGTGATTTTTATGGTGCCGTGGATCAGCGACCAAGTGCGCGACCGGAAACTCGACGTCGGGCAAAATCAGGGCCGCATCTACCGGCTCGTGCGCACGGATCGCCCGATCGATCGGCGCGCGCCAAATCTCGCGAGTGCCGATACGGCTGCGCTGGTAGCGCACCTGAGCCACGCGACCGGTTGGTGGCGGCTCACGGCGCAACGTCTGCTCGTCGAGCGCGGCGACCCGGCGGCGAAACCGTTGCTCGGCGAACTCGCTTTGCGCGGGCAGAACCCGCTCGGTCGGCTCCACGCACTCTGGACGCTTGACGGGATGGGTGCGTTGGCGGCGGAGACGAAGTTCGCGGCGCTCGCCGATCCCGACGAGCACGTGCGGGCGGCGGCGTTTCGCCTCTGCGAAAACGGGCTCGATGCGAAACAGCAGGCTGCGCTCGTCGCGAAACTCGCCCGGGCCGCGGATGATCCGAGCGAGACGGTGCGGCTGCAGGCGACTCTTACAGCAAGCGCGTCGAGCGCCGGGCCGGGAGCGATGCCGGTCTTGGCGCGACTCGCGCGCAGCGGGAGCGATCTGCTTTTTCGCACGGCGGCGATGACGGGCCTGCAGGATCGCGAGTTGGATTTTCTCAATCTCTTGCTCGCCGAATCGCGAGGACGCGCCCCGGTGGGTGAGCACGAAGGTGCGCTGTTCGGGCTCGCGGCGCACTGTATTCTCGAGGCGGCGAATGCGGAGCGCACGTCGGGTTTGTTCGACGCGATTGCGGCGGCGAGCGGTCCGGGCGACTGGCAACAGCTTGCCCTCCTTGATGCGGTGGCAGCGGTGGTCGTGACGGGCAAACGCGGCGCGAAAGTGCACGCGCTCGCGCGCGAACCCGCGGCGTTGATCAAGTTTGCGCGGGGCAAGGACGCCGCGCTGCGGCAGCGTGCGTATCGCCTGCTGGACATGTTTACGTGGCCGGGCGCGGCAGGGGTATTGGCGGGAACGGCGGAAGCTGCGCCGCTTGCGCCGGCGCAAACGAAACGCCTCGAAGTTGGCCGCGAGGCCTATGCGCAGTATTGCGCGCCGTGTCATCAGCCGAACGGCACCGGCGCACCGAATCTCGCTCCGCCGCTCGCCGGGAGCGATTGGGTGGCGGGCCCGCCCGAACGCATCGTGCGGATCGTCTTGCACGGGCTTTTTGGCCCCGTGCGCGTCAACGACCAGACGTGGAACCTCGCGATGCCCGGCCTCGGCGCGGCCGGCGTGCTCGACGACGATAAGATTGCCGCGGTGCTGAGCTATGTGCGCCGGGCGTGGGGCAATTCGGCCGGTCTCGTGGAGCCGTCGCTCGTCGCGGCGATTCGACGCGAGACGGCGGCGCGCACGCTGCCGTGGACGGCCGACGAGTTGGGTGGCATCGCGGGGACGGCCCCAGCTGCGACGGCTGCGCGAGTGACGGCGGCGGCGCTGCGTCCGCAAGCATCCGGTGAAATTCTGTTGCCGGCGAGCAAGGCGACCGTTTACGCGCAGAAACTTGGCTACCGGCCTGCGCTCGATGTGTTGGCGCCGTGGACGGTGATCGACGACGTGGTGGAGTGGCGCGTGGAGGTGGCGACAGCCGGCACCTATGAAGTGTGGGTGAATCTCGCGGCCGACGAAGAATCGGCGGGCGACTTTTTCGTGGTCGAAACCGAAGGCAGCCGCGCGCGCGGCGAGGTGCGTTCGACGGTGGACTACGATCACTTCCGCGAACAGCCCGCCGGGCGCCTCACGCTGCGCGCGGGCGTTAACCGCATCATTTTGCGCCCCGACGGTCCGCTGAAACGGGAACTCGCGGACGTGCGCGGCGTGCGCTTGGCTCCGGTCGGAAAACCATAATGCGCGTTGCTCGTATGATGCGGAGATGGCTGGGCATTTTGCTCGCGGTGATCGTTGTCGCCGGGGCGGGGCGTGCAGCGGAATCGACGCTGCCCACGCGCGGTATTTGCGCGCACCGGGGTGGGGGCGCGACCCATCCGGAAAACACGCTGCCGGCGCTCGAGGCCGCGGTGGCGCTCGGCGCGCATATGGTGGAATTCGACATCGCGATCACGCGCGACGGGGCGCTCGTGCTGATGCACGATGCGACCGTGAACCGCACGACTGACGGGAAGGGCAAGGTGCTCGATTTCACCCTCGCCGAACTGAAACGCCTCGATGCCGGCGTGAAGACCGGTGCGCACTTCGCGGGGACGCGGGTGCCGACCTTGAAGGAGGCGCTGGCGGTGCTGCCGCGGAATATTTGGATCAATATCGATTTCAAAGCCGACGCGCGGTTCGCGGGGAAGTCGGCGGAGGCTGCGCGCCGAGTGGCCGAGATGGTCGTAGCCGCGGGGCGGGTGGAGCAGTCGTTGTTCGCCGCGCGCGGTGGTGACGTGGCGGCGGCGCGGGCGGTCGCGCCGACGCTGCGCATCTGCAATATGGACCGGAAGCCCGATCCGGCGGACTACGTGCAGGCGGCGATCACGCAGCGTGCGGACTTCATCCAGTTGCGCGATTGTGCGCAGGATGCGCGGCTGCCGGCGTGGATCGCGGCGCTCAAGGCCGCGGGTGTGCGGATCAACTATTTCTACGCCAATGAACCCGCCGAGGCCGCGCGCCTCCTGATGCTCGGCATCGACTTCGTGCTCGTCGACGGAGTGGAGGCGGTGCTGGCGGGGCAAACGGTCGTCGCGCGCCGCGGGCAGCCATGAAGACCGGGTGGCGTCATGGCGTGCACGGTTGGTTGGCCGCTCTGGCTTTCCTTGGCGGGGCAGCCACTGCAGGAAGCGCTGCGCCAACGGTCGAGGTGCCCATCGTTTTGCGGGACCTGCCGTTGCTCTTGGTTGACGACGCGGGCATCGCGGCGCAGCGCGGCGTGGTCCGCACACTCCACCCGGCTCGCACGCGCGCAGCACCGGTGTTGGTGGCAGACCGCCCATGGGAAGGCGGGCGCGTTTACACCTATGGCTCCGTGGAGTTCGACGAAGCGACCCGACAATTTCGCCTCTGGTATATGGCGCGCACGCAACGTGCCGACGGCACCAAGCCCGCGCCGCAGCTCCGCAACGGGGGCCAGGATGTCGTGCTCCTCGCAACGTCGTCCGACGGACTGGCGTGGGACAAACCTGCGCTCGGCCTGCACGCGTTCGACGGCTCGACAGCGAACAACATCGTTTTCGACGCGCACAGCCCGGCGGTGATCGTGGACCGATTCGAACGCGAACCGGCGCGGCGTTACAAGATGCTCGCTTACCATCGGGGCGGCTACCTTGCGGCGTTTTCGGCGGACGGCGTGCGGTGGGCCGAATCGGCGAAAAATCCGGTGTTTCCCGGCGGCGATACGATGTCGCTGACGCAGGACCCGCGCACGGGCGAGTTCCTCGCGTATTTCAAGAAGCCCGATCCGAGCGGACCGGGTCGCGTCGTGTGGCTGACGCGCAGCCGCGACTTTCAGACGTGGAGCGAGGCGAAACTCGTTCTGCGCACCGATGCGGAGGACAACCGTTGGGCCACGCGCCCGGAACAACGCACCGACGTCTACGGCATGACCGTGCTGCTGCACGCGGCGGGCTTCGTGGGACTGCCGAGAATTTTTCAGGTAATCGACGAATCGCCGAAGGGCACCAAGAAGGCGGTGGGCCAGAGCGGACAGGATGGGGCGATCGACGTGCAGTTGGCCACGAGCGGGGACGGCGAAAACTGGCACCGCTCCACGCCGCGGCTTGCGATGATCCCGCGTGGCGCGCCCGGGACGTTCGACGGCGGCGTGATACTCGGCACAACCAACGGGGGCGTCGAAGTGCGCGATGAGTTTTGGCTCTACTACACGGCAATCAATACCGGGCACGGCGCACCGATCCCTCCGAAGCAGTCTGCAATCGGGCGAGCCGTCTGGCGGCGGCACGGGTTCGCTTCGCTCGATGCCGGACCGGCGGGCGGACGGGTGGAGACGAAGGCGTTGCGGTTGGCGGAGCCGCGTTTGGAGATCAACGCGGATGCTTCCCGCGGCGACGTGCGCGTGGCGCTACTCGAAGCCGACGGGAGGCCGATCGCCAGGCGGGCACTCGCTGACTGTGAGCCGTTGCGCGGCGACGACGTGCGATGGCGGGTGCGTTGGCGCGACGGGGCGACGGTGCCGACGGATCGCGCGGTGCGATTGCGGATCGAAATGACCAGTGCGCGGCTCTACAGCGTGTCGGCGGTGGCCGCGACGAAGTGAAACGTTCTCCATTTTTATGAAGCTAAAATCACTCTGCTGGCTGGGCGCTCTGGTGGGCGGATGCGTGGCTTTAAACTGTGCGATTGCGGCGGAGGTGAAAATGCTGCCGAGAGTATTTTTGATCGGTGGATCGACGATGGCGACGTTTCCGGACGCGCGGCCGGTAGTCGGGTGGGGGCAGATGTTGCCGCGGTATTTCAAGCATCCGGAGCAGGTGGTGAATCGCGCGATGAGCGGGCGGAGCACCAAGAGTTTTATCGATCAGGGCTTCTGGGAGAAAACCATCACGGACCTGCGGGCGGGGGATTTTCTCATCATGTGCTGGGGCACGAACGACAGTGCCAACGATCCGGCGCGTCGCACGGAACCGCGGAAAGATTTTCAGGCGAATATCGAGCGGTTCATCCGCGAGATTCGCGCGAAAGGGGCGACACCGATCATCGCGACCGCCGTGGCTCGGCGCGTGTGGAACGAGCAGGGCGAGTTCGTCGAGGCGCCGTCGGAGTATGTGACAGTGACGCGCGAGATCGCGGCGCGGGAAAAAGTTCCGCTGATGGAAATGCGCGGCAAGACGGTGGCACTGGAGAAGAGCCTTGGCGTCGAGGGCTCGCGGGCGCTGCATCTCTACTTGGAGCCGGGCAAATCGAGCTACTACCCGAACGGCTCGAAGGACGATACGCACTACAACCGTCACGGCGCGGACCGCGTGGCGGAACTCGCGGTGGAAGAAATTCGGCGGCTCAAGCTGCCGATCGCGGACTGGTTAAGATAACGGACTTCGGCTCGCTGGCGCTCGCCGCTACTTCGCACGAAACTCCCGTTTCGCGACACTATCCGCGCGCGGCGGCGCGGCGGAGGCGGTCGTTGATGGCGTCGGCGAGTCCGTCGGAGCCGCGGGCGAGTTCGAAATGCAGGTGCTTGAAACCGGCTTCGTCGAGCTGGCGGAGCAGTGCGAAGAGATTGTGCGCGACGCGCGGCAGGTCGCCCTCGGCGTCGAGCCAGAATATGTTTTTACCCGAGACGATGCGCGGCCGGGCGGTGAAGACCCACGCGGCGGAGGCGTCGCCGCGCGCGACGGCGGCGGCGGAGAGGCGGGGGTGCAGCGTGACGGGCGTGCGCGGGCTGTAGTGGCGCGTCAACATGCCTGGGGCGAGTTGGGCGGCGTCGGGTGCGCGCGGTTTGTGGGGAGCGGTGAGCACGCGCACGCCGAGGACTATTTCCAGTTGGGCGCGGGTGATGGCGCCGGGGCGGAGGAGGCGAGGGCGCGATGGTTCGCGCAGGTCGACGATGGTGGATTCGAGTCCGACGGTGCACGCTCCGCCGTCGAGGATGTGGTCGATCTGGGTGCCGAGATTCGCACGGACGTGGGCGGCGGTCGTGGGGCTCACGTAACCGAAGGGATTCGCGCTCGGCGCCGCAAGAGGAAGGCCGGCGAGGCGGAGGAGGCGGCGGAAGAGCGGGTGCGCGGGCATGCGCACGGCGACGCTCGGGAGGCCGGCGGAGACGAGGGCGGGCACGATATCCTTTTTCGGTAGGACGATCGTGAGCGGACCGGGCCAGAAGGCTTTCGCGAGGCGGAGGGCGGCGGGGTTGACGTGCGCGAGGGTGTCCCACTCAGCGAGCGCGCGGATGTGGACGATCAGCGGATCGGTCGCGGGTCGGGCTTTGGCGATGAAAATGTTTGCGCACGCGGCGGAATCGAGGGCGTTGGCGGCGAGTCCGTAGACGGTTTCAGTCGGCGCGGCGACGAGTCCGCCGGAGCGCAGCACGCGGGCGAGGCGCGCGAGATTGCGCGCGGTGCCCGTGTAGATGCGGGCGCGCGGGGAGGGCGCGGGACGCGGAGAAGAAGGTGAAGCCGACGAAGGCGCGGACATGGGACGCTGTTGGTGGCAGGGCGTCCGGGCGGCGGCAAGTGCGCGGTATTAGACCGCGATGATGGCTTTGAGGACGGCGGGATTGCCGGAGATTTTCTCGGGGAAAACGGCGGGCGTCTCGGCGAGGGCGAAGCGGTGCGTGATCCACGGGCGCGTGTCGACGCGGCCGGTTTCCAAAAGGCGAATGATGTCGCGGAACGTCTGCGGCACGGCGTTGCGGCTGGCGCAGAGGGTGAGCTCGCGACGGTGGAAATTGGGGTCGTTGAAGGTGACGTCGCCCTGGAAGAGGCCGACGAAGACGATGCGGCCGCCGTGGGCGGCGAGTTCGAAGGTGCGCGCCATCGACTGCGGATTGCCGGTGGCGTCGATCACGATGGTGGGCAGATCACCGCCGCCGATGGCCTTGAGTTGGGCGGTGGCATCGGGGCCGGCGACGACGGTGTTTTTGACGCCGAGCTGGTCGCGGCAGAAAGCGATCCGCGTTTCGCTGACGTCCATGACGGCAAGGGTCACGCCGCTGACGAGGGCGAACTGGATCACGCTGAGGCCGATGGGGCCGGCGCCGATCACGAGGACAAAATCTTCTTTCTTCGGCTCGGCCCGCTCGATGGCGTGGGCGCCGATGCCGAGGGTTTCGACGAGGGCGAGCTGTTCGTAGTCGAGCGTCGCGGAGCGGTGCAGTTTGCGCGCGGGAATGGCGATTAACGGGCGCATGCCGCCGTCGCTGTGGACGCCGATGACGTTGAGCGAGGTGCAGCAGTTGGGTTTGCCGCGGCGGCAGGCGATGCAGTGGCCGCAATTGAGATAGGGCTCGACGGAACAGCGGTCGCCGGCGCGGAGGCCGTGGGGATCGCTGCCGGGGTCGATGACCTCGACGCCAAGCTCGTGGCCGAGGATGCGCGGGTAGCTGAAGAAAGGCTGTTTACCGGCGAAGGCGTGGAGATCCGTGCCACAGACGCCGATGCGGTGGACGCGCACGAGGGCGTCGCCGGGCGCGAGCATGGGCTCGGGGCCGTCGGTGGCGAGAAAGTGGCCGGGTTTTTCGAGGACGATTTGGAGCATGGGCTAAACAGCAGTGGGCCCACGAAACACGCGAACTACACGAAAATATTCAGGCAAAAGCGGCGCGAGTTTCGTGTATTTGGTGTGTTTCGTGGGCAAGATTTTCAGGCAATGAGCGGGTCGCGGTTTTCCGGGAGGCCGCGGGTGAAGTTGTGGTTGTGGATCGGCTTCAGGAGGTCGAGGACGCGGGCCATAAGCTCGAAGTCGATGGGCTCGTCGACGTAGGCCACGTTTTTGCGGATGGTGGCGGGGTTGGTATTGCCGACGAGGTTGGTGGCGATCCCGGGATGGGCGACGCAGAACTGGACGGCGAGCTTCACGATGTCGGCGCCGACTGATTTGCAGTAGTCCACGGCGCGGCGGGCGCCGGTGACCTTCGGGGGCGGAGCGGGATGCGAGGCGGGGATGCCGCGCTCGGTGAGCATCACCATGCCGGTGGGCGAGGCGTAGATGGTGCCGACGTTTTCGCGTGGCCGGCGGTGCGCTCCTTCCAAACGTCGCATACGTTGGTGTGGTCGCGGGTGGGGTTTGAGGTTGAGGTAGCAACGCCGGGCGGCGGTGACTTGCTGCGAGGCGAAGGTGGTGGCGACGGTGGAGCGGAGCGGGCGGCAGGCATCCCGGACAACGCCGCACGCGAGAGCGTCGGGGTTAAAAATGGTCGGGCGTGGGCAGCGAACATGCGCTTGCGACGTGTTCCTTGTGGTCGGCGGTGCGAGGGGGCTTGGGGCGTCGGCTGTCGGGAGATTTGGGATGGTCCGCGCCCGCTGTTTGTGGAAACAGTCAAGAGTCAAGACCTGACGTGGTTCGGCCACTCTGACGTGGTTCGGCCACTCCTGACGTGGTTCGGCCACTCAGTCAAAAGTCGAGACCTGACGTCTTTTTGGCTGCTTAGGCCCGACCCTTTTTTGGCCCTTCGACCCTTTTTTGGCCCTTGTGATACTCATCGACGTCAGTTGAACCTGGCGCGCCCGCCAATCTCTTTGCCGTCTTCGAATCGCCCTCGGACGTCGAATCGGCCGCCAACATCAAACTCATACGACTCGCCGTGCTTCACCTCTCTTCCTTCGGCATCCCGGTAAAAAGTGTAGGCGGTCACGGAGCCAGATGGCCGATCAAATTTCAGATGCAGCTCAAGTTTCTTCTCTTGGTGAAAGAAGAGCCTCTCTGCCGCAACTCCTGCCGCAAACACGACGCCGAGCAAGAGGGTGAGTAGAATTTTGGTCCTCATGATCTAGAAACGTAGGTAGCCGGACTTTCTTTGCCCAACAGTGTTATTCAGCCTCAGCGTAAAACCTAAGTTGAACTTGATTCATTGGGTGGAGTTGGAGCGTTAAATGGCTCGGCTTCAACAGCCGAATGGAGACTGAGGTTTTTGCCGGGGGTGCGGGACTCTGGCTAAAGCCTAAGTTGGCGATGGTCGTGGGCGCCCTGCGGTTCGGCCGCGAATAAATTGGGTTACGGGGCGCGGATGACGCGGAGGCCGGGGCGGTCGGCGGGGAGTTCAGTGGGTTTGGGGTCGGGGAGGGTGACTTGGCCGGTGGCGGCCCATTCGGTGCCGCGGGCGAGCGTGACTTGGAAGCCGAGGCCGTTGACGGCGTCGACGTAGTGGCCGAGGGCGGTGTGAAAGACGCGGCCTTTACCGTAGGGAATCACCATGAGCAGGGGCTCTTGCTCTTTGGTTTTGTCGGAGAGGGCGGAGGCGAGGACGGTGACGTTTTCGGCGGGGCCGCGGAGGCCGTGGTAGAGTTCGTCTTTGGCGTGCATCCATTTGGCGGGGAGTCCGCGGAGGATCGGGTGGTCGGGCACGAAGGCTTCGATCAGAAATTCGTGCTGGGGGCCGTGGCCGCCGCCGGGACCGGGGGTGGGATCTTTGGTCCAGAGGGTTTGGCGGAGGCGGAGATAGGGGCCGGATTTTTCGTTGCGACCGCCCCAGCCGCCGAGGCCGATCATGGCGTTATACTCGGGCCAGTCGGCGAACGAATTGTTGGCGGCGTGATAGGTGACGAAGCCGCCGCCGTTTTTCACGTAGGCGACGAAGGCGGTGCGCACTTCGGCGGGCCAGGCTTCGCCGTTGTAGTTGGAGACGACGACGGCATAGGCGGAGAAATTCGGGCGCCATTTTTCCCAAAGCGCCGGGGCGGCGGATTTGTGGTTGGCGAGGGTCTGCGCGTATTTCTGGAGGTTTTCGGAGTGCGCGGTTTTTTGCGCGGGCGTGGCGTCTTTGCCGAGGCGAGGAGCGGCGGGTGCGGCGGGTGGTGTGGTCGACACGTCGACCGTGAAACGGCCGGTGTCTTCGAGGATGCGTTTGAGCATCGGGGTCGTGATGGGCCACTGGTGGTTGTTCTGTCCGTCGACGACGAGGACTTTGATTTTGCCTTGGGCGTGGGCGCCGGCGGCGAAGACCACGGCAAGCGCAGCGGCGAAGGCGAGGCGGAGGAACGGGCGGGGGCGGAGGGCGGTAATCATGGGAGCGAAAGAGAGCGAGAGTAGGACGAGGCGTGGGCGGGGAAGCCAGCCGGGAATCGCGGGGAGCAACGCGACGGGGGCGTCGCAGTTTCTTGCATTGGGTAGGGGCGCGCCTTGTGCGCGCCTTTCCCCGACGGGCGCGCGCGAGGCGCGCCCCTACGAAATCCAGCCCGGACCGTGGGACTGCAAGAAACTGCGATGCGGCCCAACGCGACGGGGGCGTCGCGTCCCCGGCAGGGGCAGACCAATACGAAAGAGGCTGGAGTGCGCGAGAAGCCGGGGAGCTTTTGCGCGTTGCCACGGGTGGGGCGCGGGATTCTCGTCCCGGCATTGTGAGAACACCCCGTTACCCCGTGTCGTGGCGTCGCATCCGTTTGGCTTGGACGGCGGCGGCCGTGATGGCGGCGGCGGGTGCGGGGCGCGGCGAGGAGGCGGCCACGGTGTCGTTTACGTTTCCCGGGCAGACGCTGACGGTGCCGGCGGGGTTTACGGTGGAATTGGTGGCGGGGCCGCCGAAGGTGAACCGGCCGATCTCGGTGGCGTTTGACGAACTCGGGCGGCTTTACGCGACCGACTCGTCGGGCCTGAGCGAGAAGGCGGAAAAACAGTTTGCGGAGAAGCCCCACCGGATCGTGCGGCTGGAGGATCGCGACGGGGACGGGCGCTATGAGACGTCGACGGTGTTTGCGGAGGGCATGATGTTTCCGCAGGGCGCGATGGCTCACGAAGGCTCGCTCTACGTCGGCGCGCCGCCGCACATCTGGAAACTCACGGACACGAACGGCGACGGCGTGGCGGATCGGCGGGAGACGTGGTTTGACGGGAAGACGCTCACGGGGTGCGCGAACGATCTGCACGGGCCGTATCTAGGGCCGGAGGGGTGGTTCTACTGGACGAAAGGGGCGTTTGCGGAGCAGCGGCACATGCTCGGCAACGGGCGGGAATTCGTGACGCGAGCGGCGCATATTTTCCGGGCGCGGCCCGACGGCACGGGGCTCGAACCAGTGCTCACGGGCGGCATGGACAATCCGGTGGGCCTCGCGTTTACGGCGGCGGGCGAGCGCGTGTTGAGCGGGACGTTTTTTCAGATCGGCACGGCGGGGAAACGCGACGGGCTGATCCACTCGGTCTACGGCGGAGTCTACGGAAAGGAAAACGCGGCGGCGGCCGGGCATCCGCGCACGGGCGACCTGCTGCCGATCATGACGCACATGGGCGCGGCGGCGCCGAGCGGGCTGGTCGCGTATCGGTCGCGGGGATTTGGCGCGGAGTATCGCGACAACCTGTTCGTGTCCTATTTCAACCTGCGGAAAGTGTCGCGGCACGTGCTGGTGAGCGACGGCGCGACCTTCACGACGAAGGACACGGACTTCGTGACGTCGGACAGCCAGGATTTTCACCCGACGGATGTGCTGGAAGACGCGGACGGCAGCCTCTTGGTCGTGGACACGGGCGGGTGGTATAAAATTTGTTGCCCGACCTCGCAGCTCGCGAAGCCGGACGTGCTCGGCGGCATCTACCGCATCCGGAAAAACGGGGCGCCGCACGTGGCCGATGCGCGCGGACTGAAACTGGCGTGGGCGACGATGACGCCGCCGGAGCTGGCGGGGCTGCTCGGCGATGCGCGGGCGGACGTGCAGCAGCGGGCGGTGGACGCACTCGGAAAAAAAGGTGCGGCGGCCGTGGCGGCGCTGCGCGGGGTGTTGACGACGGGCGGCTCGGTCGGGGCGCGGCAGAACGCGGTGTGGGCGCTCGCGCGAATCGACGGTGCCGAGGCGCGGGCGGCAGTGCGTGGGGCGCTCGACGATGCAGAGGCGCCGGTGGTGATGAGTGCACTGCAAGGCGTAAGCCTGTGGCGCGATGCGGGGGCGGCGGCGCGGTTGGAAAAGCTGTTGGCCGGCGGGACGCCGGCGGTCGTGCGCGCGGCGGCGGAAGCGCTCGGGCGAATCGGCGACGCGCGGGCGATCGGGCCCGTGCTGGCGGCGGTAGCGCAGTTGGGCACGACGCGGCACACGGTGACGGGCGGCCCGGAGGCGGCGGCCGAGCAGGTGCTCGAGCACGCGTTGATTTATGCGCTGATCGAGATCGGTCGGCGCGACGAAGTGATCGCGCGGCTGCGTGCGGGGGAGTCGCCCCGCGTGGTGCGGGCGGCGCTCGTGGCGCTCGATCAAATGGCGGGCGGCGGACTGAAGGCGGAGGACGTGATCGGATGGCTGAGTGCGGTCGACGGGCAAGTGCGGCAGACGGCGTGGTGGGTGGCGGGGCACCATCCGGAGTGGGGCGAGGCGCTGGCGGGATTTTTGGGAAAGCAACTTGCGGCGGCGACGGCGAGCGAAGGCGCGCGTGCGGAGCTAGCGGCGCAGTTGGCGCGGTTGGCGACGAATGCGGCGATCCAGGAATTGTTGGCTACGACGGCGGGCGACGAGCGGGCGAGTGCGGGGGCGCGCGTGACGGCGATGGGCGCGATGGGCGCGGCGACGTTGAAAGAGGCGCCGGTGCGCTGGCTCGCGACGCTGGCGACCGTGGTGGCGAGCGCCGACGCGGCGATCGTGCGGCCGGCGGTGACGACGGCGCGGACGCTGGCTTGGCCGAAGGCGGGCCATGCGGGATTGAGCGCGGCGCTGGTGGCGGTCGGGCGGCGAACGGACGTGGCGGCGCAAGTGCGGCTGGACGCGCTCGCGGCGGCGGCTCCTGCGGCGCTGGCACCGGTGGACGCGGCGCTGTTTGGCTTTTTGTGCGGAAATTTGGACGGACGTGAACCGATGCTCGCGCGTGGCGCGGCGGCGAATGTGTTGGCCAGAGCACCGCTCTCGGCGGAGCAGCGGCTCGGGCTGGCGGACGCGATGAAAACGGTGGGCGCGCTGGAAATGCCGAAGCTGCTGCCGGCGTTTGAAATGGCGCCGAGCGAGGCGCTCGGGCTGCGTCTGGTGGCGGCGTTGCAAGGCGCGCCGGGCTTGGCGGGGCTGCGGGCGAATGTGCTGACGGCGCTGTTGGCGAAATATCCCGAGACGGTGCGGACGCAGGGCGCGGCGCTGGTCGCGGCGATGCAGACGGATTTCGCGCAGCAAAACGCCCGCGTGGACGAGCTGCTCGCGGCGACGGCGGGCGGCGATGTGCGGCGCGGACAAGCGGTGTTCAACGGCGGGAAGACGGCGTGTGCGTTGTGCCACGTAATCGGATACCGCGGCGGCCGGCTCGGGCCGGACCTGACGAACATCGGGAAGATCCGCAGCGAGCGGGAACTGCTGGAGGCAATTGTTTACCCGAGCGCGACGTTTGTGCGCGGATTCGAGCCGGTGCTCGTGACCACAAAAGGGGGCGACCTGCTCGGCGGAATTTTGCGCAAGGATGCGCCGGATGAAATCGTGCTGGCGACGGGGCCGGAGAGCGAATTGCGCCTCGCGCGCGCCGACGTGGCGGCGGTGCAACCGGGGACCGCCTCACCGATGCCGCCGGGCATGGACGCGGTGCTGACGAAGCAGGAATTGGCGGATCTCGTCGCGTTTCTGAAATCGCGGAAGTGAGCGCGGCGGGCGCGCGCGGCGCTACTTTTTCGCGAAGAGCGGCACGATGACTTTGCTCACGACTTCGGCGGGCGGCTTCATGTTGGGGGTGGGCTGGTAGAAGCGGCCGTCGGCGAGTTTCTTGTTGGTGCGGGCGGTGCGCACGTTGACGGTGAGCTCGATGAGGTAGGTTTTGAAATCCCACTCCCAGCGATCCTCGTAGGTGAGCACGGCGTCGGTGTGATCGGGGAGCATCGTGAGCGGGCCGTGCGAGGCCTGATAGCCGAGGCGCGTGAGCTCCTTTACGATCATTTCGTCGACGCGGCGGTCGTCGGTGAGGCGGTGCTCGACGTAGATTTTGTTGAAGCGGGAAAGGTCGACGACTTTGCGCGTTTCGACGGAGGCGCAGCCGGTGAGGACGAGCAGCAGGCTGGCGAGCGCGAGCGAGGCGAGGCGGCGGGCCGGGAGAAGAGCGGAAAGGGAAAGGGCGAAACGCACGACGGGAGTGACGCACTGCACGGGCGACGGTGCAAGACGCGCGCGCAAAGCGCGGGCTTGCGTTCGCGCGGG
The DNA here is from genome assembly GCA_943372705.1 of Opitutus sp. GAS368. GTDB lineage: Bacteria > Verrucomicrobiota > Verrucomicrobiia > Opitutales > Opitutaceae > GAS368. The sequence goes on along the minus strand of CALRZR010000135.1, from coordinate 5,540 downwards.
GGGTGGTAGCCTTACCGTCAGCCGTGAAGTCCGCCTCCGCCCCCACCGTTCGCTCACTGGCCCGCAGTCTCGGGCTTTCGCATACCACCGTGTCGGATGCGTTGCGGAACAAGGGACGCGTGGACCCGGAGACGGCGGCGCGCATCCGGAAGGCGGCGAAAGAAGCGGGTTACAAACGGAATCCCCTCGCGGCGGCGGTGATGTCGGAACTGCGGCGCTCGCGCGGCGGGACGTTTCGCGGGGTGCTGGCGGCGGTGGATGTTTTCGAGCCGCAACGGCGCGATCCGCACGGGGTGTTTCATCACGAGCTGTTGCACGGCGGGCGGGCGCGGGCGGCGGAACTCGGCTTCAAGCTGGAGGAGTTTGTCGTGAATCCGGCGGAGATGACGCTGCCGCGGCTCGACGGGATTTTGCAGTCGCGCGGCATCCACGGCGTGCTCGTGTTGCCCTCGTGGTATGCGCCGGATTGGTCGGCGCTGGACTGGTCGCACTACGCGGGCGTTTACACGGACTACATCATCGAGCGGCCGGCGTTGCACTGCGTGTGCTGTAACCACTACCGCTCGACGATTGGCTTGCTCGCGCAACTGGCGGAGCGCGGCTACCGGCGGCCGGGATTTTTTGTGGAGAAAGGGCGCGACGAGCGCACGCAGCACCGCTTCAGCGCGGGGTTTCGCTCGTTTCAGGAAACGCGTCCGGAGATCGAGCGCGTCCCGATGCTCATTACGCCGACGAAGGATCGGGAAGAATTTATGGCGTGGTTTCGTCGCTACCAACCCGATGTGGTGCTGAGCCATTTCACGGAGGTGATCGACTGGATGGAGGCGTGTGGCGCGAGTGTGCCGAAGACGCACGGCTTCGTGAGCCTGAATCTGCTCTACAAAACGCGGCCCTGCGCCGGGCTCGACCAGCAACCGCGCGAACTAGGCGCGCGCGCGGTGGAACTGCTCATCGCGCAACTGCAGCGCAACGAACTCGGCGTGCCCGCGTGGCCGACGACGACGACGATTCCGGCGAAGTGGGTCGAGGGACCGACCGTGCGGAAGGCGGGGTAGCGACAAAGTGAGCGTTCTGGTGGGCGCGCGGCGGTGGTAGCGCGCTTCCGCGAAGGCCGCGGCGAGGTTTCATCGAGGGCGGGGCTGTCGATGTGGAAAATGGGTGGGGCAAATTTGGTGTCCCGGTGAGTATTCCTACGCGCGAGGGTGATTTGGAGGCGGGCAGGGGGCCCAAGGGGCAAAGAATTTTGGCATTCCGATCAAGTTGCGACGGGGCTGTCCGATAGCGTCTATGACCCTGCGTATATTCACCACGCCGCGCCTTTTGGCCGCGGTGGTGGTGGGTGTTTCGTTGAGGTCTCCCCTTATGGCCAAAGTTCTAGTTCTCGAAGATGATGCGCTCAGCCACAAAGTGGTGGAGCGGGTGCTTGCCAATTTCGGGCACCAGATCGTCGCGTCCCGTTCAACGCAGGAGGCGTGGGACAAGCTGCAGGAGCACGTGCTGGTGGATATGGTGGTGCTCGACAACCAATTGGGCAACGAGTGGGGGTGGCAGTTCTTGCGGATGGTGCGGCAAAGCCCGGCCTACCGCGGATTGCCGGTGATCGTATACACGGCGCATACCGAGCGGAGTTCGATCATCCGCTACGTGGAGCTGGGCGTGCAGAGCCTGCACATGAAACCGTATCAGGGGGACGTCCTGATGCAGGAGATCAAGAAGGCGGTGGAATCCAAATGGACGGCGCAAGTGATGGAGCCGGCGGAGACGCTTTGTGAACGTCTGAAACTCTCGGTGCCCGATTACAACGGCCTGCTCGCGCTGGCGAGCCGCACGATCGAAGAAAGCCTGCTCACGGCGAAAAAGCGCCTCACGAATCCGAATGATCCGCATCTGTTTGCGGCCCTCTCAAATATCGAACAACGGTGCCGATCCGTGGGAATCTTCGTGGCGGAGGGCGTGGTGAGTAGCATCCGCGGGCATATCCAAAACGGCGACGTGGTGGCGGCGGTCGAGGGGTTGCGCGGGATCGAATCGTTTCTCCACATGATCCGGCACCGGATGCTGGCGATGATGAACATGGAGGATTCGGTGGCCCGGAATACGGAGACGAAGACCGCGGTAGCGAAACCGGTGGCGGTGGTGCCGGTGCCCGCGGCGTCCGATGCCGCGACGTATGTGCGCGATATCATCAGCAAACCGCTCTGGCAGTATGGACCCCAATTGCGACGAATTCTGAAGAGCCCGTTGCTCACCGAGGAGCAACGCCGCACGGGGATGATGCGGATCGCGATTACGCCGCCTTTTTCGACGGTGTCGGCCAATCTGCGCCTGCTGGACGACCTCCCGAAGCTGAGTTTGCAGGACGCGGCGCGGATCGTGCGCGAGACGCGCGGCTTTACCGCCAACTTCAAAGCGGTGCTGGACCACGTGACGGGAACGACCCACGCGCTCGATTCGGAATCGGCGATGCTGCGCGTGATCGGGCACCACGGGATCGCGAAAGTTGTGGTGATGGCGACCGCAGCGCGGGTGGTGAACGGATTGCCGAGGGACAGCATGTTGAATTTGCGCCCGCTGTTTCTGCATTCGCTGACGGTTGCGTTGCTGGCATTTGAAGTCGGCCGGCTTCTAAAGCTGGCGAACGAACACCTGCTGGCCGCAGGAGGCCTGGCGCATGATGCGGGCCGATGGTTTTTCGCGATAGGCGAACCGGGCGCCTATGCGTTGGCCCTCGCAGTTTCCGAGGACGGCGACGCGCAACTGGCCGACGTAGAGCGGCTATTTTTCGGCGTGGACCACTACGCGGCAGGCCCGGAGATGCTGCAGGCGATGGCCGTATCGGCGTTTCCGAAAGCGGCGGCGGCGGCGCATCATAATCCGGCACTCGTGACCGACCAAGAGCACGTGATTGGCGTCTCGGTAGTGCATGTCGCGCATGTGATCGTGCAGGCCGGCATGGCGACGTCGGAGACGCTCGGAAAATCCATTTTGGCGCCGCTGCGGGAGTCCAACTACATCGCGTGGGAGGAACTGAAGCGGAGCGGGGTCGCGTTGCCCTTCGAGGCGTCAGAGATGGTCGATACGCTGATCGCGATCGCGAAGACCAGTCGTTGGACGGTCGAACAGCTGCTCGGCGAGCGCAGTTGATACGTCGCGGAAGCGGACCTGCGCCTGCGCGGCGCCCGTGGTATCGTGACGACGTCCCCACCGCGCAAAACGGAAGGGGCGGCGGGTCGAAATCAGATGGCGTGGAGGGCGCTCTTGCTGACGGCGAGGGCGGCTTCTTTGACGGCTTCGCTCATCGTCGGGTGGGCGTGGATCGTGCGCGCGAGGTCTTCGGCGCTGCCGCCGTATTCCATGTGGGTGACGATCTCGCTGATGAGTTCACCGGCGTTGCGGCCGAGAATCTGCGCGCCGAGGATTTTGTCGGTCTTGGCGTCGGCGATGATTTTCACGTAGCCCTCGGTGGCATCGGCGGCGATGGCGCGGCCGTTGGCGGCGAAGTTGAAACGGCCGATGTTGACGGCGAGGCCGGCGGCTTTGGCCTGATCTTCGCCGAGGCCGACGCTGGCGACTTCGGGGTCGGTGTAGACGACGCCGGGAACGAGGTCCCAGTTGATGTGGCCGGGTTTGCCGGCGATCCACTCAGCGACGGCGACGCCGTCTTCTTCAGCTTTGTGCGCGAGCATGGGGCCGGCGACGACGTCACCGATGGCCCAGACGCCAGGGGCGGTGGTCTGGAGGTGGGCGTCGACTTTGATGCGTTTCTTGTCGTCGAGTTGGACGCCGGCAGCGGAGAGGTTAAGGGAATCGGTGAACGGACGGCGGCCGACGGCGACGAGAACTTTGTCGGCGGGGAAAGAGAGTTTCTCGGTGCCGCGTTCGGCGGTGAGAATGCCGTTGGCGTAGCCGGTAACCTTGGCGCCGACTTCGATTTTCAGGCCCTGCTTTTGGATGATGCGCGTGAAGTTGCGGATGATGTCGGCGTCGTAGGTGGCGATGATATTGGGGAGGAACTCGACGACGGTGACCTCGGCACCGAGGCGGGACCAGACGGAGCCGAGTTCCACGCCGATGACGCCACCGCCGACGACGACGAGGCGGCGAGGCACGGAGGAGAAATTGATGGCGTGGTCGGAGGAGACGACGGTCTCGCCGTCGAACTTCATGAAGGGGAGTTCGACCGGGGCGGAGCCGGTGGCGATGACGATGTTTTTGGCGGTGAGCTCGGTCGGCTCGCTGGCGCTCGCCGCTACACGGATCGTGTTGGCAGAGACGAAGCTCGCGGTGCCGGTGAGGACGGTGATTTTGCGGGCTTTGGCGAGTTGGGAGACGCCGGCGGTGAGTTTGGCGACGACGGTGTCCTTCTTCTTGAGGAGCGTGGCGAGGTCGAGTTCGACGGAGCCGAGTTTCACGCCGTGTTCGGCGGCGTGTTGTTTCGCGAAGACGTAGTGCTCGGAGGAGGCGAGGAGGGCTTTGCTCGGGATGCAGCCGACGTTGAGGCAGGTGCCGCCGAGGGTGGCGCGTTTCTCGACGAGGGCGACCTTGAGGCCGAGCTGGGCGGCGCGGAAGGCGCAGACGTAGCCGCCGGGACCGGCGCCGATGACGATGAGGTCGAAGGAAGAGGGAGCGGGAGAGGACATTTTATTTAGCCACAGAGGGCACGGAGCTCTGACACAGAGGACACGGAGGAAACAGAGTTCAGAGAATTTCTCGGTGAACTCTGTGTCTGGGCTCGGTGCTCTCCGTGACTGAGATTGAAAGACTGATCAGACGCCGAGGACGAGGCGGGTGGGGTCTTCGATGGCTTGTTTTACTTTTACCAGGAAGGTGACGGCTTGTTTGCCGTCGACGAGGCGGTGGTCGTAGCTGAGGGCGATATACATCATCGGGCGGATGACGACTTGGCCGTTCACGGCGATGGGGCGGTCGTTGATCGCGTGCATGCCGAGGATGGCGGCTTGCGGGGGATTGATGATGGGTGTCGAGAGGAGGGAGCCGAAGGTGCCGCCGTTGGTGATCGTGAAGACGCCGCCTTCGAGGTCGGCGAGGGTGATTTTGCCGTCGCGGGCGCGCTTGGCGGCGTCGGCGATTTTGGACTCGATCGCGGCCATGCCGAGGGTGTCGCAGTCTTTGACGACGGGGACGAGGAGGCCCTTCTCGGTGGAGACGGCGACGCCGATATCGTAGTAGTGATTCTCGACGATGGTATCGCCGTCGATTTGGGCGTTGATGCCGGGGACTTCGCGGAGGGCGTGGACGACGGCTTTCACGAAGAAGGACATGAAGCCGAGCTTGAGGCCGTTCTTCTTGACGAAGTCGTCCTGGTATTTGGCGCGGAGGGCCATGACGGCGGACATGTCGACCTCGTTGAAGGTCGTGAGCATGGCGGCTTCGTGCTGGGCGGAGACGAGGCGCTGCGCGATTTTTTGACGCAGCGGGGTCATCTTGCGGCGCGTTTGGCGGGTGCCGGTGGCGGCTGCCGGGATTGGAGATTTGGGATTTGAGATTTGAGAAGGAGCGGGGGGGGCGGTCCGCGCCGC